>CAYSCH010000331.1:2101-10496 GCA_964429355.1 uncultured Planctomycetaceae bacterium | reverse complement strand
AATCTGCCCGGATCTCTCTCGTTCTTCTTGTTCTGAGCCTCCTAAGCGTTACAACCGCAACAGCCCAAACGAAATTGTTGCGGTTCCCCGACATTCACGGCCAGCAGGCCGTGTTCTGCCACGGCGGCGATTTGTGGCGAGCTTCGACCGAAGGGGGGGCTGCCATTCGCATCACCTCGCATCCGGGCCAGGAACTGTTCCCGAAATTCTCACCCGACGGGAAGTCGATTGCCTTCACCGCCCAGTACGACGGCGACGAGCAGGTCTACGTTGTCCCGGCCCAAGGGGGCGTTCCGCGGCAACTCACCTTCTACCCGGCCCACGGCCCCTTGCCTCCGCGCTGGGGCTACGACAACCAGGTCTACGGCTGGACCCCCGACGGCAAGTCGATCCTGTTTCGCTCCCTTCGTGACGCCGACGGTGGACGGACGATGAGCGCCCTCTACACGGTGAGCATCGAAGGTGGCCTGGCGGTCAAACTTCCAATGCCGACCGCCGGGGCCGGCGACTTCTCGCCCGACGGAAAGAGCATCCTGTACAGCCCCTTGTTCCGCGACTTCCGTACCTGGAAACGCTACGAAGGAGGCTGGGCCCAGGATCTCCTCGTCTTCAACCTCGAGAACCACCAGACCTGCGCGGTATCTCCCAGCAAACGCACCGAACGCGATCCCATGTGGATGGGCGATCGTTTGTACTTCGTATCGGACCGCGACGGCATTCTCAATCTCTATGCCTACGATCAGGCGAGCGACAAAACCGAGCAGCTCACCCGGCAGGAAAAGTGGGACGTTCGCTGGGCCAGTTCCGACAACGACCACAAAATCGTCTATGAACTCAACGGCGAGCTCCATGTTTACGATACGGAGGCGGCCACCGACCGCGGGATCTCGATCACCGTGCCGCAGGAGGGCCTGGCCATGCGGCCTTCCCGCTACTCGGCCGAAGGAAACATCGAAGATTTCGAGCTCAGCCCCAAGGGCCAGCGGGCACTGTTTGTCGCTCGCGGCGACCTGTTCAGCGTGCCGGTCGAAAAAGGGCCGACAAGGAACCTGACCAATTCCTCCCGAGCTCACGACCGCTGGGCCCGCTGGTCGCCCGACGGCAAGAAGATCGCCTTCATCTCCGACCGCAGTGGCGAGGACCAGATCTATCTCATCGACCAGGATGGCCTGGGCGAACCGCAGCAGCTCACGACGGAATGCGAAGGAATGCTCTTCGCGCCCCAGTGGTCTCCCTGCGGCAAACGGATTGCCTTCAGCGACAAGGACGGCAAACTCTACGTGCTCACGCTGGAAGACAAGAGCGTCGTGGAAGTGGCCGACGAGCGGCGCGGCCTGTTTGGCGATTGCGCCTGGTCTCCTCACGGACGTTATCTTGCCTTCACGCTGCGCGATGCCTCGGAGTTGAACTCCCTCTACATCTGGGACACCGAGGACGAGAAGCAGCACCGGGTGACCGGCCCCTATGCCGACGAATACTCGCCCGCCTGGGATCCGGACGGCAAGTACCTCTTCTTTTTGGCGGCCAGAGAATTCGCCCCACAAATCAGCGCCGTGGAATGGAACTACGCCAGCAACCGGCAGGTTGGCATTTGTGCCCTGGCACTTCGCAACGACGTTGCCAATCCGTTTGCCCCGGAAAGCGACGAGGTAACGCCGGACGGCGACAAGCAGAAGGAGACCGGTTCGAAGGCCAAGGAGGACGTGAAAGACGAGAAGAAGGAGAAAGAGACCGACGACGAGGATGGCAAGGAGGACCAGGAAGAAGACGAGTCCGAGGCAGCCGAGGATGCGGAGATCGATTTTGACGGCCTGGCCGATCGGGTGATCCGCGTGCCGGTTACGGCCGAGAACCGCAGCGATCTGGCCGCCCTCAAGGGAAACCTCCTGTATGTCGACAGCGGCGCTTCCTTCTACGGACGGGAGAGTTACGCCAAGCCGGTGCTCAAGGTCTTCGATATCAAGCAGCGCAAGGAATCGGTCCTCGCCGAAGACATCGGCGGTTACGCCCTTTCCCGCGACGGCTCCAAGGTGCTCCTGGAAAAGGACGGCGCCTACCGCCTGATCAATACCAGTCCGGACTCGAAGGACGAGAAGACGATCTCGACCGGAGGTCTCTCTGTAGACCGCGTGCCGGCCGAAGAATGGGCCGAGATCTTCGACGAGGTTTGGCGGCGATTCCGTGACTTCTTCTACGTGGAAAACATGCACGGCTACGACTGGGAAGCCATCGGCGAGCGCTATCGGGCCCTGCTGCCCCATGTCGCTCACCGCAGCGACCTGAACTACCTGATCGGCGAGATGATCGCCGAACTGAACGTCGGGCACGCCTACATCGAGGGGGGCGATTACGAGATTCCCGAGCGGCCGAAGGTCGCCCTCCCCGGCGCCCGCTTCGAACTTGACGCCAAGGCAAATCGTTACCGCATTGCCAGGATCTTCCGGGGTGAGAACGAAGAACCGAAATACCGTGCACCGCTGACGGAGGTCGGGGTCGACATTGCCGAGGGCGACTATGTGCTGGCCATCGACGGCCGGAAACTCACCGGCAAGGACAATCCCTACCAGTTCCTCCAGCACAAGACCGATCCGATCACGCTCACGGTCAGCAAAACGCCGAAGATGAAGGGATCGCGAAAAGTCACCTACCAGCCCGTCTTCGACGAATCGGCCCTCCTCTACCGCGACTGGGTCCAGGGCAACCTCGATCGCGTGGCCAAGGCCACCAAGGGACGGGTGGGCTACCTCCATATCCCCGACATGGGCGATCGAGGTATCTACGAGTTCATCAAATGGTTCTATCCGCAGATCCGCAAGGAAGGATTGATCATCGACGTTCGCGCCAACGGCGGCGGCAACGTCTCGCAGTGGATTATCGAGCGCCTCGACAACAAACTGCTCGGCACCCGTTTTGGCCGCGAGAGCGACGATCCGGGCACCTATCCTGACACGGTCTTCCATGGCCACATGGTCTGCGTCCTCAACCAGAACTCCGCTTCCGATGGCGACATTTTCCCCTACCGTTTCCGCCAGGCCGGGCTCGGTCCCCTCGTCGGCATGCGGTCCTGGGGAGGCGTGGTCGGCATTTCCAGCCGCGGCCCCCTGCTTGACGGCGGCACGGTCTACGTGCCCCTGTCGGCAACCAACGGCCCGGACGGCAAATGGATCATCGAGGGGCACGGCGTCGACCCCGACATCGAGGTCGAGAACGATCCCAAGTCGGTGATCGAGGGGCACGACCTGCAACTGGAGCGAGCGATCAAGGAGGTTCTCCAGCGCATGAAGGAGGAACCCAAGCGTCTGCCCAAACGGCCGGCCGATCCGGTGAAGACGGAGTAAGCAGACCCCTGGTGCTCGGGCCTGTTGTGTGCGGCTGCTTGCTCGCAGGCAGTGCAACGAAAACGGCACTCCCCGACGGGAGACAGGCACGGAAATTACGGGCAGGGGGGGCTCGTTCTCGGCGCAAACTTGTGGCATTTCGTCCAACGGGATAGAATCTGGATGGATGGGCAAGATTGAGGGCGACCCGCTGGCCTGGTGCCCGGGAGGACAGCATGTCGATGCCAACGCAGAACATCACGACCGCTGAAGAACTGCTCAGCGCTGCCTCAGACCTCGGACCGTGCGAATTGGTGCGTGGAGAGCTGATCATGATGAGTCCGGGGATGGGGCGACACGGGGCAGTCGGAGCCCGTGTCTTGGGGGAACTGATTGCGTTCGTTCGCGCCAACAGGCTTGGCGAAGTGTTTGACAGTTCGACAGGCTACGTCCTCTCGCGCAATCCCGACACCGTTCGCGAACCCGATGTGTCATTTCTCACCACGGAGCGGCTCAAGGACCAGGACCTCGACGCGTTCCTGGAAGGTGCCCCGGACTTGGCCGTTGAGGTCCTCTCGCCGAGCAACACGGCCGCCGAGATGCATTCGAAGATGGAGGAATACTTTGACGCCGGCTGCCCAGTCATGTGGGTCGTCGATCCGCTCCGAAGAAGCGTCGTCATTTATCGGCCAGGCGCCAGTCCCACCATTCTTGCCGAAAACGACACGCTGACCGAAGCAGAACTCCTTCCCGGCTTCTCCCTGGTTGTGCGGGAGATCTTCCCGGCTCCGTGAAGTGAGACCAGTCGGTAGCCAGGCAAAAGCAAGTGACCATGGACGACGATTCCCAGGCCGGCCATGAACGACCGGTGCCTCTCGCATTCGTCTTCTCCGCCGTGTATGATCGACATTTGCACGCCTAACCTTCCCCAATCGCCCACCTTGAATCAGGAGCCATCCATGAGAAAATCCGCCTTCTTGACCGCCCTCCTGGCCCTTTCGGCTGCCGCCTGGACTGCCCAGACGCCGGCCGCCGACGATCCCGTTCAGCCCCCCAAGGGCTTCGTTGCCCTCTTCAACGGCCAGAACCTCGACGGCTGGTGGGGTCTGTCAACCGATCACTACAACACCTACCGCGAGCTCAGTCCGGCCGACTTCGAAAAGAAGAAGGAAGAAAGCCGCAAGGACATCCGCGAGCATTGGCGCGTTGAGAACCAGGAACTGGTCAACGATGGTAACGGGCTCTACCTGACTACCGACAAGTTCTATGGCGACTTCGAGCTCCTCATCGACTACAAGACCGTCGCCAAGGCCGACAGCGGCATCTACCTCCGCGGTATTCCCCAGGTTCAGATCTGGGACTACACCGAGGAGGGTGGCAAGTGGAATATCGGTGCCGACAAAGGGTCCGGTGGCCTCTGGAATAACCCCAAGGATTGGCCGGGCAAGGACCCGCTCGTACTGGCCGACAAACCGTTCGGCGAGTGGAACTCCTTCCGCATCCAGATGATCGGCCAGTACGTCAACGTCTGGCTCAACGGCAAGCACGTCGTCAAGGACGCCAAGTTGAGCAACTATTACGAGAAGGACAAGCCGGTCCCAGCCGATGGCCCGATCCAACTCCAGACCCATGGCGGCGAAATCCGCTGGCGTAACGTCTTCCTCCGCGAGATCGGCAAAGACGAAGCAGCCAAGTACCTGGAAGCTGTCCAGGCAGAAACGAAATAGACCGGTAGGTGGCCCGCCGACCGCCGCCCTCCCGCCCATCCAACGGGCACAGTCACCAAGCTGTGCCCGTTCTCTTTCTCGCCGATCTGGAAATCCGCCTTCGACTCAAGTACTTGCGTCCTGATGGATGGTGCACACGGATGCTTGCACAGCAGTTCAAGCCGTTCGGGATTCCTGGCGGCGCGCTTTACCAGAAGTGTCTGCCGGTCGCCGCTTTGCCTGACTGGGCATCACCGCAGTCTTGGTCCTCACCACTCCAACTAATGCTGAACGCCCCCCCAAACGCGTCCAAAACTCCCGTCGCCTGCGGTCATTCTGCCTTGTGTCTGCCCGGATTCCCGTTGATCCGCCGTTTCGTAAGCTATCCTTTCCAGAAGTGCAGCCCCGGGCCTCGCCCGGTTGTGACGAATCTGCCGCTTGCCGAGAATTGGCGGAATGAACACGTTCATCTGCGAAACCAGGCCCTCCGCCAGCCGCCGCGATCCGGCTCGGGCGGAAGTCATCGATCGAGTCTTCCAGAAGATCGGTGACGTGTCGTCGCTGCCCACCCGAGCCGGCGAGATCATCGCCCTCGCCCAGGATCCGAATGCCGACGCCGAGGATCTGATCGGGGTGATTCGCAGCGATCCGGCCATCGCAATGCGTATCATGCGGACGGTCAATTCTTCCTACCTTGGAATCCGCGAGGCGGTGGCCGACCTCAAACAGGCCGTGATGTTGCTCGGTTTCCATGAGATCCGCAACATCGCCATGAGTTCCTACGTGGCGCCCCTGTTCCGGGAAACGTCTGGCTACCGGAATTACACCCGCGAAGGACTTTGGAGCCACATGGTCAGCACGGGAATGGTTGCCCAGGAAATCGCCAGGATTTCCCGGCGCGTCAACCCGCAGGAAGCCTATCTGGCCGGCCTGCTCCACGATATCGGCTTCGTGATGATCGACCAGTACCTCCACAAGCCGTTCCGCCGCATCATCGACGAGCTGACGCCGGAGCGGCCGGCCTACCAGGTCGAGCACGACACGATCGGATTCGACCACAGCGAACTGGGCGAGTACGTGGCCGTCAAATGGAAGCTGCCCGTGCATCTGACCGACGCCATCGGGCACCACCACCATCCGAGCGACTACGACGGCCCCCATCGCGATATGGTCCTCGCCACCGCCCTGAGCGACTGGCTCTGCGATTTCCGGCACTGCCCGGCCTTGGGAATATCGACCTCCAGCACGCCTCCGGCGGAATGGTTCGTCGAACTGGGCATGGAACGAACGGAGGTCACAGCCGTCATCGGCCAGCTCGACGCCGCCCTCAGTCGCGCCCAGACCATGGCCCAGTCCCACCTCCGCTGATCATCGAGCGGAATTCCTTCCCGTCAGCAGGAGGCAACGGCCCGCCTGGATTGATGGCTCCTCGAACCTTGTCCAGCCGGTGCGTCTGGACAGGATTGTTCTTCAGCCCTTGATCGCCATGTTCGACCAAATGGTCCGCGAGAAGTCTCTTGTGCCACTTTTCCAATTCCCAGCGATTTCCGCTACACTGGGGGAACAAGACTGACAGGCGTTTCAATGCTCAACTACCCCTCCGACCTCTTCTCCCATGTCTCGTTGTCGCTGGTGCCAACGCGAAGTTCCCCAAGACGCGATCGTTTGCCCCCACCCGGCCTGCCGCGGTGACCTGTCGACGGACGCCGGTGGTCCGGCGATTGCCGTACCACCTCCAGTGCCCACGGCGCAGCAACAGCCGCCCGAGCCGACCAGTTCGGGAAGTCCACCCCGAATTATGCCCCCCAGGCCGGCGCCCCCTGTGTCGCCACCGCCTGCGATAAACGCACCGCCCCCGCCCCCCCCGCGCTCAGCAAGATCCGGCTCCACCATCGCCGTGCCGCCTCCGCCGCCCAAGATGCCCACTCGTGGCGACGTGGAGTTCCAGGAGCTTCAAGACGAGTTAGACCGGCTCCACACAAGTGTCCTGGTGCGGCGCCGCCGAGGCCGTTTTCTCGCTCTCGGAGCAGCGGCGGCCCTGTTCTTGACGATCCTGTGCATCGGGGGGTATTGGGCGGCTACCGTGTTGCCCTTTGCGGCGATCGAAAGTGTCCCTTCGGTCGAGCGGGGGGCCGTCGATCAGGATCGCCTGACGTTTGTTTACAGGCCAGTCAGTCGGGGCAAGATCGCCTTTCGCCGCAGCGGCGAAGATCGCGACAGCGAGCTGTTCGATCAAGTGATGAAAGGCGACGTACGCAGCGATCAGTCGTTCGAGTGGCGAGTCGAAGGGGCAGAGCCGGGAGACACGATCCAAGTCACTTACCGTGACGGCCTGAGGCTTCACTTGGCTAACATTGCCGTGCCCGAGCTTCAGCAGCCGGAAACGACAGGCGACGCGGCTCTGCGGGGGCAGATCGTCAATGCTGTTACCAACCAGCCGGTGCCTGGGGCCGCGGTCAGAATGGCCGGCGGTACCCAAACGACTCGGACGGACGAAGAAGGCTGGTTCCAGTTGGAGGAACTGCCTGAAGGCAACGTGCCGCTGGAAGTCACAGCCGACGGTTTCACGACAGAACGGTTTGAGCGAACGCTCGATGCGGCTGCTCCTCAGGCGATTCGCGTCGTGCTCAGCCCGGGGTTGAAGGAAGGACAACTTCGTCTGGTGCTCACCTGGGGCAAGCAGCCCGCCGACCTCGACGCCCACCTGGAAGGCCCATTGCCCGGAGGAGAACGTTTTCATGTGTACTTTCACCAGCGCGGCGACCTGAAGAGCAAGGAGTTCGTCAATCTCGATGTGGACGACCCGAATGGCGAAGGCCCGGAGACAATCACGGTGCTGGGCGTTCTGCCGGGCGAGTACCGCTACTACGTGCACGATTACACCAACCGCAACCATCCGGAGGCCAACGCCCTGGCCCAAAGCGGGGCGGAAGTCAAGGTCTATCACGGCGGCCAAACCTATCGCTTCGCGCCCGAAGGCAACCTGATGGGCAACGTCTGGAACGTGTGTACGATCAACGTGACCGCGGACGGCGCCCTGGTGGAGAAGATCGACACGTTTGACCGGGCGACCGCCGGGTCTCTGGGACTATATGCCAAGCGAACGCAGGGCAATCGCGCCGCCTGGATCGGCCAGTACGGCGGCACACCCGCGAGCGAGGCGGCCGTCGCCGCTGGATTGGACTGGCTGGCCCGTCACCAAATGCCCGAGGGCCATTGGGGGTCCGAGTGTCTCGCAGAGGGCGCCCGCGCCCGCTGCGTCGATGCGTCGTGCAGCGGTCCCGGCGGCCAGTTCGAGGCGGCTCAGACCGGCCTGGCCCTGCTCGCATTTCAGGCCGGCGGGCACTACGACTTCAATGCCAATACCTACTC
>CAYSCH010000331.1:0-2091 GCA_964429355.1 uncultured Planctomycetaceae bacterium | reverse complement strand
GGGCGCCTTGCGGGTGCGCCGTTGCTGTACTGCAACTGGCTGGTCGAGCACCAGCGGCCCGATGGCGGCCTGATCGGTACGCATCCTGAGGACCAGGGGACCCCCTTTCATCAATATTATATGTATGAGCACGGAATCGCTGCCTTCGCCCTGGGCGAAGCCTGCGCGCTGGCCCGGGCGTCGGGCCGGACGCCAGATCCTCGATACTCCCAGGCGCTCCGCAAAGCCATCCACTTCATCGAGCGAATGCAGCACGACGACGGCGGCTGGCGCTATCAACCGGATCCCCGGTTGCCCAGCGATACCTCGGTGACCGGTTGGCAGGTCTTGGCCATCAAGACCGCCCGGGAGGCTGGGGTCCCCGTGAGCGACGCATGCTTGAGCCGGATCGGACCCTTCTTCGACGCACACGCGGTCGAATCGACCGGGCAGACTCGCTACCAGGGGGGCAGCATGTCGAGCGAGGCCACGACCGGCGTCGGGATGCTTGCACGGCAGTTCCTGCTCGACGAGGCCGACTCGCCCATGGTCGACAAGGCCGCCATGTTCCTGGCCGATCTGGCCGAACAGCGCTGGGACACCCAAGAGAAACAGCGACGCGACCGCGACTACTACCTTTGGTACAATTGCACGTTGGCCATGTTCCACGACGGCGGCGATACGTGGCAGCGATGGAACCACATCATTCGCGATGCAATCATCGGCCTCCAGTGCAAGGAAGGCTGCAGTCGCGGCAGTTGGGCTCCCGAATCCCGCTGGGGCGGTAAAGGCGGTCGTGTCTACTCCACCGCTCTGGCCGCCCTCTGCCTGGAAGTCTACTATCGCTACAACAGGGAAACCCAGCCGGCGTCCAACCCGGTTGTCAGCGAAATCGAGATCCCCGCCGCGACGCCCGAACTGACCGGCCGCCAGAATCAGCACTCCCGCCAGATCCCATGACACCGCCCGACGATCCCGACGCGCTCCGCCGCCAGATGCAGCAGTTTCTCTATGCCGTCTCCCACGACCTGCAGGAACCGTTCCGCAAGGTGCGAACCTTCAGCCAGCGGTTGGCTGCCAGGCTGGGCGAGAATCTCGACCCGTCCGGTCGCGACGACCTCCGGCGGATCCTCAGTGCCGCCGAGCGAGGCCAGGGGATGATCGAAGGACTCCTCGTCTTGTCGCGACTGGAGACCCACACCGGCCCGGCCACACAGGTCGACCTGAACGAGACGCTTGCCGCCGTCTGCGAAGATCTGGGCGAGAGGATCGCGTCCTCCGGCGCCACGGTTTCGATCCAGCCGCTGCCGATCATCGAGGCACGTGCCGATCATATGAGACTGCTGTTTCGGTCCCTGCTCGACAACGCGCTGAAGTTCCAGACGGGCGACACGGGCCCCGCCATCCGCGTGCTTGCGGAAGCCGCCGGATCCGGGTGTCGGATCGTCGTGGAAGACAACGGCATCGGTCTGGACGAACAGTACGCCGACCGCGTGTTCACGATCTTTCAACGTCTCCACCCGCGAGATGTCTACCCCGGTCTCGGCCTGGGCCTGGCCTACTGCCGGAAGATCGTCGGTTGCCATCATGGAAGCCTCCGCTACGAGAAGCGAATTGGAGGTGGCACACGCTTCGTCGTGACGCTCCCGATCTGGTCGGCCGACTCGCCGGCGCCTCCGGAACATCCCGGGGCAAACGTTTAGGATCGCTCAATAGATGCATGTCCCGTGTTCGTCAACGGAACGCCACGGCGGAGCGTGATGGCTGCCGTCGAATTGCGGCAGCCATTTGTTGAGCGATGCTTGACGATCTGGCTCTGTCGATCGCAGCGTTTGTGCCGATTGCCCGCCCTGGCCCAGGGGCTGACCCGCAGTCAGAACGCCGCTGGCCAGTCCGGCTACGGCCCAGGGACCTATGCTTGAGAAGCCCTGATAGAACGTGCAGGGTTTCCTGCGGTGGAGATCGCCGGCGGCAGGAGTCGGGAACGGCGGCCGGAGTCGACCAGACGGTTTGCGTCGGTGCTACGGACAAGTTCCCAGCATTCTCCGTCCGCTTTGGAAGCCCTCACAAAACGTACGAGTTTCCCACGGGCATGGATGTGCACAGCCGGTG
>CAYSCH010000330.1:556-10539 GCA_964429355.1 uncultured Planctomycetaceae bacterium | reverse complement strand
AGACGAATGGAGCATGCCGTACTTTCGGGCCACTTCCATCTTCAGGTCAGCAATCACCGGGAACGTGACCTCGACGTGCTCCATGCCTTTGTACTTGATCTTCTCCTTGATCGTCCGCAGCCAGGCGATGTGGCTGAAGTTGCTGTCGATCGACAGGCCGATCAGCTTGCAGTTGAGGGCTTCGAACTGTGGCATCAGGGTGGCGAAGGTCATGAACTCGGTCGTGCAGACCGGCGTGAAGTCGGCTGGGTGGCTGAAAAGAATCGCCCACTTCCCCTTGTAGTCGCCGGGAAACCGAATCGGCCCTTGGGTCGTAACGGCCTCGAAGGCCGGGGCGGTTTCGCCGATCAAGGGGATTCTGACAACTTCCGCTGCGGAAGTCTCGGCAGGTGCGTTTTGTGTTGTGGTCATACTGTAAGATCCTCGTTTCCAAGTAGTGAAGTTCATGTGCCGTCAGACAGCAGCGTTTATAGGCAACGCAAGAAAGCCACCAAGTCCTTCTTCTCGTCCTCGCTCAGCCTTGTTTCCAGAACAAGGTCGTGAAATTCCACGGTGTCTTCCAGGGTCAGGAGGCGCCCGTCGTGAAGATAGGGGGGCGAATCTTTGATGCCTCGAAGCGGGAACGTCTTGATGGGTCCGTCGCCGGTCGCCATGCGCCCGTTGTACTGGTGAGGCTCGAAGAACCGCTCCGTGTGCAGGTTGTTCATGGAGAGGTCGGTGTAGTACGGCGGCTTGTGGCACGCCGCACATCGACCGCGTTCGAAGAACACCTTTTGGCCACGCAACTCGGACTGAGTGGCCTTCTTCGGGTCCAGCATTCCCAGCAGGTTCAGTTTCGGCGCTGGCGGGAAGTCGAGAATCGACATGAATTCGGCCATGAAGTGGACCTGGCTTCCTCGCTCCAAAACGTTCACGCCCTTCTTCGTGCCGATGACCGGGTCGCCGTCGAAATAGGCTGCGCGTTGTTCGAATTCGGTGAAATCCTCGATGCTTTTGAGTGCCCTCTGGGAGCCAAACAACCGTTGCACGTTGACGCCTCTCAATGGCGGGGTGTCGAGGCGATGCCGAAACGCTTGAGGACGAATATCGCCAACCAGGTGGGTTGTCGCGTTGGAGTGACCATTGACATGGCAGTCAAAACAGGTCACCCCCATACTCGGTTTCAGCGAGCGCCGATCATCCGTTGCGTTGAACTGCTGCTGTGGGAACGGAGTCACCAGCAGCCGCAGTCCCTCCAATTGCTTGGGGTTCAGGATACCGTTGAAAAGTTCGAAATAGTTCTGCAGTGTCACCACTTGACCCTGAGAAACATCCCCGAGGTCGGTTCGGGTGGTCAAGAAGATGGCGGGAGGAAATTCCGGGAGCAGGTGCTCCGGCAGGTCGAAGTCGAGATCGAACCGCGTGAGGTCTCGTCCTTCCTGCTTCTGGATCTCGTCGATATGGTACTTCGGAAACACCATACCGCCTTCCGGGTGGTTCGGATGGGGCAGGGGTAGAAATCCTTTCGGCCACAGCCCTTTCTCACGGATTTCTTCCGGCGACATGGCAGACAGTTCTTGCCACGACTTCACACCGGGCGGCAGATTCACTCGCACATCTGCTTGAACTGGCTTGCCGCGAGACATGCTGACGCCTTCAGCGGGCCGATCACTCAAGTCATATCGTTCCTCCAGCAGTTGCATGTGACGCTGCATCACCTGCGGTTTTGCAGCCGACATCCGTGCGACCGTGCTTTCGAAACTCTCCTGCATAACGACCGGCGAATAGCTGGTCGCCGGCGGTTGAGCCGGCAGGGTCGCCGGATGCCAGATAATGGCTCCGATCAACCACATCGCGAGAACCGCCGTGGCGGTTCTGAGAAAAACAGTCTTTCGTTTCATCGCATCGTCCTCCATTCATCCAAAGTGATAGAAACGTTCAACGATCGCAGAAGGTCAGGCTGAGGACCTTCGACACTCACCAGTCGCATCGACTCCATCTGGCCGACTTCAGGAGGCGTTGCTTCCTGGCATCCAACCTTGGGGAACTTGAACGGCCACAACCTCGCCGCGAACACATATCTTTCCATCTGCGGAGATCGTGGCACCCACGACAATCTTGCGTCCTTTGATCTCCTTGACTCTTCCACGGATCTCCAGGGGCACATCCAAGGGTGACGGGCGAATGTAGTCGACGTGCAGGGATGCCGTCAGAAAACGAATTGGTGGCTCCGTGTCCATCTCGCGCCGCTCGGCCCGATACATCGCCGCGGCAGCTGTGCCGGTGCCATGGCAGTCGATGATCGATGCCAGCAGGCCGCCGTAGACGTAGCCCGGAACCGCCATATGATACGGATTTGGATGAAAGGTCGCTACCGTTTCCTCGCCATCCCAGAAGCTTCTGACTTTCAAGCCATGTTCGTTCAACCGTCCACAGCCGTAACAATGGCTTACTTCATCCGGATAGTAATCTTGAAACGCTTTCATGCCATCATCCTGCCTTGAATCACTCTTTTGCCAGGGCGGCGGCAATTGCCTCGGCCACACGTTTCCCGGAGAGCAGCATTCCGCCGAAAATGGGGCCCATCCGCGGGCCGCCCAAGGTGGCGGATACGCTCATTCCAGAGATCCACAGACCTGGGAAGACCTCGCCCGCTCGATCGACGACAAAGGCTTCGCCGGCGGTAGCGTCCATGGGACCTTCCTGGGCCAGAACGGTCGTGGGGAGCAGGCCTCGCCGGCGAAGACACTGAACCGGCACGGCCTCATGACCGGTCGCGTCGAGTACGGCCTTTGCGGAGAATACGATTGGGTCCACCGGAAGTGCACCAGCGATGTTCGTGCGGTTGACAACCACACCCGTCACCCGATCAGTATGGACGCAAACGTCTTCGACCGTGGTAAGATTGAAGATGATAACGCCCGCCTGGAGGGCGTTCCAGCACAGCCCGGCAGCCAGTTCCATGGCGTCGACGGCATGGAGGTTGGGACGCCTCGGTTGCGATCGGATCCCCATTTCATCAAGCAAGGGGACCGCTTCGTCCTGAACGACGGCCACATTCATGGCCATCCCGCCGCCCCAGATCCCTCCACCGGGCGCCAGTCGCTTCTCCAGGACCGTAACCTTGAAGCCGGATCTGGCAAGGAAGCATCCGGCCACCAGGCCCGACGGACCGGCACCGACGATGATCACGTCGCTTGCGATGCGATCGAGAAATCTCTCGTGGTACGCGCAAAGAATCGTTTTGGAGATTTCGACTTCGTCCAATAACTTCATGACGCTTTTCCTTCGCGAACGCTCGCGTTGGTGTTACGAAATAGTTCATCGCAGCAAGAAGTTGCCGCAATAGTCCCTGTAGTCTTCAATCGTGGCTTTGTGAAGGGAAATCAAGTCGCGTGGCAACTCCGACAAAGAAAAGAAACGAAGGTCGGAGCCTTCGATACCGTCAGCACGAGGCGTTCCCTGCCACCGGTGTACCACGAAGGCAACCGAGAAACAATAAACTTCGTCGCCATTAAGATAGGTGAACTTCTGCGAGGGGCCGGAATACAGTCCCATGGGCTCCGCTTCCAGGACGGCAAGGGATGTCTCTTCCGCAACCTCGCGCCGAAGTGCATCGAGAGCTGTCTCGCCCAGTTCGACACTACCGGAGGGCAAACACCAACGAGGCATATCCAGACGCCGCATGAGGAGTATCTCGTCCTGAGGGTTGAAGATCAGTGCGCGGACGCCTGGCAGCAGCATTGGACGAGAGCCTACCAGTTGCCTCATGGTTGCGACGTAGTCACTCATTTGTTCTGGGCGGGAATCTGGAGTAAGTTTCAGGGGCAAGGCACGGCAGAGAGGGCATTCGTTTCGTCAATCGTAAGACACGCGCGTTTTCTCGTCGGTGAGAGTTGGTTGAAGCAAGGCGTCCCAGTGCGGAGCATCCCAGGTACCCATTTGCCTGTGCGTCAGAAAGTACTTCTGGGGAATCGGGTGCGTGCCGACAACCACCTCCATTTCGTATTTCGTTCGAATGAAACTGCAGAACGATGCGATGCGGGGACATGGCGGGTACCCGACAATCAACCCGGTCGCCAGGTGGACGACTTGTGCACCGTTTCTCTTCATCTCTGCGGGCGCGTACTCGATATTTCCGCCCGGGCAGCCGCCGCAGCTGGTGAAGCCGACCAATTCGACTTCTTCACCCCGATAGATGCTGAACGCACCCTCACGGCATTGCATGGCGCGAAGACATTTTCCTCCGGCACACGTGTGGTACCGGCCACAGATGATGATTCCAAGTTTCACGGAATCGGGCATATTTCGGGTTGGCATTCAGTACTTCTCCAGAAACGTGCAGACCGATCGTGATTACTGAGTTGTAGGAGGATGGCTTACTCTGCGGACCTGTAGTGCCAGAACTCACCTTCAGGTTTCTCAAGGTGGCACAGAGAGCACTGATCGATCGGCCCTTCATGGCCTTGGAGCCGGATGGCTTGCTCGTTGTCGCGTTTGGTGGCTGTCGGAGTGACTGCGTGGGGGGACCCATGGCACGCGGCGCAGTAGATTCCCCCACCACCATGGGCTCTGCTGTTGCGATAGAGAGAGGCCGCATCGGCCGTGAGATGCAGATTGGGTTGCTTGATGCGAGCCATGACCGGGTCTTCAAGGGCATCGGTATGACATGTCGCACATGAAGGCATGTTGACCCACGGAGTTCGGGATGGATCGGCAATCTCTTCCATGCCTCCGTGGCAGTCCGTGCAGGTGATCCCGGATTGGGACATCACGTCTCGCAGGCAGTTCGTCTTGGGGCCGGGGTGGCAAGCATGACATGCATTCTTTGGCAGTTCTGCTTCGGTTTCGGCCAGCTTCTTAGCGTGAAAACCGTGCATTGCGGCGGAGAGGGTTTTTTGGCAATCCGTGTTCTCGGTGATCCCCATGGCTGGATCCGCGTGGCAGGTGTTGCACAGCACGGGCTTGCCCGATTCTGCTTGGGAAAGTAGATCGGTTTTCTCGTTCGTGTCGTGAGCTTTCAGGATGGTGGCCATGGTTTCCTGTATGGAATCGGCTTTGTGACATAGATCGCAACCCATCTCGGTGGAGGCTGGGGCCACATTGAGTGTTTCGGCAACGATTTCGCCCAGACTATTCTTCATCGAAACGGCAAACATCGGGAAGGGATCCCACGTGCCGTCGTCGTTGAAGTCGACGACTGGCACGCCCTCCGCAGCGAAATGGTCTTCAGCAACCGCCATCGTCCCGGAAGTGCCATGGCCCTTCAAACCAACGCCTGATTCGACATTCCAGCCGTAGCCGGCTGTGTAGTTCCAGAAATTGCTGTGCCGGTGCGGGTTTTCGACCTTGAGAGTCCGGTAATGGGCTTGCAGGCCTTCAGTAGTAATTGCCGGCTTTTTGCCGCGCGCGATGACTTGCGCCCACAAAACATTGTAGGGTGGCAGGATCTGGAATCGCGAAAAGTCTGCCTGGTAGCAATGCATCCCCAAGTCGTTCCAGGCCAGAACGACATATTCGTCTCCACACGCCGTTGGAGGCAAGTCAGCCGGTACGCCGCCGGGAGGATCCGGATAGTCGGCAGTGGACGGAGGGTTCCATGTCATCTCGATGTCGCGGAGCGGCTTCGCGGTGGGGACTGAAATGGACCCAGCCGGCGCAGTATCCATGCTCGGCGTCGGTGGTTCTGAACAGGAAGACGTCAGCACGATCAGGACGCACATGCTAATGACGGCTGTTGCGGACAACTTCATCGTGAACTCCGTCCAGGAACACTTGATTGCGGGCACATTCCGGATTGATGACCGTTTCAGAGGTTTCTGTGTCACCGAGGCCTGAAATCGAGACGGCAAGTCGCGTTGGATTCAGCGAGCGCGGGGCCTCGCGCCGTGAACAGTAGCGGAAAGACGATATCGCTTGTGCAGCACGGAATCCAAACGGCAAGGAACAAGAACGCCGATACCGCCGCATAGCCGAGAATACTGAACTGGCTTCCCATGGCCATGGTTATGTGGAACAAGGACGCCCAGGTACTCAGCAGAACATGCCCGGCATGCGTCAGCTTGGTCCGAGGCCAGAGATATCCCAGGAGAATTCCTGCGGCTGCCAACGGGTTGACCAGCCACCACTTCTCGATGAAACCCAGATGAATCCCGCGATGGGGCAGGTCGAGGAAGCTTTCACCCGCGTAGGGAATAATGCAGTCGCTGAGAGTCGCAATACCCACAGAACCAACATACCCGACGACGATTCCCAACCAGGTCCGTCGGCTATGGAGTGTGAACATGGCGGTGGTCACCAGCGCGCTGAGCAGTACGTGCAAGGGATGCAGGTACCAGAACAGCGATACGGATACTGTGCGGGGCATATCTACGACAGCAAAAACAGCCATAATGATTATGCCGGTGACCGTGCCCAGCATGGTAAACGGGGCGTGCGTCTTCAGTTCCGCAGCAACGAGCGTCAGTACACCTCTGACACGCGACGAGGGGGTAGCAGCCGTGGTTGGATTCTCTCCAGAGCGCTGGCTGTAATCCGGCAACTGCCGTGTCTTCACTTCGCCGTCGGTACTTGTTGGCATTCGGTCTGCCATGGATCCGCTCCTTCCGATACGTCAATTGGTCGGCCGTTAGATGCCTGCAACACCATTCTGCCGACTGGACAGCCAATATCCTGGGCAATGACCGGGCATTTGACACGAAGCAAGAAGTAGATTGGTTTGGAACATTCCCTCAAGGTTTCGTAGTTACCCTGGCCTTTGGCGACGATCAGGTCGGCTTCGTCGAAAGCCTGCTGAAAGGCTGGGCTGCAGTCGGAGAGAATTGTGCCGGGCGCGTCGGAACCGTTGTCGATGACTCGAACCAGCTTCGTAAGGCCTGCAGTTTCCGCATCGGTGAGAGTGGCGTCGTTGATGACCGGCGCCCCCCTGACCGCCACAGTCAGCTTTTCTCGCGGCATACGTTCCACGAGCAGTCGGTCGAAAACGATTTCGCCCGCGTTGTCCGCCAGGTAGAGAATGCACTTCGCCTCCGAGACGGCGGTCGCGAAGTGCGCAGTCGAGCCGTCAAGAGGTTCATCCAGGGACTGGCCAATGGAAACGCGGATTTGCGCCTCATTCAAACCGGTCTTGACGCCGAGGTCCATGATATTCCCGGCGATTGCCAGGCGTACAGCCGCGTCCCACGGGTCTGCGGCGGCCTGCACACGCTGCTGAAAGGCCGGCAGGAGCTCCAGGGCGAGGTGGTTGAAGCGTTCCTTGCTCTCGCGGTACGGATCTTCGTTGCCGCAGAGCTGGCGGATGCGCCGATGGACCCTCTGCGCCATGGCAGCCGGAGGCTGGTCCATGTTCAACTGGCTGGCCGCCAGAAGTACTTCACGAAGAATCTGCTCTTGAATTCGATCGTCATCCGTCACTCGACGCACGGAGGCCAGAGACTGTCGGACTATGCAGGGAATGCAGTCGAGATAGGTTTTCATCGTTAGCCCATCATAACTGGGCTCCAATGGTAGAGGGTGTGATAAGGTCGAACTCGACCTGGGTTCCAACAGGGCAGGGGATAAACCGATTGGGCAGTGTATCCCACAAAGCGGCAGAGGCGGCTCGGCCCGTGCAATGGGCCGGGCCGATGCGATCGATTTCCAGCTTGAGCAGTTCATCGATCGTTCGTTCGAGGCGCTCGGCGGAGGCACCCACCAGGTGCATGCCGCCCAACACGGTGTGGATCGGCCGCCCGCCGGTCAATTTCTGTACGTAGCGCAGCGTATTGATCACGCCCGCGTGGGCACAGCCCAGCAAGACGACCGTGCCTTGAGACGACTCGAAACAGACGGCCTGATCATCCGCAAGCGGGTCGGGGCGGACGCACTGAGAATCGAGAAAGAACGGACCACCCGTATCTTCGAAGTCGGTAACGCGAGGCACCGGGCCGGTCACGATCAGGCCATTGGACAAGGGCGTCGGCTTTTCGATCAGGACCAACCGATCACGGCGGTGCTCCAGGGCCTGCTGGGAAATGTACGGAATGCCGATCTGGCGGGAGATACCGTCCTTGTTTCTGGCAAACTTGGGCTTCAGTGCATCCGCGTGGGTGTAGATCACGGTGGTCGCGTTGCCTTTAAAGAAATCCGTCAGGCCACCCGTGTGATCGTAGTGCCCGTGGCTGAGCACGATCGTGTCAACGCGACTCAGGGAGATTCCTAACCGATAGGCGTTATTGGTCAGCACGCCCCCTTGTCCGGTATCGAACAGGGTGCACTGGGATCCGGCTTCGATCCAGAAGGCCAGGCCATGCTCGGCCAAGAGTCCCAGGCTTTCTGCCGTGTTTTCCACCAGGACGGTGATCCGCACCTTTTCCGTCATCTTGTGCTCCTTCCGAACCAAGACATGGCTCCCTTGTCGACAAACCTGGCCGCAGCGGTGGCCACGACCCGCCCCTCCTGGCGGACTTCCGCCGCCACCCGGTGAACCGGTGAGTCTTCCGATTTGAGCCAGGCCCGAACCTCGGCAGGAAGACTCACCGCCACCGGATGGTGGAAACGAACACTCAGGTCCACGGTGACCGCAGCCAGTCCGTGGGCAAACAAGCAGTTGGTCATGGCCCCGTCCAGCAGCGTACAAATGATCCCACCGTGAAGCATCCCCGGATAGCCGGTGAAGGCCGGCTCGCAGGAAAATGTGGTTTCGACGACGCCGTCGCACAATAGACGGAATCTCAATCCCAGCCCGCAGCCATTTGCGGGGCCGCACACGAAACATTCCGGATGGCTCTGCTCGCGGAGGGTGGAAAAGGACAAGTCACCGCTGGTTTGTCTCATTCGAACGCTCAATGGTCACAGATGTTTTCGCCGGCAACGATGGTACCGTCGAGAAAGGCTTTCACGATGGTCTCGGGGGTGTCTGAAGCCACGCCATACACGACCCGGATTCCTTTTTCCGTGAAGAGTTGCTGGGCGCGCATTCCCATGCCGCCGGCAATGATGACGTTGGCGCCCCGTTCGTGCAGCCAGCGAGGGAGCAGCCCCGGTTCGTGAGGGGGCGCATCCAAAACGTCTGTGCCGCGGACTTCCTTGGCTACCTCGTCGACCTCGATCAAGGCGAACTGTTCACAATGGCCGAAATGCATGGCCAGCCGGCCGTCGGCCAAGGGGATGGCGATCTTCACAAACTGTCTCCTTCGGTAGTGGGGTTCTGGGATTGCAGTGGTTGTGGTTGCGATGTCGCGATGACGCGTTCGACAACCTCAGCGAATGCCTGAGCGGCAGGGCTATCGGCAAAACGGTGGACGTAGGGGATTCCTTCGTCGCCGCAGACGACAATCTGGGGATCGATCGGGATGCGGCCCAAGTGGGCAACTCCCATTTCCAGGGCCAGAGATTCCCCTCCGCCCGTCTTGAACAGGTCGATCTGGCCGCCGCAGTGCGGGCAGACCAGCCCGCTCATGTTTTCGATGATGCCGACCACGGGCAGGGAGACCTTTTCACAGAAAGAGACGGACCGGCGGACGTCGGAGATGGCCAGATCCTGCGGCGTGGTGACCAGGATCGCACCGGCCGGCTGGCCGATCATCTGGGCGACCGAGAGGGGTTCGTCCCCCGTCCCCGGCGGCGAATCAATCACCAGATAGTCAAGCGGTCCCCAAGCCACATCCTTGAGGAACTGCCGGATCGCGTTGTATTTCATCGGTCCCCGCCAGATGACGGCGTCGCGGTTGCTGGGCAGGAAGAAAGCGATTGAGATCACCTTCAGGTTTCCGCCGATTTCAAGCGGCACCAATTCACCGTCGTGGGTGACGGCCCGGCTCTCCTCCAAGCCCATCAGTTTGGGAATGCTCGGTCCGTGGATATCGACGTCGAGCAGGCCGACCTGCTTTCCGGCCAAGGCCAGTGTGATTGCCAGGTTGGCCGCAACGGTGCTCTTACCGACGCCTCCTTTGCCGGACATCACGAGGAGTTTGTAGCCGATCTGGCACATCTTCTGGGCCAGGGCCTGGCGCTCGCGAAACTGT
>CAYSCH010000330.1:0-546 GCA_964429355.1 uncultured Planctomycetaceae bacterium | reverse complement strand
CACATCCGTTGGCTGAGTGCCTGGCGATCCTGGTACTCCTTTTCGGATTCGTCCTCCCGCCGTTGCTTGGAGGAACACTCCGCCGTGGAACACTCCGAGCATCGCTGATCGGCGGGTTTGCGCTCCTGGCAGTCGCGAATTGCGGCCTTGAGTGTGTTGGCCGCAAGCAACGCACAATGCTCCGAGTCCTTAGGCAATCCGCCCAACGCGCGCAATACGTCGGCTTGCTGAATCTCGAGGACCTCCTGGACAGGTTTGCCCGTGGCCAGTTCGGTTGCCATGCTCCCGGCGGCCCGCGACGGTCCACAGCCGTCTGTAGTGAAGTTGGCTTGAACGACGTGAAGGTCGGAGATTCTCAGCCAGAACTCCATCGTGTCGCCGCACGGGCCAGTAATTCGGGCGTGACCGTCAAACTGGTCGAGGGGACCATAGTTGCGGGGGCGCCCAAATCGTTCCATCGCCTCCAGAGAGACTGCTTGCTCGGCACTCATGTTCTCGACTCCTGTTGCTGTCCGGCTAGTTGCACCAGGCCTCCAGCAGCTGCCG
>CAYSCH010000329.1:0-10554 GCA_964429355.1 uncultured Planctomycetaceae bacterium | reverse complement strand
AAAGCGCTCGCTCTTCTCCGTCCGTGTGCCTCTTCGGACCGGCCCCATACGACACACGAACGCCGTCGATGCCTAGCCGGACGCGGTTATTATAGGCTTGGCACAAGTGCCGTGTCGAGAGGCGCGAGAGAAAATACGTCCCGGCCTCTGGTGGGGTATCAGGAACTCGATGGGCTGGGGCTGACAGAGCGTGGGGCAAGCCCATGGGGGTCACAAACCACGCCGTTGGCTACGCTCAGGGACGTGCCACCCCGGGCAAGCCCACGGGGCTATCTTCAGGACGACAATTTTCCGGGAATCACGCAAGGCACAATGAGCCATTTCACGGGTTGGATGGCGTGATCACGGCTGCGAAACCGCCAAAGGGACGCACAGCGATTCGCACGGGACTGTCGCTCTGGACGGTCATCGTCTTTTCGCCGAAGGATCGAGCGTCGCCGCCATCGGCGATCAGGTTCAGTTGGAAGCGGCCGTCGCCGAGGAATCCCAGATCGAGGCCGACTTTTTTGGCCAGATCTTCGCCGTTGATTCCGCCCACGTACAGGCCTGGCCATGACGCCGGGCAATGACAGCCAGCTTGCCGGGCTCACCATCGATCAGGCGGGTATCATCCCATACGACGGGCACCTCTCGGAGGAACCGTTTGGGGCCGTCGGGCAGGTCTCGATAGGCTGAAACGCGGTCGGCGAAATGGAGCCACCCGGTCTCGAACACCACGGACAGGGCCAACTCATGGGCATTGGAGGTTCGATGGGGATAGCGATCGTCGGTGAAAGCGCAGGGGGTGTAGTCCATCGGCCCAACGGCGTTGCGAGTAAAGGGGAGGATCGTGTTGTGCCAGGGGGCCTTCGCCGGATAGTCTTCGGCAAAGGTATAACACTCCGCGCCCTTGACGGCCTCCATGGACATCAAGTTCGGCCAGGTTCGGGACCAACCGCGGGGCGCCGTGCAGCCGTGGAAATTGACCATCAGCTTGTGCCTGGCCGCATCGCGAAGAATATCCTGGTAGAGGGCCATGATATTCTGCTTGTCGCTCTGGAAGAAATCGACCTTGATTCCCTTGACGCCCCATTGGTTCAGGAGCGAGAACTCAAAGTCGCGAACGATGGGGTGCGACATCGTGCCGCGGGGTTTCTCCGTGACGAAATTGTGCTCCCCGCCCGAGTTGTACCAGAGCAGAAGCCCAACCCCTTTGCTCTGGGCATAACGGGCCATTTGGCGCACGTCGCCGCCGTCCATGAGGGTCCAGTTGGCGTCGACGAGGTAGTATTCCCAGCCCATTTCGGCGGCCAGATCGATGAACTGGATCTGTTTCTCGTAGTCGCGGGGGCTGTCATGATCGGACCACCAACTCCATGCCGCCCGTCCCGGCTTGATCCAGCTTGTGTCGTCGATCGCACAAGGGGGACAGAGGTCGGTGACCATCGTCGAACGTACCACGTCGTCGAGCGAGTGGCCGATGATGACGACGCGCCACGGCGTTGCCCAGGGAAGCGATGAGGACGGCTCCACGGCCCCTACTCCATTCCCTTCGCCGGGATCGGGGAAGCGGACGTGATACCTTCCGCCTGGGGCCTCGGAGGCCAGTCGAGTTCCGCAATAGGCGGCGTCGACCGCCGATTCGGCCAGGAGGATCCACGCCGAGGGCTCTTTCAACTGGAACAACGCGGGCAGGCACCAGCCCGCCGGAGTGGGCGAGGTCGTGCCCGCCGGCACCCCGTTCTGGAAGTACTCCTCATAGGCAGGGGTCCACTGACTCGACTCCTGGTAGGGCTGAATCCATGCCCGAGCGTTTGCAGGGAGGGCAAACCCGGTCGCTTCGGCCAAGACGGTGTGGGGCTTGGGGTCTTCGTCGGGAAATCGATAACGAAAAGCCACACCGTCGTCGGCCACGTGGAAATCCACATCCAGGCGGGCCCCGGCCTCATTCTGGAAGGTCAAGGTCTGCCGATTGGCCCTGACGGAACACTGCCGCCGTTTGCCGTGGACGAGCGTGTAGGTTTCGTCAAGGGTACGAACGTCGCTCGCCGCAACCAGTCTCAGCCGGTCGACAAAGGCCTGATCGCTGCGGGTGATCCCAAGGGGAGAAAAAGGGAGGACCGGCAGGTCGCCACTCTCGGATTTTTGGCTGATGCGGTAATAAACTCGGGCGCCGGGCGAATAGCCCTCAAGCGAACTGAGGTCGTCGAGCGCCACCGTTGCGCACATTGCCCGATCGGGGGAGAAGATCTCCCACTGCTCAGCCCGGGCCCCGACGGAAACAGCAGTCAAGGCAATTACGGCTGGGAGAAATGCGCTCGTCCGCGACATGTCGCTTCCTCCACGTATGGGGGTGTTGAAAGTCCTACCGTCTGCGGTTGATCATTTTAGATTTCGGGGGTCACTCCCACAAGCGGCGGACGGGATTGGTCGGATTGGCCAGCGATTGCCCCCCCACGCATGCTGTCTCTGTGTTAGAATCGAGGGAATTGGCGTCCCCCCGCTCCTGTCATTGATGCTGTGTTGCTTCCCATGAAGTTGTTCCTGAAAGTGGCAGTTGTTCTTGCGATTCTGGCCGGAGGCGGCTACTTCGCGTACGTTGGTGTGAAGGCCTATCTGAAGACCGTGAGCAAGGTCTATTACCGGCAGGTCGACGTGGAAGAGGGGGAGATCATTTCGGTGGTCAACTCGACCGGAGACATTCAGCCTGTTCTTCGCGTCGAGGTGGGATCGTTCGTGTCTGGCCCGATCATCGAACTGCCGGTGGACTTCAACGACGAGGTCAAGAAGGGTGACCTGCTGGCGAAGGTCGATCCCCGACTTTATCTTTCGGCTATGGCCCGGGAAAAGGCGGCGCTGAAGACCCGCGAGGCGGAGGTCACGCGGGTGGAGGCCTTGCTCCGGCAGGCCGAGAACGAGGAGAAGCGGGCGAATCAGTTGCGGGAGAAGCATCCGGATTTCATCTCCGACACCGAACTGGATCAGATCATCGCCAACCGGGAATCGCTCAAGGCTCAGCTTGCGGTGGCCCATGCCTCCGTGGAGCAGGCCCAGGCCAGTCTGGAAAACGCGGAGACGAATCTGGAATATACGGATATCAAGGCGCCGAAGGACGGCCTGGTGATCGACCGAAAGATCAGCGAGGGCCAGACGATGGCGGCCCAGTTCCAGACGCCTCAACTGTTCATCATCGGGGTGGAGATGCGCGAACACATGTATGTGTACGCCTCGGTGGACGAGGCCGACATCGGTCTAATTCTGGACGCGAAAGACCGGGATGCGGTCGTCGAATTCACGGTGGATGCGTATCCGGATGACCTGTTCCGCGGCAAGATCTCCCAGGTGCGGCTCAATCCAACGAGCACGCAAAACGTGGTCACGTATCCGGTGGTGGTCGAAGCGCCCAATCCGGAACTGAAGCTCCTGCCGGGGATGACCGCGAGCATCTCGTTCCAGGTGGACCGGCGCGACAGCGTTGTGAAGATTCCCAATGCGGCGCTGAGATTCTTCCCCAAACGCGAGAACGTCCGGACTGAGGACCAGAAACTTCTCGAAGGGGGCGAGACGGATACGGAAATGGCCGAAGAAGAAGAGGCAAAAGAAGAAGAAACCGAGAAACGCTCGGCTTCGGAAACGGTGGAGGCGAAACGCAAACGGAAGAAACGTCACGTCTGGGTCGTCGACGGCGAGCTACTCAAGGCGATTCCGGTTGAAACAGGGATCAATGACAGCCGTTTCACCGAACTGGTTTCCGGGGATTTGAAGAAGGGGATGAAACTTGTTTACGGGACCGCCAAGAAGCCCGAAGGCAAGTGACACAATCAACGGCATTCAGGTTGCGAGATGTCTTTGTTAACGACACTGAAGATTGCGTTTCGGGCGCTGGCCAAGAACAAGTTGCGTGCGGGCCTGACCGTGCTGGGGGTCGTCATCGGGATCGCAGCGGTGACGACGATGGTGTCGATCGGGCAGAGTGCGGGCAATCTGGTCCAGGGGGAATTCCAGGCCTTCGGGTCCAACGTGATTGTTGTCATTCCGGCGAGCATGCGGCAGCGCGGCGTCCACCAAGGATTCGGCAGCCGCCCGACCCTGACGGCCGACGATTGCGAGGCCATCAGCGAGAGTTGCGATTCGGTCATGGCGGCCTCACCGATCGTGGGAGCCGGGGGGCAACTCATCTACGGCAACAACAATTGGATGCCCAAGGAAATGCTGGGGGTGGGCATCGACTACCTGACGGTGCGGAACTGGCAGGTCGGCCAGGGGGGGTTCTTCACGGAGCGAGACATTGCCAGCGCAGCCAAGGTGTGCGTGATCGGTCGAACGATCGTGGCCAAGCTGTTTCAAACGACCAATCCACTGGGCAAGACGATTCGAATTCGCAACATTCCTTTCGAGGTCATCGGAGTGTTGGAGGAGAAGGGCGCGAACCTAGTCGGCGACGACCAGGACGACGTGGTACTGGCTCCGTACTCGACCATTCGCAAGCGATTGCGGGGATCCGACTTTGAGAACGTGGATGTCATATTCGCATCGGCCCGGTCGCCCGAGGTGATGTCGGAGGCCCAGGAGGAGATGCGACAGCTGCTGTTCGAGCGGCACCGGATTTCACCCGGCGAATCGGCCGATTTCGAAGTCAAGGACACGGCCGAGATCGCGGCGTTTCTCGACAAGGTAACGGGCACGATGACGATCCTGCTGGCGTCGATCGCGGGGATCTCGTTACTGGTGGGGGGCGTGGGCATCATGAACATCATGCTTGTTTCGGTGACCGAACGGACGAGAGAGATTGGCATTCGCCTGGCGGTGGGGGCCCGGTCGACGGACATCCTCCTGCAGTTTCTCGTGGAAGCCACGGTGCTTTCGGCGATCGGCGGCGCGATCGGTTTTGCTCTCGGCTGGAGCGCATCGACGGGGATCACGATGCTGATCAACTCGATAACTTCCGGGACGAAGTGGCCGGTCGTGGTGTCGTTCAAGGCGGCCGTGGTGGCAATTCTGTTTTCTTCGGCCGTCGGCGTGTTCTTTGGTTTCTTCCCGGCTCTCCGCGCCAGCCGGATGGATCCGATCGAGGCGTTGCGATACGAGTAAGGGTCGCCGTGTCAAGAGGCCCCGACAGAGATCTCCTCCTCCGAGGTGACGGAGGGCTCGCGATCCGACAGGAATCCGTAGTACTGGAGTCCTTCGAGAATGCCGGCCGCATAGGAGGACCTGGCGAAGTAGATCCGACTGGCCTTGGATCTCTTCAGCGAGCGGAGGTCTTCCGAATGGTTGGCCACGACAATCCCGGCGGTGCCTCCGAGGAGCATATCGCGGTCGTTGCCGGAATCACCGGCGGTGGCAATTCGTTCGAGGGGAATATTCCACTTGTTGGAGAGGTGCCGGACGGCTTTTCCCTTGGAGGCTCTCGGGGCCAGAATATCGACGAAAGTGCCGTGCGAGAAGACCAGGTTGTATGCGGCCCTGGCGTTGACGAGTGCGTCGTGGATTCTGGACAATGCCTCGTCAGGGTCGAGGGATCCGTCGAGGTCGTAGCTGATCTTGAACTCGCGTTGGGCCTGGTCCTGCTGAAGGTAGAGGAACGGGAGACGGTCGAGAGCTTCGTGCACGCGTTCGGGCCGCCATTTGCTGCGAACGTGACTGGCCCAGCCCTTGTCAGGAACACCCTGGCGACCGTAATAGATCTCGGAGCCGACCGAGGCCAGGACGACGTCGACCTCGTCGATACCGTTATCGCCGAGGACCTGCGTAACCAGATCGATATTGCGCCCCGAGGCCAGTCCGAAGCCAAAACGATGACGATGGGCCTGGAGCAATTCCACGAGCTGCTGAAGCGACTGGTCATCGCCGAGCAGGGTGTCGTCGATATCGGAAACAAGCATACCCTCAAGGCTCGACAGTCTCCGGGCGAAGCCGCCGAGGGGGCTCCATGGGGCGGCCTTGGCCGGCTTGCGGCTGACTTCCTTTATGCATCGAAGGTAAGCCTCGCAATGTGCCTGCCAACTGTAGAATTTGCGGACGCGGTTGATGCCGTTGGTTGACTTCGTTTGCCAGAGTTTATCGTCGGTGAGGAGTTCGAGGATGGCGCTGGTGAGTTGATTATGGTCCGTGACGTCGACGAGCAGGCCGCTGTCGCAGTTTTCGACGATATCTTGCGGCCCGCCGTTCTGAGTGGCGACGAAAGGCAGCCCGGTGGCCGACGATTCGATGGCCGTCAGGCCGAACAATTCGATGAACGCCGTATTGACGAACACTCCATGCCTTTCGGCGGCAATCCGGTAGAGTTCGGGAACGTCGGTTTCGGACGAGTGGGTTTTGGGAATGGCGAGTTTGCCGTACAAGTCGTAGCGGTCCATCGCCAGGAGTATGTCGGTGAGGACCTGTCGTTCGTTGTCTTCCATGGTTTCGATATCGGTGCGGATTCCGGCGAAGATGGCGAGATTTGCCAGGGCCTGAAGTTCCTTGCTGCGGCCGTAGACCTCGATGAGTGCGCCGATGTTTTTGCGTCGATCGGGGCGGCAAAGCGACAGGATCAGCGGCTTCTCCTGGACGAAGTGAAACCGGCCCAGATCACGGATCATTCGTACCCGTGCCTGCTTGACTTCCTCGGTCACTTCGGAATTGGGCATTTCGTATTCGTAGTAGGGGAAGAACCGATACAGGTCGGTTCCCGGAGGGACAACCTCGAAACGAAGGCCCTCGTCTTTCTGGTACTGGTCGTACTGCTGGTCGCGTTCGTGCCGAGTGCTGACGATCACCAGGTCGGCCAGCGAGAGGCAGGACTGTTCGACGGCGATGCGGTGGTCGATGGCCAGTTCCCTGTTGGCTTGCTCGCGGGACCAGCCTTCGCGGAGGAGGTACTCGAGTTTGGGGATTCCGAGCGAATGGCCGGTGAAGAAGAAGGGCACATCGAAGACGCCGGCAACCTCCCGTGCCACATAGCCCGCATCGGCATAGTGGCCATGGACGACGGTGGGGGAGCGACCGTCGCGGCGAGTGAAAGAGATCATGGCATCCACGAATTCGTCGAGAAAGGGCCAAAGGCGTTCTTTCCGGATATAGCGGTTTCCACCGCAGGGGAGGCGGACAAGACGAGCCTTGGGACCGAGGGGCTCGATCTCCTGGGCGTAGTCAGCCGCCACTCGCCGGTCGCGAATCCGACGAGTGAATAGATCCACCTGGTCAACTTCTCTGCACTGGCCGAGGGCCCGGGCCAGTTCGATGACGTAGCGCACTTGCCCACCGGTGTCGGCATCGCGTCCCATCTCGATCTGTTCGCCGCGCACCAGGCCATGAATGCTGATCAATTGAATGTACATTATTGCTGCCTTTCGTTGATCCACAATCTCGGGCGATAGACCGCATGGTAGAGCGTTTCGATGTACTGGTCCAAGGCTGGACGGTTCATGACATCGAGGTAGTTCCAGTAGGAATAGACGTTGGAGAGCTGCAGGATCCGCTCGGCATGCGCGGTCCAGGTGAAGGCGTCGTGGACCCGTTTCATCCCCTGCTGGCTGAATCGGTCCCAGATTGCCCGATCGGCGAGGACCTGGTGCAGGGCGTCGCCGAAAGCGGTGTGATCGTTTGGATCTCGCACGGCACCGGACTCGCCGTCGATGACGATTTCAGAAGGGCCACCGAAGCAGGTCACAACGACGGGGAGTCCGCAGGCCATGGCCTCGACCACGGTCAGGCCGAAGGTTTCCATGAACGCGGGCTGGGCGAACACGCCATGTCGGTCGGCGACCACGCGGTAGATCTCGCCGGTTTCGACCTTGTTCAACCGAGCGGCACACCAGCGGACATGCCCGTAGAGCTGGTAAGCGTCGAGCAACTGGTACATGCGCCGGATCTCAATGATCTCTTCCTGATCGCTGGATTTCTCAGGGTCGGTGATGGATGAGATGAGGAACAGGTTTGCCGCGTCGCGCAGACCCTGGTGCTTGCCGAAGACTTCGGCCAGGCCACCGAGGTTCTTGATGCGATCCATTCGGGCCATGGCGAAGACGGGGGGCAGTTCGGGATTGGCAAGAGTGCCGACGGCGTCGTCGCCCGGTTCGGCGGCGAGGAACTGCGAGGCGAGGCGATTGGCCATGGCCTCGACCCGTCTGGAATGGGCGGAATTCGGGAAGAAATACTCTTCGCTCGCCCCGGGAGGCACGATATTGTGACGGGCAAGCCGTGGGTCCATGCCGGATATGACGCGGTAGAGCCCGGGCATGGAAAACGTCTCGTAGGCTTCGAACATTCCCAGATCCTGATCGGTTCCGCCGATCTCGCGATAGGAACTGGAAATGATGTAGTCCGCCGAGTTGTAGGCGATCATATCGGCGGTGAACTGGAGCGAGAAGCGGTAGTCCTTTTCCATATCGGCCCAGTGCATATCGCTGAGCAGGTACTTCGTCTTCTCGAGGGCATGGACGGCGGCGCAGTGTGTCGTTTCGAGGTCCTCCGCCAGCCG
Organism: uncultured Planctomycetaceae bacterium; assembly: GCA_964429355.1. Taxonomy (GTDB): domain Bacteria; phylum Planctomycetota; class Planctomycetia; order Pirellulales; family Thermoguttaceae; genus JAAYAY01. Next base: position 2,114 of record CAYSCH010000329.1, on the reverse strand, counting down.
ATGGGCGACGAGATTTCCGTCGGAATAGTGTCCGATGATCAGGTCGGGACGCCCCATGAGTTCGGTGACAACAGTCTGGCGAGCCTCGTCGGCAAAGGACTCGAGATAGGGCCAGATCTGAAAACGGGAAATCCAATCGGGAACGATTTCACCGCCGGGATCGCGGAAGGGAACGCGAACGATCCAGCAGTCTTCGGTCCCGTGGATCTTCTCTCGCGGCACGCCACAGGTCGTTCCGTCGGCATTGGGGATCAGACGTGTCAGCACCACGATTTTCGGGGCGGCGTCGATTCCGCATTCCCGGAAGAGGGTGATCAGGCGGTGTTCGATGGCTCGGGTCTGGTCGAGGACGTAAGTGACCTGGCCGCCGGTGTCTGGGCGGCCGAGCACACCGTCCTGAGCGAACCATCCATGGGGAGAAACCATGAGGACGGTACGGACGAGGGGAAGGCGGGCGAGGAATCGTTCGAAGCGGACCGGGTCGGATGAGTCGAGCACCTGGCTGAGAAGCGTCAGGGTTTCGCGAATGGTGCCGGCCGTCGACCCCCAACCGGCCTCGAAGCCGTGGACGAGCATCGCGTGGGCGATTTCCACGTAGGGCGTGTCGGCGGGAAGGTCGGCGAGGGAGGCCTCAACGGTTGCCAACTCTTCCATGAACCCATCGGGACTGTCGAGACGATTCGCCACGAGAATGCTGACCCCATTGATCTGGCAGTCCTGGAGGAAATGGAGCAGTGCCCGTCGGAAGACCTCGGGATTCTGATACATCTGCCCGGAGAGATGCCGATTGAGAAAGGAGATTCCCGCCCCCATTTCCCTGGTGGTGTTGACTTTGGGAAAGCCGGCAAAGAACGGGCGGAAATCGATAACAAGCCCCCGCCGGGCCGCGATTTCGGGGGCTTGTACGAGCGTGTCTTTGACCTGCAAATACTGCTCGCGAGAGACTTCTTCCAAACTCTCCTGTTGGGGATGGAGGCGGGCGATGTGTTTCTTGCCGGCCCGGGGACGGAGGAGAAAGTAGGTGTAGTCGGCCTGCAGAATGACTTCCTGACAACCGCGAAGCACGCGGCGAAGCAAGGTGTCGGCTGCCTCGTCGCCACCCCCCTCCGATTCCAGAAACCGCCCCAACTGCTGTTGGATCTGGTCCGCCAGCAAGAAATGGGAGTCTTGCGCGGCGAGATAACAGCAGAACCGCTTGAGCTGCGGGATATCGGGCGTGATCGCAAGTCGCTCGGACCGGGGCTTGGCGCGACGGCGTTTTGTGGGCGCAATTCCGCCCCTGCCGATGTCGCTGCTTCCGATGTTGCGACTGCGGGATGGATACTTGGGTCGATTCGTGCGCTGCTTCCCTGGCTGCTTCCCGTATCTTCCCTTCATATTCACCTCTTCAACCTTGAACCAGGATTTTCTCTGCGATATGTGGCGGCGAGTACGACTCTGGGGACCAGGGATAATTTGCCGCCGCCCTGGTGCAGGATTGTTTCTTGGCCATGTGACGCGGGTGTAGCCTCGCCGAGGAGCGCTAACGCGGAAAAAACGCCGGATATTGCATGGCAAGGCAAGCTGGGTGGTCGCTGCGCGACCAGGTGAATCGGGTATTGACCTCCGGTCAGGGAATTCCAGCCCGGCAATTTGAGTCATCCAATACAGTCGTGGCGTTCTCCCGAGGGGCCACGCCCCTTGTCTCGAACGAAAACCGAAATGAACTCCAGGGCGAAGAATCTTAGAGCCGCTAACAAAACCACCGGCTGTGTACTTCCATGCCCGTGGGAAACTCGTAGGTTTTGTGAGGGCTTCTTAGAGCCGATCCCAAAACTGCTGCCGCTCCTACCGTTTTCCGCCCGTGGGAGACCTTTCTTGTGGTTTTGGGATAGGTCCTTAAATCGATGGTTCCAACAAGAGCTGCGGATCCGAAACGGGGGGTCACGTGCTTGCCTGGGCAAACCCGTTGTTTCTTCATCACTTTCAACGTTGGCGCTCTTGGTTCCCCAGGAGCGACAAGACCAGTGAGTGCGAATCTCATGCCAACGCGCGGATTGCGGGCCGAAGGCGCCGGTATTTGGCAAGTGAAAGGGTGTTGGCCCCAGTGAGCGGGGCGACAGGCTTTGGTCAAC
>CAYSCH010000328.1:0-10622 GCA_964429355.1 uncultured Planctomycetaceae bacterium | reverse complement strand
TCTCGCCAACCTTGCCATTACCAAACAAGTAGCTAGTTTACTCCTCCTCGTCAATAACTAGTAATGTCTTTCCGGATTTCTCCGACGCCTTTACTCGTCCGCAGTCAGGCGAGCTTGTCCTCGCAGGTGCACGCTTTTATCGACGGCAAGAGAATAGAGTCAATCTCACTGTCGGAAAACCCGTGCCAGTGTCGAACCCCTTCAGGCCCGGGCGCCAAGGGCATTTCGACAGAGCCAGGGTTATCTCAATTTCTTACATTTCTTGCGCATTTGTTCATTGACCCGCATCTGCCGCCGATACGAGAATTGATGCGCGGCGGAATACGCGACCACACCATCGCCTCGATCAAGAACCGCTTTCTGAATGTCCAGTGCACGGTCGGCGGCGAAGGGAATGGGATATGTGGAGAACCTTGTTGAGGCTTCTGTTCCTGTGCAGCGCACCCCGTGCCGGCAAGTCGAGGGCCGCCGAGACAACTGGGGTCGGGGAAGTCAGCAATACTGGAGGGTCCTACGATGGGTGACGAAAGGCGAATTCTTCCGAACAAGAGGCCGTGGCCCCAGACAGCCGCAACCTCGCGGCGGTGCTTTTTGGCCCGATTGGGCCAGGCTGCCGGCGCGGTCGCGGTGCCCCTGTTTGTGCCGGGGGCCGTCTTGGGCCTCAGCGGCAAGACAGCGCCCAGCAATCGCATTGGCATCGGTTTCATCGGGTTGGGCCGGCAGGCCATCTACGCAAACTTGTCGGTCTTCATGCGATCCGGCTACTGTCAGACGGTAGCCTTGTGCGACGTCGATCGCTGGCGGCTGCGAGTGGAGGATGTTTCCGACATCGCCGCGGTGGCAAGAAAGAACCAATGGGATGTGGCACTCCTCGAGGATACGCTTCGCACCACCGATTTCCGGCAGTTGCTTGCCCACAGGGACGTTGACGCCGTGATGATCAGCACGCCCGATCATTGGCACGTGCCGATCGCGCTGGCCGCGATCAAAGCCGGCAAAGACGTTGCCCTCGAAAAGCCGATTGGACTGGCGATTGCCCACGGCCGAGTCTTGGCCGACGCCGCGGCCCGGTCGAAGATCATCTTTCGCACCGACAGCAATTGGCGATCCGAACCGGAGTTGTTCCGAGTGGCGAGCCTGGTTCGGACGGGCAAGATCGGCCAACTGAAGAGGATCCGTTTCGCGGTGCCCATCTATCCCGTTCCAACGCCCAACGAGGCCACAATGCCCGTCCCGAAGACCTTGGATTTCGAGATGTGGCAGGGCCCGGCGGAACGGCGCCCCTACACGGAGGAGCGAGTCCATCCCTCCGGGAAGATCGGACGGCCCGGGTGGTACAACAATCGCCTCTACTGCGACGGAGCCATCTGCAATTGGGGCCACCATCCGGCCGACCTTGTCCAATGGGCCAGTGACACCGAGCGGAGCGGCCCGGTGGAAGTCGAAGGCCACGGGACATTTCCGCCGGTCGACCGGCTCTTCAACGTCCTCGAAGAATTCCAGGTCCGCTATCGCTATGCCAGCGGCGTCGAGGCAGACTACATCGGCCGCAAAGAATACCCCGATGGCGAAGGATACGTACGGTTCGAGGGAACCGAGGGATGGATTTGCGGTTGGCGAAGCCCCAATCGGATTGATGCGGAGCCGAAGTCAATCCTGGACGCCGAAGTCAAGTACGAGGATTTCCCGTTTGTGTTAAGAAACGAGAAGACCGACTTCATCGAATGCGTCCGCTCGCGAGCCCAGACACTCGAAGACGCCGAAGTGGGGCATCGGGCCAGCACCCTGGTCCAATTGGGCTACATCGCCTGCCAATTGGGAAGAAAACTCACCTGGGATCCCGTGAAGGAAGAAGTCCCCGGCGATGACGAAGCGAATCGATTGGTTCGCGGCCAACCGGGCCTGGCTCCTTGGTCGATCACCTGAATGGGAAAAATTGCCGTCCTGAAGACAGCCGCGTGGGCTTGCCCCGCGCTTGGGTTCCCCTCGCCACACGCACATTGCCCCGCACGATAGAGGAAAGCCAATGAAGAAAACGAGAACCCTACTGGTTGTTGTCTGCCTGGTTTCATGTTTGCCCGGCCTTGCGATGGCCCAACAGAACTGGCCGCCGTCGCCTGTGGCAACGTTCCAAGACGGCGTTTACTCCGTGCCCGACGAAAAAGGAAACGTCGTCGCCGCCTATGAACAGGGGGCGACGCGGGATCTGTGCCTGGACTGGGAGTCCGGAAACTGGACGGACGGGCAAGGGAATCTCAATCCGGACTGGGAAATCCAAGACGGCGTCATCCGACGTCTGGGCGGTACCAGAGACCTGTTTCTCAAAGGCGAGTTCACCAACTTCATTCTCGAATTTGAGTTCAAGGTCTCATTCGCGGGCAATTCGGGCGTCTTCTTCCATAGCTGGAACGAAGGCGACAAGGCCAATGGGCACGAATACCAGATTATCGACGATCCGAACCGCCCCATCCATCCGCAATTCCCCCGCTACTTCACCGGCAGCCTCTACACGCTCTTCCATCGTTACGACGCCGCCGGCCCGATGATTCCTCTGGAATACAACCAGGGGAAGATCCTGGTCATGGGAAACCATGTCGAGCTGTGGCTTAACGACAAACTGGCCGTCAACGTCCAGGCGGAATCACCGCTCTGGAATTGCCTGGTCAGCAATAGCCGCTATCACGAAGACCAACGGTTCGGCCATCTCAAAGGGGGGAAAATCGCGCTGCAGAATCATGACCATGAGGTCTGGTTCAAGAACGTCAAGCTGACCGTTCTATCCAAGAAGGAAGCGATTCGCCTCTGATGCCGGCAAGAGCCCGTAGGGTGGGCGAAGTGGCCCATTGCCCGCCAATCAACGCGTCGGAGCGAACCGCTCCAAACGCCAACGATCCTCCGCTCGCGCATACCTACCGATCACTTCCCGTCTTATCGATCGTCATCATCTTCGACGAAGCCAACAGACACGACCTGTGGCACATGTCCCGAGTAACGGCAACGAACATCGTAGCGCCCATCACCACGCCCGGTTCCACAGACAAACATCAGTGGAACATCTTCGTTCCCCACGGGCATGAAGTCCCAGGGTTTGTCCAGGTAATTCGTCCGCTGATACGTCAGGAACTCGCCTTCAAGCCAAGCCATCTGCTGACTGCTTCGGTCACCAAATCGAACTGACCGGTAGAGAGTGTTCCCAGCGGCCGAATCAACTTGACCATCGGGATCGTGACCAGATTCTGTGCATCGAACACCCCCGCCTTGAGGAAATGGAGCGGCACGCAAACCTCAAAGCGAGAGCCACGCGGGCTCGTCGTATGCGCAACAACGGTGACCAGTACCCGGTCGCTCTCTTCGTTGGGAGGGATGCTCAACACCAAACAGGGGCGGATCTTGGCGACCATGCCCAGATCGACCAGCCACACCTCTCCCCGCTTAGGATTGGCCATGATCGCCCTCAGCCGCGTCCAATTCCAGGAACAACTCTTCCGCGGCGATTACCAAGGCCTCATCAGAGACTTCCGCAGGAGCTTCATCGAGAACGCGGCGAAGGACTGCCGCGGCCACCTCGCGGCGATCGTTCGGCGGCAGAGCGTCGAAGGCATGGAGCAATTCGTTCGCAGAATCCGTCATGACGCACCTCGAAGGATGTGCCCAAGGCGGCCGCCCGGCCAACTCTCCTTCTGATCCCGTAGAGCACTATGCCCCCATTCGCATTGCTTTATTGTAGCCGGCCCCGCGGGTGCCGATCAAGCCGTACAAATCGTGGCACATCACCCGCTAGGTGAGCCCCGCTCTGCTAGGTCTGAGGCAATTATACGCCAACAAGCAGGTCGTCTGTCGGCCGGTCACGTCGGCGTATCGACGTCGTCCCAGTCGGCGTCTTCGAAGCAGGTCAGCCAGTTGAGGGCATAGTGGCGTTCAAGAATCACCCCGCCTTCCAGATCGGGGCGGATTTCGGCTCCGTTGACCCTGGCCTGGGTCGTGGCCCAGTGGAGCCGATAATGCAGGTCCAGGGCGTCGAGCAGTTCGCCCGTCGGCCGGAGTTCCGCTTCCCGAACCAGGGTTTCGGTGCGGTTGTCGAGAATTGTGCCAACCACCTGATTCAGGTCGCAAATAGCGGTTGGAAACAGGAGTTCGCCGGCAAGCCCCAGTGCCCACTGGAGCGCCAAAAGCGACTCGTATCGCCAAACATGGTTGACAATGTCTTGCTGGTCCGGAGAAGCAGCATCGAGGAACTTCTTTTCTTTGGGACTGAGGGCCTCGAAGGCCAGTGGGATCCGTTTGCGAAGGTCCTTGATCGGGATCGGTCGGTCACTGTTGAGCGACTCAGCCCGGATGGCACACACAAACAGGGCCAACATCCGCATGGCAACCTCGCCGGGTGCGCGCAGAACGACCTCCCCTTCGCCCGTCACCGGCGGCAGTTCCGAATAGACCTCGATACCCTCCTCGGCCAGTCGCTGAAAGCTTCTTGCCCTGCGGTCGAGCGCGTCCTGCGGATATGGCACCTCCGCGCCTTCTTCCGGCTCGCCCGTCTCCGGATCGACAAGTACCCCGCCGGACGGATCGCGAACCGTATTATCGGGCAGAAAGGAGATGGCATTGGCGCTGCGGGCCCAGCCGGCAAAGTCGTCGAGGTGCTCGTCATCGACTTCCAGCGAGTAATGGTGCTGCGCGCGCTCGATATGGCGCGTGACATGGTAGAGCGACTCGGTCATCTCTCGTTCCCCCCCTTGAAGGATGAAGCTGATGAACGCGTTCAGGTGTTCAAGGAGTTCGGGATCCGTCCGGTTCCGTCTCGAGTTGAGTTTGTGGGGAAACCCCAGGGCCGGTGGATCGCGATGAGTGCAATAGGCGTTGATAAGCAATGACATGAATCGAACTTCCCAAGCAGCCGAGAACCGCCATTGGATAGTGCCCAGTCTCCTTCATGGGACCGCGACTTTCAAGTCTCGGCCGCCCCACCGCGTCTGGGTAGGGATGGCCGGGTATTCCTGCTCGATTGGGCAACCTGCGGCAACCATGCCAACTACGCCTCGACCGTGGTGGCCGAGAAGAGAATCCACATCGCGCCGAACAGCCCGTAGATCGCCGCAACGCGGCCGGCCAGGCTTCGGGACGACGAACTGTTCATTTCGCGCACTCTTTCAAAAACCTCAGAACCGGCTGGTCAACGATCGCCGGCACAGTGTAGTCTATAGGGATCGCGGAGAACAGTTTTCCCCCACACAGGTATCGGGAGCCCGCCATGTCAAGCCGTTTGAGCCGTGTCTTCCTCCCCGCTACCCTGGGGTTGGTCTTCTCCGGCACCGTTTCTGCCGCGGACCCCACTCCTCTCGAGCCGGGCCAGTTCCAAACCGAGATCAAGCTCACCGTCGACTGCAGCTACCTCGTCTACACGCCCAAAATCTACGACAGCCACTCCAATCTTGACGAGAATCTCTATGTCCGACCATCTTTCCAGGCGTGAATTCGTGGCCGCCGCCGGCGTCCTGGCCGGTGGGATGATCGCTCCGCAAACGGAAGCTGGAGAGGCCGGCCCCGCACGGCCTTCCTTCACCCTGGGGCTCAATACCGGCACGATTCGCGGATACAACCTGACGCTGCCCCAACAGATCGATCTGGCGGCCAAGACCGGCTACGGGGCCATCGAGCCTTGGATCGGAGACATCAACGACTACGTGGGCCAGGGCGGGTCTCTCAAGGACGCCCGGAAACGGATCGACGACTCGGGCCTGAAGCTGTCCAGCGCCATCGACTTCTCACGCTGGGCCTTGGACGACGATGCAGCCCGGACCGAGGAGCTCGAAAAGATGAAACAGGCGATGGGTCTGCTCGCTGAACTGGGCGGCACCCACATTGCCGCGGCGCCCTCCGGCATCAACAGCACGCCGGGGCTCGACCTCTTTGCCATCGCCGAGCGCTACCGAGCCGTCCTGGTGCTGGGCGACAAAATGGGCGTGATCCCCCAGCTCGAATTCTGGGGCTCCGCCCGAACCCTCGGCCGGGTGGGCGAAGCGGCCCTGGTCGCCATGCACGCCGGCCACCCCAAGGCCTGCCTCCTTCTGGATGCCTACCACATGTACAAAGGAGGCAGCCCCTTTGAAGGGCTCAAACAGCTCAACGGCGCCCAGATGGCCAATTTCCACATCAACGACTACCCCGCCGATCCGCCCCGCGAAAAGATCAACGACTCCCACCGCGTTTTCCCTGGCGACGGCATATGCCCTTTGACCGAGGTTCTGAAGACGCTCCACCAGATCGGATTCCGCGGCGTGCTCTCCCTGGAGATCTTCAACCGCACCTACTGGGAGAAATACGACCCCCAGACAACGGCCCGACTGGGGCTAGAAAAAACCGCCACCGTCGCTGAGAAGGCGCTCGGTTAGGTCGTCTCGCGGCACCTCGGTCCAATCGCCGTCGAGTACGGTTTCAAAGTCTGCCTCGGGATCCAGCGACGAAACGTCCTCGCCGCCGTGGGAGTATGCTTTGACCCACTCGAACCCGCGGATGCGATAGAGGGGGACGAAATCGTCGTTCCAGGTACTGAGTCCGGCCTGCCTGCCGAGTGTTTCGAACTGATCGTTGCCCGTGCTGCCGTGGAGCTTGGCGCGGTCATTCCCTCCGTTTGATGAGGTTGCCTCGAGGAAGGTCATTCCTCGCAAGGTCAGGTTGAATCCGGGGCCTGACCATTGAGCCTTGTGGGGGAGAGCGTAGAACAGGTCGTCGCCGTCTGAATCTACGAGGGCGGCCCAGTCCGTTCCGCCCGCGGAACTGACAATCATCGTGTCCTCGAATCCGTATCCCTGCACATTCCAATCGGGCAGGCTGACAAACTGAAACCGTTCCGGATGGAAGTAGAATTGGTCGTCGGTCTCCGTATCCCAGATTCGCGCAACATCCTTTCCCTCGCCGGCCTCAACGACAACCTGCCCGAAGAACTTCACCCGGCTCAGATAGCCTGAACCGATAAGTTTCACCGAATCGCTGTCGGGCTCGATCTTCAGCTTGTCGGCTCCGTCGGACCCATGCAGATGGGCAACATCTCCGTCATTGTGGCCGTAGCCGTGGACATAACTGATGTCGGTCGCTTCCACTTCGTTCGCCTCGGTCTTCCAAGTCACCGAGTCGGGCCAAACGTCCATTTCGGCGCTCCCATAACCGCGGAGCATGACCGTGTCGTTCCCCTCCGCTCCGTCGATCGCAAAACGGACTGGCGCCGCTCCGATCACCGCCGGCACAAAGAACATGTATTCGATGTCGTTGATCGTCACAGTGGATCCGACGACCTCAAACAGGTCATCTGCCGCACTGCCATAAATCGGCATCGGGCCGCCACTGCCCCGACCCATCTGATTCCCCAAGCGAATATCCAGGTCGGCATCGTTTCCGGAGACGGAAACGTAATATCGTTCTCCGGCCGTCGCACTGTAATCCACTCGGCTGGAGGCGGAGTACTCCGCCGTCCCCTCCCGGCGCTCAAGGAGTTGGAAATTTGAGTCGTAGAGCGAAATCGTACAATCACCGTCCGTGTCGGTGGCGTCGATCGTCAGTTCGGCATCATGAGCGGTGTTGAACTGGTAGGCTACTTCTCCCGCCACCAAATTCACGTGCTCGTCGCGATAGAAGACGAGTTCCCCCAGGTCGACCGCCCCTTCAAATACATTCCCCGCAGCGAGCAGTGTTCGATTCTCCAACATCTCAAATGCCAGGCAGCGCGAAGCGGACCTTTGGGAGTCATGCTCCCCTTGAGAACGTGCGAACAATCGCTGCTGCAACCACCGTTTACCGACCATGCCGTGCTCCCATTCCGGGCTGCCCACCAATACATCGCTAGTTTTATGATACTCGAAAACGGCGCCCAAGGGGAAGGGTTTTTCTGCGACATGCGGTTGAAGGGAGAGCTGAACGAGCAGCCGGCCGTCAAGTCCCCACTGTCCGATTCCCCCGTGAATCCGTGGAGAACCACGTGGCGCGCCGGTCAAAATCGGTATCCAGCCGTGTTCACCGAGAAGTTACGAAGCAACTGCTGGAGAAATCACTCCGATCCCGGCTAACTGCTTCGTGCCAATGCCCTCCGGCCCGGTCTACTCCTGGCCCCCCTCGAATTTCAATGCCGCCGAATTGATGCAATAACGCAGACCGGTCGGCGCGGGGCCGTCGTTGAAGACGTGTCCCAGATGGGCGTCGCAACGGGCGCACTTGACCTCCATGCGGACCATGTTGTCGCTGCGATCGATCTCCTCGACAATATGGCTCGGCTCGATCGGCACCCAGTAGCTGGGCCAGCCCGTGCCCGAGTCGAACTTCGTCGACGAGTCGAACAGGGGCAAGCCGCAACAAACGCACTCGTAGGTGCCCTTCTCCTTGTGATTCCAGTACTTGCCGGTGAACGCCGGCTCCGTGGCCTTCTTGCGAGTGACCTGGTACTGCCCATAGGACAACTGCGATCGCCACTGGGCATCGGACTTGCGGACCTTCTCTGCAGACTCCGGCTCCTTCTTCAATTTGTCCTCAAAGACCTTCTTGAACTTGGCCAGCTTGGGGCGGATGTAAGTGTAACAATAGCGCTGCCGGCCGTTCCGATCGTAGTATTCCTGGTGGTAGTCCTCGGCCGGATAGAACGCCTCGAAAGGACTGATCTCCGTGACCACGGGCGTTCGAAACATCTTGGATTCATTGAGCTTCTGCTTGTAGTAGGTGGCCAGCTCTTTCTGCTCTTCCGTGTGATAAAAAATCACGGACCGATATTGGGTCCCGATGTCGGGGCCCTGCCGGTTGAGCGTCGTCGGATCGTGAGTCTTCCAGAAGACCTCGAGCAGGTCCTTGTAGGAGATGACGGCCGGGTCGAAGGTAACCTGCACAACCTCCGCGTGCCCGGTGCGCCCCGTGAGCACCTGCTGATAGGTCGGGTTCTTCAGTTGGCCCCCGCTGTATCCCGAAACGGCCGTGTGAACGCCTTTCAGTTGCTCATAGATCGCTTCCCCGCACCAGAAGCAGCCGGATCCGAACGTGGCCGTTTCCAGCTTGCCGGCCCCGCTCCCCGTAACGTCGCCTTTCGGCGTCTCCTTCTCCACCGAGTTGGTGGCCGCCGGAAGGGGGAGAGCCAGGAGGCATATCCCGGCAACCAGGGCAAGACTTCCGAGAAGCCTCCGAACGATCAACTCCTGCATAGAACTTGGTCCTTTTTTGATCCAGGCAGCGCAAAAGAGGTAATTTGAGATCCGTCCGACTATTACGGCACACATGCCCCTTGCAGGGGCTTCCTGGGAATTATTCGCAGCCGGCGGCTCGAAGGACAGCGTGGGAACGGCTGCCGAGGGACAGACTTGCTGCCAATGTCCATAAACCATTCTAGAGCAGACGGTTACAGTTGGCACATGTCGTTGATTTTGGGCCAAGGTTGGCTTCTCGTCGGGTTCTCATTTCAGGGGTACGCTCTTTCAGACGCGGATGGTCTGTGGAGTTGAAGCCGTGTGTTGAAGGAAAGCGGCGACGAGTCGCCGCACTCCAAAATCTGAAACGTCAGCAGCGAGCAGCCACTACGCTGGCTCGGCTTCCTTGGTGGTCTGCTTGTATGGCGATTCCTCGCCGGTTTCGCGTGAATCGTCGGGAACAAGATCTTGCCGGGTGCCGGCAGTCACAATGCAAGCACCTTTCCCTGCAAGTCTGTGCAATGGTGCATGCGGCCAGGTTTTGGAGTGCGGGGACTTGTCACCGCTTTCTCTTAACGCACGCGTCCCACCTGGAGCCGTCTCAAACCGAGCCAGAAGGCGTTCCACCTCGTCCAGTTGAAGTTGATTCAGCTCCCCAAGGTCTTTTGAAAGAGATGCCGTGTGTTGAAGGAAAGCGGCGACGAGTCGCCGCACTCCAAAATCTGAAACGTCAGCAGCGAGCAGCCACTACGCTGGCTCGGCTTCCTTGGTGGTCTGCCTGTATGGCGACTATCTGACGGTTTCGCGTGAATTGTCGGGAACGGGATCTTGCCGGGTAGTCCCATGAGGTGGTACCCAGCAATCTCCTCCGTGTTCAGTCCACCGTAACGACGTCGAAATCGTCGACGATACGGATCTTGTCTGTCTGGAAATTGTAGATGGTCTTGACCTGTGCCGGAGTCGCGGTTCGCTCAAACCATGCCGCCGAGCACCAGCGATACTGGTTCGCCACCGGCACCAGTCCATGCTTGACAGGGTTCTGATGCACGTAGTTCAGACGAGCCAGGTAAGACTTCTCGTAAGTCAGAAGCGTGTCCCAATAGTTGTACCACACCTGGCGTCCCGACGCGCCATCTCGCCGGTTCACTTCTCTCGCTGTATCGGCGTGCAAGTGGGTCAGATATGGTTTCAGCGTCTCCGCATCCTCCAACGCATGCCCGACAAAATGGTAGTGATTCGAAAACACGGCCCACGCCTCCAACTGCCACCGGTACTCCTGAGCTTTGGCCAGCAATTCCCTCTCGAGCAAATCAAGCAACCGAACGTCACGGAAGAAGAGCGTCTTGTTCAGCGTGCCGGCAGTCACAATGTAAGTACCTTTCCCTGCAAGTCTGTGCAATGGTGCATGCGGCCAGGCTTTGGAGTGCGGGGACTTGTCACCGCTTTCTCTTAACGCACGCGTCCCAC
>CAYSCH010000327.1:0-10632 GCA_964429355.1 uncultured Planctomycetaceae bacterium | reverse complement strand
CGCTTGCCCGTGTGACTCCCGCGACCATTTCGGCCGCGGTCGAACCTTTGTTCACACGCCGCAGCACCTCATCGCAGCCGCTTTCCAGCCCGAGATAGATCAACTCGAGGCCCTTTTCACGCAACGTTGTCAGGTCGCCGGCCGATTTGGCGAGGATGTCACGGGCGTTGGCGTAGATGCTGATCCGGCGGAGCAGCGGAAAGGCATTGCGGAGCGTGTCGAAGATGCCCGCGAGGTGATCCATGTCAAGAACCAGCGCGTTTCCGTCGCAGAGGAAGACCCTCCGCACGTCGGCGAGCCGTCGCGACGCCATGGCGATATCTTCCAGAATCTCGTCCATGGGACGCACCTGAAACGGTTTGTCCCTATAGGTGCCGCAGAATGTGCAGCGGTTGTGGGAGCAACCGTAGGTGACCTGGAGCAGGTAGCTGTCGGCCTCGCTGGGCGGCCGGATGATGGTTCCGTGATAGCGCATGATTGGATTATGGATCTTGGCGTCGGACTCGGCAACCTGGACTCCTCCAACAGAAATGGCGCGCAACTCAAGTCGCTGTTGGCGGGAATTGCGAACTCTGCCGTGATGTTGCCGATCCTGCGCCGGGGAACCGAAGCCTCGAACCAAGGGAGGATCAGCGCTGATAGATCGGCAGATAGTGATACTTGACGGAGAGACTCAGCACCGCCAGCGACGTGGCGTAGACCTTGCCGACGCCGTTTTCCTGTCCCCCTTCGGCTTGCCAGGAGCCGTCGTTCTGCTGTTTCTCGAGGAGGATTTTCTGGACGAGCCGCTCGGCGGTTTCGGCGTGGTCGCCGCCCCGCTGGTACATGCCTTGGGCGTAGTAGTAAGTGCCGTAGAAGAAAAAGTTCTCTTTCCACTGGGGCGGGTGTTCGAGGAGCCAGTCGGCGGCCCCAGCCACCAGGGGCGATTCATACTCGCCGCAAACCTGCATTGCCAGCAGACCTGCCGCGGTCATCGTGTACGTCGGACTGCGGCCCGTCGGGGTGTAACAGAAACCGCTGGCGCGACTGTCGGGCATGCCGTTGTGGTCGAGGGTTGACGCGTAGGATCGCTTGAGATACTCCACCGCATCGCGAATTGCAGCGGCGGGCACCTGCAGCCCGTCGTTCTTCGCCGAACGGAGTGCCATCAATTGCCAGACCGTGACGGAAAGGTCGGCGTCGCGATCCTCGGGCCCATAACGCCAGCCCCCGCGATACTGGAGGGGCTTGCTGATCTTCTGAGAACTGAGGATCAGGTCGATGGCCTGCTGGGCACGTTGGTGGATCTGCAGATCCTGCTCCGGGTCGGTTCCCATGCCGAGCATCTCGGTGAGCATAAGAGTGGTAATTCCGTGGCCGTACATGCGGGATCCGTCGCGCTGGCCGAAGTAACCGTTGTCGTCCTGCCGATCGTCACGCAAAACGTACTCGAGGGCCTTACGCATCGCGCGGCCGCGAGGGTCAGGATCGACCGGTTGCACCCCCACGCTCGCCATCGCCATGATGGCCAGGGAGGTCATGGTCGTCTCGTGCCCCCGGTCGGTCAGCGCGCCGTCCGGGCGCTGCTGGCTGATAAGGTAAATGATCGCCTTATCCACGGCCGCGTCGGTCTGGTCCTTTTCGAAAGGAGCGACTGAACCGGCACCCTTGTCGTCGGTGCCATCACCGTTCTGAGGCCGGGCGTGCGCCGATGAGAAGAGAATGGACAACATAAGCGCGCAAATCCATCCCGCACGCACGACAGTCCCATAACCTGTGTGGACAGAATTTGGTCCTGTCCCACGACCTGACAACAGCTTGTGAGTCGGCTTCGAGCGGTAGGTGGAAGTCTTCATTCTTTCTTACGGGCTCGTTCTGCAATCACTCGGAAATAGGTTTCAACCTGCTTGCGGTACTCGGCTGAGACTGCGTCGTGACCGCTGCCGACCGTGTCGTCAGCCGACTGGGCACGTAACTTTCCCCAGTCGTCCCCCATCCGGGCAACGGGCTGCAGGCCGGCAGAGGCACCGCCTTGGTCAACGAGAGCCGCTCCCAGCTGTGATTCCACAGCGCCCTCTCGCCCGGGCATCCGGGCGGGCATTCTCGCCTGCATGCGGCCCTGGGCCATCTGCGATGCCTGGGCTTGGGCGGCGCCGGCCAGTGTTGACGGCGGTGGTTGCGAACCGCCAGGCTCGCTCGGTGTCGCGGGCGAACCGGCCATGGCTTGGTCGAGTTCGTCCAGGGTGCGGGCCAGCATCTGGGCACGGGCGGCCTGCTCGGGTGTGGCCTGCTGCCCGGCGGAACCGCCCTCGGAAGGCGATTGGCTGTCGCCCGTCGGCGTTGCGGCGGCCGTTTGAGCCGCCGTTTCGGGAGGATTGAGCGTGGCATCGAGGGCCTGGGCCTGGGCGGAAATGGCCTCTTCGGCCTCGCCGATTGAGGCATGGGCCTCCAAGGCCTGCTCGTTGTCTTGAGGGAGAGCTTTCTGCGGATCGGTCTGCTCGGCGGCCTCCTGGAGTTCCCTTTCCGACTGGGCGACCTCACCTTTTGCGACCGCCTCGATGTCCTGGGCCTTCTCCGTCAGGTGACGGGAGAGGTCGGCCTTCCCCAGCCGCGATTCATGGCGGCCAGCCCTCGCCACGTCCTCGGCAACCTGCTCCACGTCGACACCGATTTCGGCTTGCTGCTCCCGTGCCTGGTTCAGCGTGTCGTGCTGGGGAGCCAGAGCGTCGGCCCAGTCGGGTTTTTGAGCCAGCTCTCCGGCCCGATTGGCCATTTGCTCGGCCATTTCGGCAGCCTCGCGAGCGTGGCGATTGGCCAACTCGGCGGCCGGGTTGGGAGCGCCCAGGCGAGGAAGTTCTTTCTTCTCCAATTGCTGAACTGTCGTTTCGGCCTCTTCACGTTGATTCTTGGCTCGCTCCAGAGCTCGTTGCGCCTGCTCCAGTTCGCGTTGTGCTTGTTGTTGACGTTGTTCCGCTTCCCGCACGCCGCGTTGGGCAGACGGGTCTTCGGGTTTTCGGTTAAGCGACTCCCGCTGGCGTGTCAGATCTTGTTGAACCTTGTCGAGTTCGCGTTGTTCCCGGTTGACCTGCTCATCGGCTCGCTGCTGATTACGCTCGCGCTCGCGCGAGCGATCTCTCGCCTCGCGGAGCAACTGCTCGTGGAAGCGTTTCTGGTTATCCTCGAATTGACGTTGGTGCTCGGCGCGGCGGTCTTCGTTGTCGTGGATCTTTGCGTCTTTGCTCTTGGCAGTCGCTTGCTCACCCTGCCGGAGCTTCTGAGCCGCTTCGGTTGCCTGCTGGGCCGTTTGCCGAGCCAATGCCAGCAGATCCTCCATGGCGGCGTCCTGATCGGCGTTCCGTGCCCTGGCAACTTCCTGAGATAGCTGGTTCTTCGCTCTCTCCAATTGCTCGCGGGCCTCTGGATCCTTCCCGTTGGCGGCCAGCGATTCGGCTTGGCTCGCCTGCCGGTTGGCCAGCTCCGAGGCGGTTCGCCCCAGTTCTCGCAGCTCCTCGGCGAGAATCTGTTTCTTCTCGCGAAAATCCTGGTCCGACCGTTCCACCGACCGCTCCATTTCGGTCTCGCGTTCGGCCGAACGCTGAAGGGAGTTCTTGGCCTGGGCGAGGGCGTCCTTGGAGATCTCGGATAGGGCCTCCTGCATGGCTGGATTCTGCGCGAGTTCCGCCTCGAGCTCGGCCATCAGGTCCTGCGGACTCTTGGCGGCCAATTCGCCGAGCTGCTCCGCGCCAGAGTACTGCTGGTCCAGCGCGCGGGCGACTCCCATCTCACGCTCCGCCTGCCGCAGGACCTGGCGGGTTTCGGCCACTTCGGCGCCCGTCTCCAGCCTTTCGTAATGGTCCGCAACCTTGTCGAGTGCGTCGGCCGTTTGCTCCTGCTGATCGGCGGCCTGGGAGAGATTCCGGGCCTGCTGCTCCGGTTCCCGGGCCGCAGCCGCCTGCTCCATGGCTCGATTCATCTGGGTCGCCGGCTCCTCGATCATGCGAGTGCTGTCGTCGGCATCGCGGGCACGCTCGCGACCTTCTTCCGTGAGCAGGTCCTGACGGGCGGCGTCCTCCGCAAGTGCGTCGAGCAGATCATCGAGTTCGAGGTTGACTTCTTCCTTCCGCTCTTCAATACGATCCATGGCTTCATCGGCCGTTTGCTCGTCGGCGCCGGCAAGGTCCTCCGCGGTGGCTTCGGTCTGCTCCTCCAGCTCGCGAAGTTCCTCGGCGGCCTGGCGCGCCATTTGCGGCAAGGTGGGAGCGTATTTGGCGATCAAGGCCCGAGCTTCTTCCATGATCGGTTGGATATCGTCGAGGGCCGATTCCAGTTGCGTCTTCATCTCGGCCAATTCGTAGGCGGCCCCCACGCGCTGGTCGTGCCGCCACCGGCGCATACCGATCTTGCCGCCCGCCTCGTTGGCCGGGCGACTCCATCGCAATTGATCGATTTTTCCGGCTACCTCTTGGGGATACTTCGCCTCACGCAACGCCCTGGCAACCAATTCGCAACCGTCTTGAACTGCATCCCACCGGCGGGGATGATCGAGCCGCGAGGAAACCTCCTGCGATTCCCATCGTTCTCGGGATACGAGGTCCCCGAGGGCCTTGTCGAGCTGAATGACTCCGTGGCCCGCTTCGAGAATATGGTAGGCGGAGGCGATCTGGCCGAGAACTGCCGGAACTTCAGATTCCTCCGCAGGTTGTTCAGCAAGCCGACTCAATAAGGCCACCAGAGCCCGGCGGGTGAGACCCGCGTCGGAAGCGTATTGCGTGTCGGCATCGGTCCTGGCCTGAGTCGCGGTTCGCCGCGACGACAGACGAGCCAGCCCGTCCCCCTGGAGTTGCTGCAACTTGCCGGCTGCTCGCTGGATGGATGTCTGCAGTTGCCGGGTCTCAACAGAATCGTTGGTCTCAACGAGGCTGGCGGTGCTTGTCTTGAGAAGTGAAGCGGCCTCTGCCAGGTGTTGGAGCGGCTCCGAGAGCGAACCACTCCGCTTGTCGAGCTCGCGTCGGGCGTCGAGCAATGTGCGCGGCAGGTTCCCGTCCGACGTGGCGATATACTGTTGGCCGGGAAGCTCGGCCGTCAATCGCTCCGCTGTTTCACGCAGACGGTTCAATTGATCTTCCGATTCCATCGACTCTTCAAGCCGAAAACGCCACTCGCCGATCCACTGGACAGACTGAAAGACTCTTTCCTGCAACCGTGGCGGGAGCCTTGAGGCATGCTTTCGTATCAACTGCTCCACGCCACGAAGTTGACCGGCAACCACGGTTTCCTGGCGAAGCAGCCGCTCCCAGGAAAGCGGTATCTTCGATTCCAGCAAGTGCGACTGGTATTGCCGAACCGCATCCAGATCACCGGCCGCCGCTGCAAGAATATCGTGTGCCAGCAATTCGCGGTAACGTTCATGAACTTGCCCGCAATCGTCGGCCGATTTCTCGAAAGCGGCGGCGACCTCTTTGAGGTCGTCGCCGGTCGCGATCGATTTTTCCGAACTGCCAGCGGGGTCGAGCAGTGTGACCGCCACTCTCGTGTGGTCGTACCGGATCCGAGCCAGGAGGCGAATGACCAGCTCGACCTCTTCGGCGTCTACTCCGGCGGGCATCTTCGGGAGAATCTGCAGCGACAGGACGGTTGCTTGATCGGCCCCTTCCTGGATCTTGTTTGCCAGGTCAAGGAGGAGAGAACGATTGGCCGCGGGGACCTCGGCGAGCGACGGGGTTCCGTTCAGCGTGGTGATCGACGTCTTTGCCGCTTCGGCGTGCTGCGCGACGGACTCGGCAAGCTCGGCGAGGCGGTCGTACAACTGGCCTTTCAATTCCATCACCGAGTGCCGATCCGGATCGAAGTCAGGAGAAGAAATCAAGATTTGCAGCGGGATGGATTCCCCTTCGTTGCCCATTCGATCGGTGGCGGCCAACTTGGTCGTCACCTGGTCGCCGGATTTCAGTCCCAGGTCGAGCATGTCCCACTGCCACTGGACCGTGACTCGGGCCTCTTCCTTGATTGTCAGGGGAACGGTTTGCCAATCCCGGCCGTTCACGGAAATCCGCTGGCTGAGGGAGACCAGCGGCAGATCGTCTTCGGCCAATCCGGCCAGCTCGAGAACATCGTTGGGCGGCAGGATCAACGTAGTCTCGTCGATGCCGACCAGTCCCACCCGTGGCACCAGATCCGCTTCCGGCCGGATTTCGTATTTCGGGCTGAAGGGGTTATCGAATCCCGTCTGTGTGGCCACCAGGTGAACCCTGTAGACCCCCGGTTCAGTGATGGGCACCTCCGCTCGATAGCGGAGGGGTTCGGCCGGCGAGAGGGGAATGGTCACAGTCTCGTCGGAACCGTTGCGTTCCAGACGCAGTTCCGCTGTGCTCACCGGTTGATCCAATTCGAACACGATGTCGGCCTCGGTTCCTTCCAGGGCGATCAAGTCGCCGTCCGATTCGGTAAGGGTTGTTGCCGGAAGCCTGGCATATTCGGGGGGACGGTAGGTCTTGTGGAAGGCAACCACATGCGGACGCTGGCCGGAGCGGATCGTGTAGTGCCGGGTCACGGCGTCTCCGGCGAGGATACGATAGTCGACCGATTCGTCTTCCACAACGATGTTGGCCGAGAACTGCCCGGCACCGTGGACTCGCATTGCCTGACGGAGCAACTCGCCGGACGATGAACGCGTTTCCAGCGTGGCTTCGTCCACGTTTCCCCCCGAGATTTCGACAATCACCGCCACGGTCTCATCGCGCGGAATCATCAGCGAGTGAGGGGTTGGCTGGAGGATCGTCACCTGGATGCGGGAGACCCGATCAAGATTGACGCCCGGCAGGATGGCGCGGGCCATCAACTGCCGGAAAGGGAATCCCGGCAATGCGAGGAGCAGGAAAAAGAGGGCTACGATTCCGGCCGACGCCATCACCCAACGGGCCAGGAGCCGCAACGGCAACAGCGACGAGATGTTGACGGTTTCCATCTGCCGGCCGACGCGATCCTGGAGGAGTTGGCGGAAGATGGGCGAGTCGTGGAGGGTGCTCGGATCGTCGACGCAGAGTTCGATTGCCGAAAGGAGCTGTTCGCGAAGTTCGGGCTGCGTGGTTTCGACGAACTGGGCCAGTTCCTGCCGGGTTGGAATGCGAATCAGCAATCGCAACGAGGTCAGCCAGACGACCAGAAGGGTCCCCATGTAACCGGCAAGGCTCATCGTCCAGCGCGCGGAACTGGGGAGGACCCAGAGCCAGTCTGCAGTGGCGATCAGGGTCATGAGCAGGACGAAAGTGACGAGGCCGGCGCAGATTCCGCGTGTCAGTACGAGCCGGCGGCGCCGTTCGAACTGGTCGAGCCTCTGCTGGGTAATCGGATTCAGACTGACGCTCATGGACTACCTCACAGCACCCCGGCGCGTTTTCTCAAGAACCATTCTATCGACAGCAATAGAACGATGGCAGCAAACCACCAATAGCTCTGCCACAGGAGGGTATCGGATTCGATCACCCGTCCGCTGCTCAAGGGGCGCAGGAGTTCGGCAAGCTTGCCGAACTCCTCTTCACGCAGGAATTCCCCGCCGGAACTGCGTGCCATCTCCTCGAGCAGTTCGTCGTTGCAGGCCGTCAGTTCCAACTCATCACTTTCGGGCGGCTGAACGATGAAAGTCGTGCGCGCACGAAGGACATCTTGGCTGAAGCCCGAAGCCCGCACGCTCACTTCGTAGGATCCTTGGGCCAATCGGCCGGTCCGCCCACGGTAGACGCCGCTTCCATCGCCATCTGGGGTGAGGCTGACCGTGGATACGATGCGCCCGTCCTGCCAGAGGAGAGCATCGACGGTTGCCTCTGTAGCCGGCCGGCCATCGGTACCGCGCAGCCGGGCGCGAATGTCCACTTCATCGCCCGAGGCATACGCAGGCGGTCCCGTGTCGAGCGAGACATAGTCGTCGCTCACCGTGTAAGGCCGCGGCATGATCCATTGAGCCAATTGGTTCCAGAATCGCTGGTGGTAGGTGTCGGCCACCTTGTAGCGCCAACGCCAGGTTTCGTCCACGGCCGAATAGAAGACGCGGCCGGCGCCAAACGAGCGCGTGACCATCACCGGCAGAACTCGGTCGCCGACAACCGCTTGCACCAGAGCCTCGGTATCCGGAAGGGCTTCCGTCGGAATGATCGATCGTGGGGCGGGCAGTTCCTTCCACAATTGCTGGTTGGCTTCCTGGGATTGGGCAAGCATCAGTGCCCCGCGCCGCTGGCCGGAGGTCGTGAGCTCAAGCCGGGAGGCGATCGAGTCCAGGGGCGCATCGAGTCGTTTGACGGGCAGCAGCGGCAGAAGCGGATGGTTCTCCTCAAAGTCGAGACAGCCGTGACTGCCGTCGATCAGCAAGAGCCCTCCGCCGCGAAACTCGACGAACTCGCGGATCCAGGTCAACTCGTTTTCGGCGAAGAGATCGTCAGGCACGTCGCCCAGGACGATCAAGTCATACTGAAACAGTGCGCCGCGGTCGGACGGGAAACGGTCCGGACCATCGCCTCGCGGCAACGTGGCCTGCTCGGTGGCCGGTCCGGCCACGATCGTATCGATATGCCATTGGTCATCCCGTTCGAATACGTTGCGAAGGTAGCGGGTTTCCCATCGCGACCGCCCATCGATGAGAAGGACACGATAGCTCTGCGTGATCGCCATGAAACGGAATTCCGCTTCATTGTTCGACACCTCTGCTTCGCCTTCCAGCGGAGCCAGCTTGGCCCAGAGTACCAGGGGAAGGGCGTGATGTTTCACATTCCCATCCAGTCCGCTCCGCACTCGCTCGACCGCCTGGTCGATAGAGAAATCGAAGTCGATTCTCCGCAGTCGTGTATCCTGTGTCGTCAGTGGTTCCTGCCACAGAATCTCCTCGTCCAGCCCTATCTGCGCCACAAACGGCTGGCCCACCGGCATCTGGTCCTTGACCAGGAGGGTGCCGCGGACACGGTCTCTCTGGAAAACGAGGTCGGGATGTTCGACGTCGAGTAGCGCCAGGTCGGCAGGTTCGTGGGTCGCGCCGAAACCGATGGTGTGCATCGGGATTCCCTGGCTGCCGAGCACGCGCGCAGCCTGCACTGGCGACTCGCCGCGGTTGTGGCGGCCGTCGGTCAAGAGAACCGCGGCGGTGCGACTCTGCTCGCTCGGCGGTTGGTCGCCTGGGCTGGCTTGGCCGTCCGACATTCGCCCGGCAATAGCGGAGCCGAGATCTGTCCAAGATCCGCCGGGTTCCAGGCCCAGGTCTGTGGGCGGCGTTTCCGCGATCGATCGGTTCCAGAGCGTCTCGCTTTGAGATCCGTCGAGCGCGACCACTTCCACATCGTGGGTTGTTGCCAATTGTTGAACGAGCCCCCGGTCGGGATGGAGCAGGCTGTTCTCCGCCCTCTGCCAGCGAGTGGTGTCGTCGCACTGGGCGGCGGCTGCTTGCCGTACCGCGTCGTCGGCATCGCCGGGAGGAAGCAGTCCCTGTTGCTCGGCAATTTGCAGTTTGCGGTCGTCCGGCAGTTGGTGATCGTGGGAGCCCATGCTCAGGGACGCATCGAGAAACACGACCACCCGCCCCAACTGGCCTTCGACCTGACGGTGATGCAGGACCGGGCCGGTCAGGACCAGCACGGTCAGGAATACGGCCGTCCCTCGCAGGAGTGGCAGCCATATCCGCAGTCTCGCCGGGAGGCTGTGCCTTTCGCGGCGGTAGTAGAGCCAGGCCCCTGCCGAGGCAGCGAGCGCAGCCAGAGCGCCAAGCCAGAGAGGAACATCGCCGGCAAATCGGATGCTCGTCATGGTCGCACTCGTGCAAATCGCTGCTGGAGATATAGTTCCGTGAACATCAAGACCAGGACCGCCGCGAGGAGCAACCGCCAGATCTCACGGCCGTGACGCCGCGTCCGGTCGAGTTGGAGGAACTCCTGGGCCGACTCGACCATGTCGGCACCCAGGGCTTCGGCTACCTTGGCCAGTTCTTCCGGCGGGAACTGGCGAAGGTCCGATTCATCGCGCGGTGCCTGGGCGACAAAATGGATCGGCTTCGCATCGGGTCCTGTGAGCGTGTACACACCGGGTTGAGAGGTGCGATCGAATTGGACGATACTCTGGGCCCCGCGCGGAGCGGGGCGCTCCGTATGGCGTATTCCGTCGGGCGAACTGAGGGCCAGCGGTACCCCGGCAGCGTCACCGGGCAAGATCGCGACCAATGGCTGGCCGGCCTCGATATTTCGCGAAGGCATTACCTGGGAGGCCATCGTCGAGACCAACTGCTGCATCAGCGGCAAGAACACTGGCTGCATTGGGAGCGTTGACCAATCGGCGTCGCAGGCGGTGGCTACCTGAACGACCACACCTGCCCCAACCTTCCGCTCAACGATCAATGGATCCCCGGTTTCAAGGCGGGCCATGACCAACGGGGCGTTGTCAGGGCCGCCTGCCGATACTGTCGATGACAATCGTTCGACCTGGCCGAAGCGGTACCAGTTCCAGATCTCGGCATCGGCCAGATTGCCGCTGGTTCGGTCGTTGAAGAGCTCGAGCGCCGGATGATCAAAGTGCTGGGCAACGATACGTGCTCCCTTCCGCTCGGCCTGGGTGCCCCCCTCAAGCGAGGCCAGCGGCATCGGCAGCAGACTCACGGCAATGCGTCCGCCGTCCAACGGCGGC
>CAYSCH010000326.1:0-10671 GCA_964429355.1 uncultured Planctomycetaceae bacterium | reverse complement strand
ACAACCCCAGAAGACGACGCCAGCATCCATTTCGTGGCGAAGCTCTTCCCGCGACATATATGGGTCTTTCCAGCGATCGGCCGGAATCGTCTCACGATAGGCCTGGGCCGCATCGTTCACAATCTCATAGATGGTTTCAAACTCTCCATCGCGACAGGTGCGAATCATGGGTATTCTCTTCGTGGCCTGGTAACTCGAAGGACGCAGGGTGCGTCTGGACGCCCCAAGAACGATCGGAATCAAGAACTGACGGACTCCACCTCTACGCGACCGTCCCGTTTTTGGTTCATCAAGACAGGCGACGCCAGAACTCAAATCCAGTCACTGCCTGGGGTTGCGTCTTGAAAGCGAATCGCCCAGCTCCTCCCGTGCGTCTTCCGCCAGGTCGCCGAGATAGCGCACCACTTTTTCGTTCTCCGCCGCCACATTCCTCGTCTCACGAGGATCGGTCTGGAGATCGAAAAGGCTCAATCCAATTCGCTCCCACGTCACGTGGATAGGTTCCCCTTCGCCCGGCCGCTCATCCGACAAGGCCGCGTAACCGTGTGGAAAATGGAGTTTCCAACGGCCACTGCGGACTGCGTGCAAAGCACCGCCGGAGTAATAGTAGAAGCATGGATGCGGGCTGGTGGCTGCCATGGGAAACGCCAGCATCGGCCAGATATCCTGACCATCGAGCTTCGCCTCGGCCGGAATCTGCGCCCCGATCAATCCTGCAATCGTTGGCAGAAGATCGAAATTAACAGCGATTTCGTCCGACACCGTGCCGGCAGGAATCTTGCCTGTCCACCGAAACAGGCAAGGTACGCGCATCCCTCCCTCGAACGTCGACCCTTCGCCGCCGCGAAAGACACCGGCCGATCCAGCATGGTCTCCATACTCCACCGCCGGCCCATTGTCGGATGTGAAGATCACAAGTGTTTCGGTGTCGAGTTGAGCATGAGCCAAGGCGGCAAGGATCTCGCCGACCGACCAGTCGAGTTCGGCAACAACGTCGCCGTACAGCCCACGCTCGCTGGTGCCCGTGAACTTGTGGGAGACCGCCAGCGGCACTTGAGGCATTGGATAAGCAACACACAGAAGAAAACGCTCACGCCCGCGGTCTTGAACGAAATCAACGGCTCTCCGCGTCAGTTCCCCCGTGAAGCCCGCCATGTCTGGATTGCGCCCTAGGACACGATCGCCCTGGTAGACCGGGAGATTGGGATGGACCGATAGCCCCTCCGCCGAGTGCAACGGCCGGACATCGTGGGAAAACGGGATCCCGTAGAAGTCGTCGAAACCCTGTTCGGTGGGCAGAAACTGCGGGCGGCTGCCAAGGTGCCAGTTTCCCAGCAGAATGGTCTTGTACCCTGCGCCGCTGGCGACCTCAGCAAGTGTCATCTGCTTGGGAGCAAGACCCTCGTCGGACTCTGGACGGAGGTCCCCGGCCACACCCACCCGGCACGGGTAACAGCCCGTAAACAACGCCGCGCGCGAGGCCGAACAGACGGCCGCAGCGCTGTAGAAACTCGTCAGTCGGATCCCCTCATTGGCCAGCCGATCCAGGTTGGGTGTAGGGATATCGGGCGCACCGTAGCAGCCGAGGTCGCCGTAGCCCAGATCGTCGGCAACCAGGAGCACGATACTCGGGGCTGCCGAAACAGTGCCCGCCCATAGCAGGACGGCGGCGATGGCCAGCAGGCTGCTCGTCGGTTTCGCCCGCAAACACTGGCGTGGTGATCGGCCTTGGGTCCAGAGGATCATCGAACACGCCCTCCGGTGGTCTGCTGGGCAGCCTCAAGACCGGGCTGGGAATTCCCTCCCATGAGCGAAACTATCGCGCCGGCCGCCAGCACGATCAGGCCCATCATGGCTGGCTCCCGGTAGCGAATCGACCCGATGAACACCATGTGAAGGCTTGTCAGGTATATGGCGGGAAGAAAACAGAGAACGTGAGGCCATCCACGGGCGATCGGCCCATATGCCCCGATGAGCCCCAGGACCAGCAAGGGAAGATACGTAGCGGCGACTGCCACCCGAACGACCGGCCGGGAAAAGGCCGGTTCATTGGGCCAGATGTTCCAGATCCGCGCGAACTTGACGGCCGCCAGCTTCAGTACCTCCAGCGGATGCTGCCGAGCCCAGCTGATGGCAGCCTCGCGCATGCGCCGATCCAAACGATACTCGAAGGTGTCTCCCGTGTTAACAATGCCCTCCGCCTCGGCCTGGCGCTCCGCGTGCTCAAACGCGGGCACATACGACATATCGCTCGCTCCAGTGGCTCGCGGGTTCCAGCCGTCGTAGAGACTCGCTCCCACCTGCAGCGTTGTGGGGACAAAATGCCCGGTGACGCGGGCATTGCGGATCCACCACGGCGTCATACCCATAACCAACCCGGTCATGATCGCGGCGGCGAGCAGTGTGTGACGCGCTGTCTGGCGGCCGAAGACCAGCCCTGCCAGAATCGCAAAGGGCATGAACAGCAGCCAGCTCGGACGAATCAAGGTAATCGCCGCTCCGACCAAGCCCGTCGAAACACCGAGGAGCAGGCTTTGCTTTTTCGTGGCGGCCTGCCAGGCGAGGGTCCAAAGCAGGAGCTGAAACGGCACCAGCGCACAGAACGCCGTTTCGCTGAGGATCGGCACACTCAGAGCGATAAGGCCGGGATATACGGCCGAGGCCAACCCCGCCAGGTTGGCGGCAAGTGTGCCGTAAAGCCGCCGGGCAAGCAGCCAGACTCCCAAAACCGCCAGGGTGCCAAACCCTGCCGACTGCACCCTCGCCAGCATCACGGGGGGATCGTCGCCAAAAACAAGAAACAAAGGAGCCAGCAGGATCGGGTACCCGGGTGTACGGAACACGCGGGCGCCGCCCTCGCCAAACTCGTAGGGCCCGCCTCGGGCGATACTGCGCGCCAGGATCCAGTAGCCCTCGCTGTCGCCAAAGTGAAAGCCCTCGCCCGCAAATCTGGCCTGCCAGTAGAACGCGCCGGCCAGTCGCAGGCCAAAGGCCAGAAGGAGCACAACCGCCAGCCAACGCCAAGAACGGAAAACCCGCACGGCATCGACCTTTGGTAAGAGCGACCGGAGAAAATGGACGGCGTCTCCCGTAGAACAGAGCATATTCGTCATTTCTACCGGCCGCTCTGACGGTGACTTTTCCATGTATGGCAAATCCGAACCCTGACCGAGCATGCTAACACGACGAGCAACCGAGCACACCGACCTGAAGTGTCAGCGAGGACAGGGATCCTCCCGAAACCGCGTCCGGCCGGCCTTATCAAGCCTCCCGGGATGTCCGGCTACACAACTCTAGGCCCCAGGCACCCCCTTGTCAGCCTCAGGCGGACCCCATAATCGGCTCTTCAGCAGGCGAGACGTGGGACTTGGTCCAATTGCGGGCTCTAGGTATACTACAACTGATGGGGATTCCTCCATGTTGCTCCCACATACCGCTCATGACCATTTTGGGGGGCAGGCTTCGAGAGGTGCTGGCCGGTCGTCCCACCTCATCGTGTCTTCTTCAACCAATCGCGTTCGAGACGCTCGGCATGTCTGAGAAGCATTACGGCTACGGACCCTGGGAATACCGGCACCTGTGCAAATCTTGTGGTCACGCGGTGAAGCCACCCAAGAATCAGGTTCCCTGCAGCATGTGCGGGGGCGATTTTGGCGTCAAGACTTCGATGCGGAAAGTCTATCTCGAACCCGAGAAACCTCCGGAAACCGTGGAAGTCGAATACGAACTCCAGCCGAAACTCTGGGACCGAATCCGTGGCTTGATCGGACTGAAGGTTGAGCAGCGTCGAGCAATCCGCCGGGAGCAGAAGCGAGCTACCCGCCGGTGGCGTTGGCAGACCCACGCTGAAGTGGAGGACGAATCGGGGGTCATGCGGCACGACGAGTTCTTCAGTTGAAGGACTTGAGAGCCGCTAATAAAACCACCAGCAGGGCAAGCCCGCGCGGCTGTCGTCAGGACGACAATTTTTTCGCGAATCACGCAAAGCCATTTGCCCCACCCAGGCTGGCTTCTCAAGGGACGGCCAAGCTTCTTTGTCAGACATCATCGCTGTCCAAATCACCCCCCCTCTTAATAGTGGGCTGACTTTCCCGCAAAAGACCCACATTCCGCTTGGCAAAACCTCGCCGGAAGCGTATTCTGTCCAACAGGTGGCGTAAGAGTCTGTCCGGAAACGGAGACTTCGCGATTTCGGGCAGTCTGCAAGTTTCGAAACCGTGTCACTTGAGTTCAGGGGGATTGAGCGATGTCGCGCATGGGTGGTTTGATTCTGGCGAGCCTCGGGCTTGCCCTGATCGTTGCGCCGGCAGTGGTGGCCGGAAACCTGAAAGTCGACCAGCACATCTCCGGGGTGGAAAAGTTCAACCCCCAGGCCGAAACCATTCGTTTCTTCGAAGGGATTGACGCCAAGAAGCTCGAAGTCCGTGTCACCGCGGACGGAGCCAATCAGTGCCGGTTCCGGATCACCAACAAGACCGAGCGCCCGTTGAACGTTGTGATGCCGGGGGCACTGGCCGCCGTGCCGGTAACCCTGACGATCACGGACGGGCAGGACGAACCGATCATGATCGAAGACGAGCTGCCGCCCCCCGAAGGAGACGAACCTCCTCCCGAAGGCGACGAGCTGCCGCCCCCAGAGGATCCACAGAAACTGGGCATTGGCTGCCCCTACGCGGATGGCTCGGAAGTCAACACGTTCTGCTTCGTGCCCGGGCGAACGGCGCATCTGCAGCTTCGCAGCGTTTGCCTGGAACACGACCGTCCCGGCCCCAGCCCACGGCACCACTACGAGGTCCGTCCCTTGGACCAGGTCACGAGTATCAAAGGCGTGTATGAAATCTGCGCCATGATGGGACGCGGTGAGATCAGCCACGAAGTGGCCCAGGTTGCCGCGTGGCACCTGAACAACCAGATCACCTGGCGTCAGCTCTGGGATGAATCGCAGAATGCCCCTGCGGAACTTGGCCCCCGAAACGGCATGACTCCTCGGCAGCTCTTCGATGCGGTCGAAGCGGTCGAAAAGGCCGTCCAGCAGGCCTGGGGCAAGGTCACGAGCATTTGGCGTCCCGCCCACGGTACGGTTTGAAGAATGGCCATGACGAAGCGGGACGACCGGGGGTTCTGAATCGTCTGCCTCTTGCAGGACAGCGTCTGGCAGTTGCCTTGG
The DNA here is from genome assembly GCA_964429355.1 of uncultured Planctomycetaceae bacterium. Lineage (GTDB taxonomy): Bacteria > Planctomycetota > Planctomycetia > Pirellulales > Thermoguttaceae > JAAYAY01. Next base: position 5,504 of record CAYSCH010000326.1, on the reverse strand, counting down.
GGCAAGCCCGCCGGTTTCTGATCGTCTGCCTCACATATCCAACTGCAGCACGCTGGTCAGCCCGTCGCAAACCGACTGCGTTTGCTGGATGTTGATGCGTTCCGTGTCGGTGATCCCGATCGTTTCACCTTCATGGAGCACGACATCTCTTCTGAGCAAGTAGTGCACCACGTCGAAGAGCCGTTCGTAGAGGAACTGCGGATCCCGCTGGCTGTGGTGAATCTCGAGTTCCTGCATGCCGAAGTTCTCCAGACCCGAGGTATAAACCGAGTGGGTCTGGCCTTCTTCGGCAATCAACCCGAATCCGATCCAGATTTCGACGGGCAACCGATCCGGAGCGATGGCGGCCGCCGTTTCACAAAAGGGCTTTGGCGCGTGAACGGTTCCGCTGCTGCCCCAGAATATGCCGAGCGCCGGGCTCAACGAAACCAGTGCCGCGGCCACCTTGGTCAGCTTGACTGCAGCCGCCTTGCGATCGGGCGTGCCGGGCACAACCACCACCAGAACATGGCCCAGATGCGGCAGCAATTCCCGGCCCGCTTCCGGCCAGTACCAGGCTGCCTGGCAAGGCCCCTGGAGGTCGACCCAGGGCACGGCGTCCTCGATCCAGGAAACCAGGACCTTGTCGTCGCCAAGAAGAAACGAAACCGTGTTGTCCTGCTGTTTTAGTTGGGTTGGCTGCCACTGGGCACCTTCCGCTTCGAGGGCCGAACGCAATTGACCCGCCACTTGCGTCTGCGGCTCGCGGAGCAAAACCATGGCGACTTGAGATTTGACAGGCATAGAAGAACGCTTCTGTTGGGGACGATCACGGCGGAGCGAGATGGTTCCACGGATTTCGGGTCGGTTGAAGGGTGACTTCCCAATCTAAACACGAATCACGGATTGATGGAAGAGCGGAACGGAGTTCTCTACCCAACACTCCGTGGTTAGCACGATCCCCGGTCCGACCTTGGCAGGGTATGACGGAAAGGAGAAACAAGTCGTTCAGCCGCACCTCAATTGTCGGTGTCGATAATCGCGATGGGATCCCCCGGAACGATCAGGTCGTCTTCACCTGCGAGCTTCTCAAGGAGCAGTCCGCTGGCTGGGGAGGGAAGGTCGATCGTGACCGCGCCGGCGGTCACTTCCACGATCGGCTCACCTCTTTCCACTCGACTTCCGCGACTGGCCAACCACACCGTAACACGAACAGGCTGGTCTCCCATGGCCAGCTCGGGCAATCGTACTTCCAGCCTCGCCATCAGCCGCTTGAAGCCTCCAGGTTGACCATGTCGCCGGCATGATAACTGGACCGCACAAACGAGCCGGAGGCGACGGACCGGAAACCCATGCGACGCGCGGCGTCGGCGAGCCAGTCGAACTCCTCGGGGGGAAGATAGCGGACCACCGGGAGCTGCAGGGGCGAGGGCTGGAGGTACTGGCCCAGAGTCAGCATCTCACAGCCCGCGTCGTGAAGGTCGGCCAGGGTATCGAGCACTTCTTCGGTCGTTTCTCCGAGCCCCAGCATCATACCGGATTTCGTGCGAATCGCCGGATTGCGGGCCTTGATCCGGCGAAACATTTCCAGAGTCCACCGGTAATGCGACTTGCGTCCGCGAACGCTGGGATACAAACGGGGCACGGTTTCGGTGTTGTGGTTGTACACCTCGGGACCAGCGTCAACAAGGCGATCCACCGCCGCTCCGTTTCCGTTGAAGTCGGACGGCAGAACCTCCACGGTGGCATGGACAAGCTCACGAACGGCCTCGATGCAGCGTACGAAGTGCCCGGCTCCACCGTCCTCGAGATCGTCGCGTGTGACACACGTGATCACCACGTGACGCAGTCCCAGGCGAGCCGTCGCCTCAGCCAGCCGCTTCGGTTCGGTGGGATCGATGGCACGAGTCTTTCCCTTGGCCACATGGCAGAAACCGCACCGGCGGGTGCAAACGTCGCCCAGGATCATGAAGGTCGCAGTCTTCTGAGCGTAGCACTCCATCCGATTGGGACACCGGGCATGGTCGCAGACCGTCTCCAGTCGCAGCTCGTCGATCAAACGGGCGGTGAAATGGTTGGCGTTTCCCTTGGGAATCCGCCGCTTCAGCCAGCGGGGCAGGCTCCTGGAACCGATTTGCGAGCTCTCGACGGCTGGCAATTCTTGCGCCAGCGGGAGACCTTGTTCGCAGTTTTCGGACAGATTCTCAGTACCCGGACCAGACATGGATGGAGGCTCAGAAGGGGGTCGTCGGCAGCCCGAGCACCAGCGAGCGGCCTCAGTGCACCAGGGCCTGGGGGCGCCGCAGCCACGGATGGCCGGTATGAAGGTGAAAGCGGTCGCACTCGAATACGTCGGCCAACTGGCGTACGACTTCGGCACGGACTCCTGTCATTTTAACCGGTTGGCCCCGTTCGGCTACCAGGGTGCTGATGCGGGAATCGCCGAGCGGATCGGAATCGATCAGCCGGTTCATACCCATCGAGGGGCAGACGTTGATATAGGCCCCGTGAAACGTGACCCAATTGGAAACGGAAATCCCGAACGCGACAAGCTGGCCAGTGCGTCCCCAGAGCCCCCTGCCGGATGAGCGAACCTCGGAACGAATTTTCAGGGATTCCAGGGCCCGTCCGATCGCCGTTTCGAATCGGGTCAGGTACTCTCCCACGGTCCAGCCGCGGTCGGCGAGGGGAACGATGGGGTAGATTGCCAACTGCCCGGGACCGTGCACCAGGCAACCACCGCCACGTTTGACCCAGCGTACTTCGATGGTTCCGCTGCGAATGGGACCGGAGTCGTACTGGACATGCCCGGGAGAGCCTGAGCGTCCCACTGTGATCATTTGAGGGTGTTCGCAGAGGAGCAGCCGAATCCGCCCGTCACCCCAGTACGCCGCTTCTTCCACCAGTTTCCGCTGGAGCGTCGTACAACGCTCCAACTCGATCGGCCCAAGCAAATAGGCTTCCAGTAAGGCATTATCCTGGCGGGAATCGGGGAGCATGTCTCGGTGGGCAACTTGAGCTTGGGGGCTGGAAAGGGTAAAAGGAAGGGTTGGATTGATTGTTGATCGAGGACTGCCGGCTCACCGCCGCCGCGGGTCGAGCGAGCATTATAGCGAGCCGGTCTTCCGCGAGAAGAGCAAATGGCCGTGCGACTTTCGGCCTGGAAAGCCTGCGCTCCATGACACAAAAAGGGAAGAAAAAGAAGTCAGCCGCCGACCCCAATGAGCGGGTGGTGACCCAAAACCGCAAAGCTCGCCACAATTATGTCATCCTCGACACGCTCGAGTGCGGTATCATGCTCGTGGGGAGCGAGGTGAAGAGCCTGCGGGCCGGAAAGGCGTCGCTCGAAGAGTCTTACGGCCGGTTGCGCGATGGCGAGGTTTGGCTTCTGGGCTGCGATATCCAGGAATACGTCGAAGCCAATCGGTTCAATCATGAGCCAAAAAGGCCCCGAAAACTGCTGCTCCACAAGCAGGAAATCGCCAAATTTGCCGCGCCGGCTCTCCAGGGGGGAATGACGCTGGTCCCGCTGAAGCTGTACTTCAAGGCGGGGAAGGCCAAGGTGCTTCTCGGCCTTTGTCGCGGCAAGCAGAAACAGGACAAACGCGAAAGCCTCCGTAAGAACGAAGCGCGGCGGGAAATGCAGCAAGCCATGCGGCGACGGTAACCGCCCTTGTCGCGTTTGCCGCCGACAATCTATAGTGCTCTTCATGGCCGATTCCTCTTCCGCCGAATTTCATGAACCCAGGGGCATTTCGCTCGACGAGCTGACCGAGGCTTACGCCCAGGCGATGGGGGGGAGCCACGCCAGCCCTGCCAGCCAGAATCGGCCCAAGTCATCCCAAGCCGACGAGGCCGATGAGATTGCGGGCCCCGTTCCCCCTGACTGGCCCCCCACTGCCGAAACCGACAATTCCCAGGAGAGTCAGACCGACGGGGTTCCGGTGTCGCCCATGTCGGTTGTCGAGGCGCTGCTGTTCGTGGGGAGCATCGACAACCATCCGATTGAAACTGCCAAGGCGGCCGAACTCATGCGTGGCGTCACGCCGGGGGACGTGGCTCAGCTCATCGATGAGCTCAACGCCCGTTATCGGTCAAATGGTTGCCCCTACAAGATAATTAGCGATGGCGACGGTTACCGAATGACCCTTCGCCGAGCGTTCCATCCGGTTCGCAACAAGTTCTACGGGAAGGTCCGCGAAGCCCGCCTTTCCCAGGCCGCCGTCGATACGTTGGCCATCGTCGCCTATCGCCAGCCCCTCACGTCCGACCAGGTCACGCAGTTGCGCGGCACCCCCAGTGGCCACCTTCTCACCCAATTGGTGCGGCGGCAATTGTTGGAAGTCGAGCGGGTCCAGGGAGATCGGCAGGTCCTCTACCGAACCTCCCAGAGGTTCCTGGAGCTGTTTGGCCTGGACACCCTCAAGGACCTACCCGATAGCGAATAACGCCGGTGATAGGCTGCCTGGCAATCGGTGCCGGTTCTTGCTGCCCCAGACTCTTGCCGAAAGGCGCGATTTGCCATTCGGCTCGCCGTGGCGCCAAGGCACTTCGCGTGGTCGACTATCGATACACGGCCCGGCCGGCTTTGGGATTCGTCCCACCAAATCGCGAACAAACGAGCCCTAAGCGTCGCGACAAACCTGTCTTTTTGGGGGGAATCAACACGCTCGACAGACGCAATTCGGACGGCGGTGTTTTGCCGCAATCCATTTCTATAAAAGGACTTAGGCCCGGAGATGGCTTGAGCGCAGACGCGCCGGGCGGCGATTGGTAGAATTGACCGAGAACCGGTCCGATGAGGAAACGCTCTTGCGGCAAGGTAACCTTCAATAGTGTTTAACTGTTTGCTCGACACACCAATCGTCCAGGGAGCTCGTGGCGGACTGGCTTTCGTCACAAGTCCATCCAGAGCTTCCGGGGCATCGTCCGTGATCAGGCTTGCCGTATGATCGCTTCCAGCGTGGCATCTCGATTGCTTGATTCGGCGCCGCTGATCGCGCCCTCTTTGCTGGCAGCGGATTTCGCCAACTTGGGCAGTGAGATCAAGCGGCTAGAGCAGGCGGGTGCTCAAGTGCTCCACCTGGACATCATGGACGGGCATTTCGTGCCCAATTTGAGCTTCGGGATACCCGTCATTGAGGCCATCCGGCGTTCGACTGTCTTGCCGCTGGATGTTCATCTGATGATCGCCGAACCGGGGCGCTATTTGAAGGCATTTCGTGACGCGGGGGCGGACTTACTCACCATCCACATCGAGGCAGTTGACGATCCGGCTCCCTTACTTGAAGAGATTCGTTCGTTGGGAGCAGGCACGGGCCTGTCGCTCAATCCTCCCACACCCCTGGAGCGGATCGAGCCCTTCCTGGATGCCTGCGACCTCGTTCTAACCATGAGCGTGATGCCCGGATTTGGTGGCCAGGAGTTTCAAGCCGTGGCCCTCGACAAGATGCGGCGTCTACGCTCCATCGCAGGAGAGCACCTGTTGATATCGGTCGACGGGGGCGTGAATCCCCAGACCATCG
>CAYSCH010000325.1:0-10745 GCA_964429355.1 uncultured Planctomycetaceae bacterium | reverse complement strand
ACTGCTGGAATGAGTGGACCGAAGGCAGCTACCTGGAGCCCGACACCGTCCATGGCATGAAATACCTCGAGGCTGTCCGAGAAGTGTTTGGTTCCGGCCCCGCTGCCCAATGATGGCTGTTCGGACCCGTTCAGCCATGACCCGAAAGGCAACCATACTGAAACGACCTGTCTGGCACTGGCAGCAACGGAGGGTGACATGGGGAGACTGTGTTCCGGAAACTGGCACGCCGTTTTGTGGATGGTCGCCGGGACCGCTTTGCTGACGGCGACACATACTAGGTCAGCGATTTCCGCCGACCGGCCGAACATTTTGTTCATCATGACCGATCAGCAGTCGGCCGATGTGATGAGCTGCCGAATGGGCAGTGAGTACATCCATACGCCTGCCATGGACAAGCTGGCCGCCGAGGGGATGCTCTTCACACGGGCCTACTCAAGCAACCCCTTGTGCATGCCGCTGCGCAATTCGCTGTTCACCGGCCGTTATCCGCACGAAACCGGGGTGACCATGAATGCCAAACCCGCAAGCGGTCGTTTGGCTCCCGAGTTCGTTTGCATGGGGACCTATTTCCGCAACGCCGGATATGCAACCGCCTACAGCGGAAAGTGGCACCTGTGCCTTGATGAGAAGGATCCCGGCTCTCACGGTTTCGAAATCCTGAACAGCAAGAAGGCCGCCAAACCTCGGCAGAGCGACAATTACGACGCACGCGTGTCACGCGCGGCGGTCGAGTTTCTGCAGCGCGAGCATGACAAGCCGTTTTTATTGGTCGTGAGTCTTCTGAATCCGCACAATATCTGCGAGTGGGCTCGCCGCGCCGCGGGACGTGAGCAACAGCTCTCATGCGGCGAAATCGGCACTCCGCCCCCTTCCTCCCAACTGCCGCCGGTCCCTGTCAATCTGGAAGTGCCGAAAAACGAGCCCGACGGCATGGTCTTCATCCGGCGGGCCTACCAGGTCGACGACGGCCTTTTCCCCGTCGGCAACTTCACCGCCGAGGATTGGCGGAAGCAGCGATGGGGCTACTACCGCATGGTCGAGAAGGTCGACGGCGAGATCGCCAAAGTCCTGGACGCACTGCACACGGCGGGTGCCGAGGAGAATACGCTGGTGATCCTCACCAGCGATCACGGCGATTGCACGGGCGCTCATCGATTCAATCAGAAGACCGTGTTCTATGACGAATCGGTCCGGGTTCCCTTGATCGCACGCTGGAAGGGCAAGACGGCTTCGGCAACCTCCGACAAGCTGATCAACACTGGAATCGACATCCTGCCGACCATGTTGGCATGCGCAGGAATCGAGCAGTCGCCGGCCCTGCCGGGATGCAGTTTCCTGCCCCTGGCCTTGGGGCAGCCCGTCGGAGAATGGCCGGACTACGTGGTGTCGCAGAACAACATGTCGCAGACGGGCGAGGTCGACGGCATCCGGCCGACCATGGAAGGGCGGATGGTCCGAACGGACAGGTACAAGTACTGTGTCTACGAGCACGGCGTTCGGCGCGAAGCCTTGTACGACCTGGAGACGGATCCGCTGGAAACGGTGAACCTGGCGGGCGAAGCGGAATACCGCCAGACGCTCCTGGAACACCGGGCTCGATTGGCGGAATTTGCAGAGCGTCACAACGACCCGTTGGCGACAGACCTGCTGTCCAACGACGTCGAGCCGAGGCCGTTTCAGGGGAAGTGACAGGATCACGCATGGCGCACACCCATGCTGCCGGGAAACTCCGTCGTCGTGTCGGGATCGCTTGGAGCCTATGCCGGAATCATCGATCGTGGGTAGCTACGGCCCCGACGTGTAGTGGAGGACCACCGCTCCGTGGCCGCCCTGGTCACGAATCTCCAGCCCATTCTCCATAAGCTCCGATCCGTTGAGGCTGCCCTGGGCGTCCGCGTTGTCCCAATCGATAATCGTGTACTGTTTGGCGGGATCGAGGCCGTGCAACTTCAGCCGGCAATTCTCCCGCGGCGGGGTCGCACTGCGAAAGGCCTGCACGATTCCTTCGTCTTTTTCGGGGTTGTGAAACTGGAAAGCGAGCCAGCGGTCCGGGTCGTCGCTCCACTCGGTCAGCGGATAGTAGTCGCCCAAGAACAAGTGGCGCACCGGGAGGTAGCGTTCCAGGTGCCGGCGGAGATTCACCACGGCCTGCGGGTCGCGGAAGTTGATCGCGTAGCTTGCGCATGCCCCCATTCCGCTCCGGAATGACACCTCGTCGGCGCCGGCGGCCCCCAGACCGTGCAATGGCAACCAGAGGGAAAGCCCGTGCGTCATCGCCTGCACGTTGCGAGGGAACGACTTCTCTCCCCAGCAACTATCGCTCCGCCACAGTACGACACAACGCCGCATCATCTCGAAATCGAGCCGCCTGCCGCCGCTGGCGCAGTTGTCGAGGATCAGGCCAGGGTGCCGCCGGACGAGCTCATCCAGAAAATCGTAAAGCCCGGCCACGTGGCGGATCTCGCGCAGTCCGACTTCCTCGGCCGGTTCATCCGTGTTCCAGAAGAACGCAGGATACTCGTTGAAATCCTGCCGGTAGACCGCAATGCGCCCTTCGCGGATATGGTTCGAAACCGTCTCCAGGGCCCAGGCGCGGGCCGCGGGGTTGCCCAGATCGAGCAGTCGGAAGCCGTCGTTTTCCATATAGCGCAGTTCCGCCGGTGTGCCGCTCGGTAAGAGCAGCCAGTCCGGATGCTCACGGTCGAGCCAGGTGCCTCGCATGGCCCGTTCCGGTTCGAACCAAGCCAGGAATCGCATTCCTGCCGTGCTGGCCGCTTGGCCCACCGGCCCGAGCCCACGGGAAAATCGCGCCGGATCGGAGTTCAGGTTTCCCTGTCCGGTGGGAAAGCCTCCCTCCGTCCACCCGGCATCCAGCCAGAACGTGTCCAGCGGCAGTTTCAGCGCTGCAATGTCGGCGGCCAACGCGGTGAGATTCTCCTCCGTCGTGGCATTGAAGCCAATCATGCCGTGAACGCTGGCGGCCACCGGCATCAATTCCATCGGCCCGTGGCCGCCGGGTGTGAAGTGGTGCAGCAGCAGGCGGCGGAACCGGTTCTGCCCGTCGAGCCAATTGCCGCGATAGCTCATGATCAGTACCGAGGGCAGCCGCACTTCTTCGCCCGCGGGGAGCCTGAACCGCGATCGTTTCAGTCCGGCGGCAACGCGAACGCGGCCGGCACCGAGCCCTTCGAACGACGCCTTCCAGTCGCCGGACCAGCCGATCGCCACGATCAGCCCGCCCCCCTCGACTGCCAGATTGAAGTAGGGCATCGCGCCATCGGAAGACCGCCCGCCGAACGACTCCAGTCCAAAGGGCTCGCCCGCTGCTAACCCCTGCTCACGAGGCTGGAAATCCGCGGCTTCCGCATGGCTCCCCTTGCTCCAGTGCAGTACGATATCTTCAGCCTCCGGAAATTGCACGACAAACTCCGCGGATCGCCAGCCCTCATACAGCATCGAGCTGCCATCCGCCGGAGCCTGCAAGCGAACCTGCCACTCGACGGCGTCCTCGGACGGGTAATCCTGCCGGTGAAGACGCAGACCATCGACGTCTGGACGCGGCATCTCCTGAAGCGTTGCCAGGCTGAACTGGGGGCTGAGAACAAGCTCAGAGGTGCTGGAGTCATCCGCTGCACAGGACACGGTCATCAGAACGGCGGCCAGGGACAAGAAGACGCGTTTCATGTTCGGTTCCTTGATCGCTGTCGACGGTTCCGGGCGTCACTTCGCGAGTAGACTGCGCATCCGCTCATAGACAAACACGCCCGCCGCCACGCCCAGGTTAAGCGAGTCGGTTCCCGCCGCCATCGGGATCGTGATCTTGTGATCGCACAGGTCCAGCCACTCGCCAGTGAGCCCTGCAAATTCGTTGCCCAGCATGAGGCCCACACGCTCGGGCCAGTCAACCTGTGGGAGGAGTTCGGCGTCGTCGGCCAGCACCGTGGCAGCGAGTTGCACGCCGTAGCGTTCCCGGAGCGTTCTCAGGTCGGCTGCCAGGTCGCTGGATCGGACAAACGGTACGCGGAGCACGTTGCCCATCGACGTCCGCAGGGCGCGGCGGCAGAATGGATCGCAACTCTTGGGACCGATCACGACCGCGTCGATGCCGAACGCAGCGGCCGTCCGGAATACCATTCCCAGATTCTCCGCCTGCGTGGCCTCGGGACAGACAACCAGCGTCCATTGCGGCTTCGCTTTGAGTCGCTCCATCACCGCGTCGATGGTCGGCGACTCGTGACGCCGGCCGACAGCCAACGCCCCACGATGAAACGGAAATCCGACGATCTCGGCCATCAGCGACCGCTCGGCCACGTAGATCGGTACCTTGTCGTCTACCAAGGGCTTGAGCCCCGCGGCATGTTCTTCGGTAGCCAGGATCGACTGGACCTGGTAATCGCTTTCGATCAGGCGACGGACGACCAGCGCCGCCTCGGCGATGAACAGGTTCTCGCCACGAAGAGTCCGCTCACGGAGATTGCGGTAGGGAGCTACTCGGGGATCATCGAGAGAGGTGATCAGTTGCATTGGGGAACCGGCATTGGGGATTCACTGGAGGCAGCATCCAGCCTACACGATGCGTTCTTCCACACGCAAGAATTGGCCGACTGCCGGGTAGGATTCAACCATGAACGCTAACTCGCTCCGTCAACTTACCCAGCTTCGCAAGAACCGCCGCAAGCCCCCCCTTCTGGTAGCGTCACAAACTGCTCTCGCCCTGTCAGGCTGAAATATCGCATAATGCGGGCATGGCTGGCCACAACGTGGCAGTAGGACTTCCGTACCACATGACAGGGAGGTTGTTGCGATGCTCGTACTTCGCCGCGGGAAAAATGAAAGCGTAGTGATTGGCGACGAAATCCTGCTGACCGTCGAAGGTTTTCATGACGAGGTGGATGGCCGCGAACTTCTCGGCGCGACCGTGCGGTTTGGTTTCGAAATGCCGCGCTACATCAACGTCTGCCGCGAGGAATTGCGAGCCAGACGGCGCCACGGAACCTCAAGTGGCAGACCCATCCCACCCAAGAAGTCCCGGCCAGGCGAACTCGTTGAGGTTTCAGGCGTGGCCGTGCGATTGCGGATCGTAGTACCTCGGAAGGTCCCCGTCTGCCATAACGGTACAGCCACCATTGGGTGCGAACTGGACTTGCCGGAGAACGGCACGAAGACGGCTTATCTCCTCACTTGCCGAAATGAGGACCGCATCACGATCTGCAACAACATTTTGGTTGCCGCGCTGGGATGCCACCGTTTTGTCGCCCGTGCGTCGACGGCGTGCTTCTGAACCAGCGGCTCATTCGCCGGGCGCATTGCCTTCCGAGAAATTCTGCCACTCAGGATCCAGTTCCGACCGTTACGAGAGCCTCCTCACGAATCGGAATCTTAACGGTTTCCGCATTCTTCCCTTTCTCGGGAAAGAACCGCTGCAACGTTTCCTCATCGGGAGGCCGAGTTACCAGCGAAACGGCGACCAGCACGACCGCTGATACGGCCGCGATCGTTACCACCGGCATCATCCCCAGAAACAGGTAACCATCGTCGCCTGCCCAGCCCGACCGCCAGAACAACAGCAGCCACGCCAATGCCGTCGCCACTACCGAAGCCATCGCTCCTGCCTTTGTCGTACGCCGCCAGTACAGCGAGGCGAATATCAGCGGAAACAATCCCGAGAACCCGCTGAAACACCACACGCCAAGCACAAAGATCGATCGCGGTTCGGCAAGCGAGAACAGGAAGGTCACTGCGACGATGACGACCACGAAGGTTCGCCCCAGCAGGATCCGTGCCCGGTCGCTGAAACGTTCCTTACCCCAGTAGTGGAGCACGATGTCGTGCGTAAACATGGTGCCAATGCAGAGGAACTGGCTGTCGAGCGATGACATGATTGCCGCAACGATGCCGACCGTCAGAGGAGCGGTCAGAAATGGATTCGCGAGTTTCGTAACAGCCAGACCGAGGACTTTGTTGGTGTTGTCGAGTCCGGCCGGAATGACGGCGACTCCGTCGTAGACGGCCGTCGCCGACCAGATGCCGATTAGCACGCACGGCAACCAGACGACCATGATGCAGATCGGGTGAAGGATCACGGCGGCGCGGAACGACTTGGCGCTTCGAGCCGTCATCCAGTGCTGGAAGAGATGGGGAAACATGGCAACCGAGAGCGGCACGAAGGCATAGCTGAGGAATCGCAGTTGGTCAAAATGCCCTGGATGCCCGTTAGTCGGACCGCGGACCAGCAAGTCCGGCCGCCCCGCCGCCACCGCCTCCGACGCCGCCTGAAATCCCCCGAGTTTAACGGAGATGGCCAGGAAGGTGGTGACTCCAATGATCATGAAGATGCACGTCTGGACCGCGTTGACCCAGGTCGTGCTTCGCACGCCGCCGCCAAATACGTAGATCAACACCACCAGGCAGATGATCGCCGCTCCCAGGTGGTGTGGGATACCGCCATTGCTGCCGGGGAATGCTGCGGGAAAGGCTCCTCGGGTAACGCTCTCGATCGTGGTACCGCTGGCAAGAACCCCGATCATCAGGTAGGGTATGACCAGACCGACAAGAATCGGAAACAGCAGCAGGCCCAGGCCGGAACTCTGGAACCGATCGCGGAAAAACTCGATCTGCGTCGTGTAACCGAAGCGTTTGCCATACTGCCAGAGTTTGACGCCGATCAGGAAGAAGCAGAGGGAGTGGATCAGGCCCGACCACGACGCCATTAGCCCGTAGACGCCGATGCCGTCGCGAAAGGCTTCGCCCGTGCTTCCCACCAGGGCGAAGGCCGTCATGGTCGTTCCGAAGATCGACATGATCAAGAGGAATGGTCCGATCGAGCGGCTCGCCAGAAAGTAGTCGTTGGCCGTGTGCTTGGAGAATGCCACGTGTGCGAATCGGGCAAGCCAGAGCAGGAGTGCCAGATAGATCGTGATGATGATGACGGAACTCACTCCTGGACCTCCTTGGGATCGGGTTCGAAGGCATCCGGCATGACGTAAAACACGGCCACAGCCCAGAGCACGGTCGCGGCCAGCGAGTAGGCGACATGATAGCCCAGGCCGATCGGCAGGAAACCGAACACGAGCGTCCCGTCGTTCCAAAACCACCAGTCATGGTGCAGAACGACCAAAGCGGCAAACGCCAGCCAGAACAGCTTTTTTTTCACGGAAGACTCTCCCACGCCAAGGGTGGAAATCCGACACAACCGGAAGTCCGAACCTCGAAACACAAAACTCGTCGAGCAGGAATTGTGGAGAGGCAGCAACCTGCGGGCGTTTCCTGTCTTTCGATTCCGTAATGGGATTTCGTGTTTCGGATTTCGTAATTCTTTCTCTCAGCACGCCCCGGCCAGTACGGGCGCAAACGGTTCGTCCTGAAACGCCCGCTGCTGATAGAGCAGTTCAAACAGGTTTCCCTCGTGCGGCTGGTCCCACTGGATTTGCGGGGTGGGAATCCGCCCGAAATTCAGTCGCCCGATATCGGACCTGGCCAGCAGCTTCCGCCGCAGCCGCTCGCTACCCGTCACGGCGGTGAGAACGAGGGTCGGACCAAGCGAGTCCGCCAGTTCCTCCTCCGCCACTTCGGTCACCGCCACGAACGGGAACAGGTATTCGTGATTGGCCAGCGGATGGTCGACGCTGTCGCAGCAAATCACCGTGGGTAGCAGGTAGGCGCCCCCCTCGAACTCGACGAGTCGCTCGCGACCTCGATATCGGGCCGTCACATCCTCCGCGCCGCTCTGCGCCAACCCGCGCTCGATGGCGGCATTGATTCCTTCGGCAATTTGCCGGTCGGCAAAGGCCGCTAGCTGGGCGTCGCTCGCCTCGCGGGACTTGGGAACAATCCGGGCCATCCTCTGGGCCATCGCGTCGGCGATCTCCCGCGAGTGCGAGACGCATCGAACGGCCGAGGCATTGATGCATGACCGGCCGCCGTTGGCCGCTACCGACTCGACCAGCAGTTCGATGTGGCGCTCGTGGGCTTCCGACTCCGCCGCGTCAAGCAGGACCTTGCTGTAGCCGGGACCATGGATCTCGACCTGCGAGTTGCCAAGCCACGGGCGTACGGTTGGCCCCGAGCCGAAGATCATCGCCGCTCCGCAGCGCCGCAGAATGACGCCCGCCCCGTCGTGCCCGCTGGGATAGAATCCGAGCGACGTCTCCGGAATTCCGGCAAGCCGCATCGACTCCAGAATCCGCAGGGGCGTCCACGGTTCCCGGTGTCCCGGGCGCAGGGCAACCGGTGTCTTGAGCGCCAGGGCCGGCAGCCAAAGGGCGTGCACTCCTGGCGAATTGGCCGGCAGAACGGCACCAAAACGGTGAGCCTTCGGCGCAAAACTGACTGTGTGCCCGTCCTGGTGGCCGTATCCGGCATCGATCGCGCCGGTCGCCAATCCTCGCGAGAGACCCCCGAGAATGGTCTCCATGTTGCGAAGCGCCGCCTCGATCTTCTCCATGTTTCGCCGGCAGAGCGAGTAGGGCAGGCCGGTCGTCGCCGACTGAAGGGCCACGAACTCCTCGGGCGATTGTGACGTCTCGCCGCACGGCAACTGGCCGTGCATGAAATGATCGGCGGCCGCACGCAGTCGTTCGAGCAGTTCCGCGACCGTGTAGTCCTGGAGCGGCGTCCACCCGTCTTCCTGCAGGTCACGGGCGATGAGGCCCGGATTGGCTTGGCTCACCTCGGCTACCGTCTGGCCTGTGGCGTAATCGGTAAGCGCCAGAACGTCCTTGCTGGCATAGGGGCGTCCCGCTCGCAAGATCGGCACGTGGACCATCAATAGACTCCTTCCACTACGCCGGTCTCCAGCTTGCGGAATGGCCGCACGTCAGCCACTCCGTCCCAGGGGTATTCGGGGATCGGCGGCGTACGGATGGCTTCATCCCGTTCCAGAAAACCGGGCACGAAGAATTCCTTCGTCAGCGTGGTCAGCTTCACCCGACCCCGCTCCCCATAGTCCACCACACGGTCCGGATCGTCCGGACCGACCACCCGCAACGCCGCCCGCGGCTGCGGTGCGTGGTAGATGATCTGGTAGTCGTCGGCCGGGTCGAACGGCTTGTGGCAGGCCAGTCCCATCAGCGTGTTGCCATAGGTCGGCACAAAATCCGCCCCCTCGAGCAACTCCTCACGGGCAAAGCGGTGGAACTGCTGGGTCATCTCCGTCCCACCGCAGAACACCCCCTTGATGCCCGCCTTGCGCAAGGAGATCTTCTCGCACAGCGCCTCCAGCAACTTGGGCGTCGTGAACATGCACTCGATGTCGTCGTGGGCCCGCAGAAGGGTCAGCGCCTGCTGGATTACGTGCTCCTTGTAGTCCTCGACCAGTTCGATCTGCCCCTTCTTGATCAGCCGTATAACCCATCGCGGATCCAGGTCGACGCAGAAGCAGATTCCGCCGCGAACCTGGGCCAGGTGCTCCACCGCCAGCCGCAGTCGGCGTGGGCCGGAAGGCCCCAGCATCAGCCAGTTCGAACCGCGGGGAAAAGCCTCGTCCCTCAGCGTTTCGCTGAACTGGGAGTAATCGATCCTGAAATCGTCGATGTTGATCCGGGTCTTGGGAGTACCGGTGCTTCCGCCCGTTTCGAAGGTGTAGATCGGCCGGTCGGCGTAGGCCTTGGGTACCCAACGGCGAACCGGGCCGCCCCGGAGCCAATCGTCCTCGAACAGGCCCAACTGCTCCAAGTCCCGAAACGATCGAATCTCCTCGCGGGGATCCCAGTCCAGCTTTGCGGCAAAATCGAGCCAAAACGGGCAGCCCGTCTCTGGATCGAAATGCCACTGAACCACCTCCCGCGTCCATGCGTCGAGCCGCTGCTGGGCTTCTGCCTGGTGGACTTCAAGCGCGGTCTGGGGTATCTGTTCCACTTGCGACATCGTTATTGCACCTCGTCTGGATCGCTCTTCGCCCCCGGAGCGATCGCAAACAGCGTCATTCGATTGGTGATGTAAAGAACTCCATTGGCCGCTACCGGCGTCGTGTAAACCGAATTGCCCATGTTGATTTCCGCCAGGATCTCCTTCTCCCGGCCGGCCTTGAACACAACCACGTCGCCGTCCTCGTCACCGAGGAAGACCTTGCCGTCCACCAGATACGGCGAACTCCAAACGGCCGCCAGCACGTCGTGCTCCCACAGCGTTTCCCCAGTGGCCTCGTCCATGGCCCGGAAGAACCCGCTCAGATCGCACATGTAGACGATCCCATCGTGTATGGCCGGGGTCGACAGCGCCCGTTGAACCTCCGAGCTGTGCCACACGGCTCCGGTCGCCGTTATGTCTCCCCGTTTTGTTCCGTCGACTGCATAGATGTGGCCCTGCCCTTCGCCGTGCTCGGGATCCTGCCCGACCGAGACGAACACCCGGTCGCTGTGGATCACGGGCGTCGCAATGATGTTATTCCGAGTGCCCAGGCCGCCCAGTTTCCACACCGATTCGGCCGGGTTGCACTGAAACGTCCAGAGCAGCTCTCCCGTTTCCGGAACAAACGAATACAACGCACCGTTGCCGCCGGGAAACACCACCTGCCGCACCCCGCCAATCGTCCCCAGCGCGGGATTGGACCACTGGCCGTGCAGGATTTCCTCACCCGGGTTGGCCGCCTCCCAGACGAGCTCCCCGGTCCGCTTGTCAACAGCTATGAAACTCGGGGCGTAGGGGTCGGGAATCACGATATGCCCCTCGTCGACCCCGTTGCCGGTGACCACGTAGATCAGCTTGTCGTCGTAAACGGGCGAGCAGGTTGCCAGGTTGTGCGG
>CAYSCH010000324.1:0-10799 GCA_964429355.1 uncultured Planctomycetaceae bacterium | reverse complement strand
ATGCTGACGCAGCCTGGGCAAGAGCGAGCGAGAAGAAGGGGCAGGTGTTGAATGAAACCACCACATGGCGCACGTTCCTTAACGATTTCCCGGATCAGGCCTTTGTGCCACATTTCGGTCGGTTGACAGGACAGTGAGCAGCATGGCTCAGGCACCCCAGGCCAATGTTTAGCCGACGCCATACTTCACCAAGAGTTCAATCTTGTCGTCCTCTTCACGCAACCGCGCTATGTCGATAGCGCTCCGCCCGGCACCGTCTGTGGCTCTGGCATCCGCTCCGAGCCTGAGCAGCGCCTCCATTACATCGTAGCCCTCTGCTTCCGCTGCCTGAACCAGCAAGGGAGTGCTGCCATCTTCAGAGCGGATGTTGATGTCTGCTCCACGGCGTACGAGGAGTTCAACCTGTGGCATCGTCACTCGAATAGCTTGCTCATGAATTCCTGGTCGACAATGTGCGTATAACAACCGCTATCACATGCAGTATGAGTGAGATCATGCAGAGTGACGTCAAGAGCGTGAAAAGCGACAATCGCACTCTGATGCTCCCGAAAGTGTCCGGATCGTAGGCAAGGGCAAAAACACCCAGTAACGAAAAAAGCACACCAAGCCCCCAAAGGGCAGTGCCTAACCATAGACCGAGTGGGCGGTTATTGAGAGTCCGGACTCCTGCCCACAGCATTGGAAAATACAAAAAGACCGTGAACACGACAATCTGCACCATGGCCTCGTCCGTAATGGGTGGAGGCTGAATACCCAAGAGGTAGATGCAAAGTGCAGAGAAGGCCCAGATCATGAGCACTACTGCGCAGAACGTTGCGTACCCTCCAGCCGCAAATTGAGTAGCCTGAGGGTGACGCAGATACCACCGCCAAACACGGCCAATCGTCCCCACAGGACGAGCCGCGATTTCTCTGCCATCCAGAAAACGTTGAAGGTCATTTACTAACTCATGGGTCGTGGCATAACGCTTGTTCGGGTCCTTCTCCATGCATTTCAGACAAATGGTCTCCAGGTCTTTCGGGATTCGGCTGTTAAGCCTGGACGGACCGGTGGGGTCATCGCGTTGGACCTGATAGAGGACCATTTGCTGAGTGCCCCGAAATGGCCTCTCCCCCGTCATCAATTCGTACAGAACGACTCCCAGTGAATACACGTCACTGCGGCGATCTGCGCGGTGACTGTGGCCGCGTGCCTGTTCCGGCGACATATAGGCGGGTGTGCCAAGCACCTGGCCTTCCATCGTCATCGTAACGTCACCGGTCTCGCGCCGGGCGAGGCCAAAATCGGTGATATGGGGCTGCCCGTCCAGATCCATGATGATGTTGCCAGGCTTCAGATCGCGATGAACAACTCCGACTTCGTGGCCTGCATGCAGGGCTTCTCCGATGATAATGCACAATCTCGCCGCTTCGGTGGGGGTCAGGTGCTGGTCCATCATCCATTCGCTCAGCGTGATTCCGTGAACATAATCGCTGACGATGAAAACCGAATCACCCTCCCGGCCGACTTCGTGAACACTGACCACATTGGGGTGCCGAATCTGCGCCGACGCCCTTGCCTCCCTGAGAACCTGCTCGATTTCCGTCGCATCGAGGTGCGTCTTCCGCGGCACCTTGATGGCCACGATGCGGTCGAGTGTTGGATCGCGAGCCTTCCACACGATGCCGAACCGCCCTCCCCCAACGCGATCGATCAACTGGAACCCTCCCAGAGTACGAGTTCCCCCAGCAAAGTAGGTGGCCGTCTTGTCCTCGCTGACGAGGCTGAAATGGATGCCGCAAGACCTGCATTCAATATCGTTGGCAGCGCACTGGTCGGCAATTTCGACCAGATTGCGGCACTGCGGGCAGCGGACGGTCAGTTTCGAGGAGACTGAGTCGTCATGATTGTGCGTCGGCTCCCCCGCTGCTTTGTGGGTGGCACCAGCCTCATGGCCTTGGTTTGCGACAAAATGGGAGCCTTGCCGAGCCTTCTGATCTGGGCACATCTCAGCTTCACTTTTGGGTTGAGAAGTCTATTCCTACTCGGACGATTTTGTCCCACCCGCAAGATTCATGTCAACATAACCCTATTAGGTAGGCGATTCCAGTTACCCTCTCGTGGATCCTTGGCAATAACCGGCGTCCAATCGCGATAGTCTCTCCTTCCAGCGAGGTGGTATTGGATAGTTCAACTGGACCGAATGGAATTCTTCAGCCGATACAACCTGTGTGACCGATACAATCGGCTTGGTCGGGTAGGCTCCCCCATTTGGGAGGTTGTGATGTTCCGTTCTGCATCTGTTCCTGCTCTGTTGCTTGTACTTCTGGTCCTCGGAGAGAATCTCCGGGCTCAGGGGGTTGCCCTGAGCGGGATCGGACCGGTGAATCGTTCGATGGGAGGTGCGGCAACGGCGGCGCCGATCGACTCCTTCGGCGCGCTGTACTGGAATCCCGCCACGATCGTGGCGCTGCCGGCTTCCGACTGTTCGATCGCTCTTGAGGCCGTGCTGCCCAAATCGAATCTCTCGTCCCAGTTTGATGCTGGTTCCCTCGGTCCCGGAGTTCCCGCGGTGACACTCGCGGGAAACACCTGCGGAAAGTCAGGTGTGGCCCCCGTTCCGGCAATGGCCTTCGTTCACAAGCCGGAAGAGAAGTGCTGGGCTGTCGGATTTGGCCTTTTTGGTGTCGGTGGGTTCAACGGCAACTATCCGGCAAGCGAGACAAATCCCATCCTCACTCCCCCTCCGCCGAACGGTCTCGGGATGGGACATCTGACCGCTCAACTGGATATCCTGCAGATGACGCCGACGGTAGCCTGGATTCTGTCGGAAAACATCTCAGTCGGCGTGGCACCGACAGTGACTCTTGCGCGGCTGGTCGCCAGCCCAGCGTTCTTCGGGACACCGGATGATGCCGACGGAGACGGCCATTTCAGCTATCCCGATGCCTCAGGAACACTCTATCATTGGGGTGCTGGCTTTCAGGCTGGAATCTTTTACACTACCGATGTGGGATGGCATCTCGGGGCGTGCCTGAAAAGCCCACAATGGTTCGAGACATTTCGATTCGAATCGGAAGACGAACTCGGGCGACCACAACAATACCAGGCTGATTTCGACTACCCGTTGATCGTCTCGGTCGGGGCCGCCTATTCGGGATTCGACAAAACGATGCTGGCGTGCGATTTGCGATACTTCGATTACGCCGGTGCAGCCGGGTTCGGAGATTCCGGTTTCCTGGCCAGCGGAGCGGCGGCTGGTCTTGGCTGGCGAAGCGTCATGGCGGTGTCCACAGGGATCGAGCGACACCTGACCGATCGCCTCTCGGCTCGGCTTGGCTATGCGTTCAACGAGAACCCGATTCCGTCCTGTCAGGCGGCCGCTAACATGACCTCTCCGTTGATCATCAAACACTGGCTGACCGGAGGACTTTCCTGGCAAGTTACGGACCACTGGATGCTTTCCCTGGCTTATGTCCACGGATTCCAGAACGAAATCAGCGGTCCAGTGCTCACATCGTCTGGTCCCGTTCCAGGAACGAGAATCACGGAAACGGCATACCTTGACTCGCTGGTCGCGGGCATTAGCGTGAGGTTCTGAAGGCGGCAACCATTGACTCTTGAAGGATGCCCGACTCCCGTGGCAAATCGAGGCTCGAAGGGTCGCACTTCCTGGGCCCGCTTTGCTTCGAGCCTGCTTGCGGAGTGTAATGGTCTGCGGCCAGGGTCTTGGCTGCCGCGGCCGGTTCTCTGGTGGGCGGCGGAATCGCGCTGGCCAGCGGAAACGGGGGCTGTCCCCTCGGGCCTGCCGGGCCACTCGATGGCCACCGAACCAGTGGGGATTCCGGGGGCACGAACCGATTCTGGCATTCTGGGTGAGGTGAATCGCGGTGAGGTAGCGGCACAATTGGCAGGGCCAGATGGCCCGCGAGTACCAGGAGCACGACGGAGCGGTTGACGGCAATACGCTCTTCGTCCAATACGATTGCGAGGATGGGGCGACGGGCGGGGTGGCCGAGTACAGGCATCGATGCCGCCTTGCAGAC
The DNA here is from genome assembly GCA_964429355.1 of uncultured Planctomycetaceae bacterium. Taxonomy (GTDB): domain Bacteria; phylum Planctomycetota; class Planctomycetia; order Pirellulales; family Thermoguttaceae; genus JAAYAY01. Next base: position 6,774 of record CAYSCH010000324.1, on the reverse strand, counting down.
TGGGATGTTCGGAGGCCTCGAATCTCTGCGACACGATGGGAAAACGGTCTGGCGCCGCTCGAAAATGCTGACGCAGCCTGGGCAAGAGCGAGCGAGAAGAAGGGGCAGGTGTTGAATGACGACAACTCACCAGCCAGATGTGTCATCCACTCTGCGCGCCGGTCTAATCGACAGGGGGCAGTGAATTGAACCTAGAACGATGTCGACGGCAGAATGGGAAATCCGTCCGCGTGAAGATGAACAGCGGAAATCCGGGGAGGAAATGAGGAAATCCGGGGAAATCCGGGGACGCATTACTAGTTATTGACGAGGAGGAGTAAACTAGCTACCTTTCTGCAATGGCAAGATTGGCGAGAGTGGTCATTCCTGGTATGCCTCACCACGTCACCCAGCGGGGAAACCGTCGGCAGCAGACGTTCTTCCATGACGAGGACTACGCGGCGTACCTGGAACTGATGGCCGAGTGGTGTGGGGAAGAGGGAGTGGAAATCTGGGGGTACTGCTTGATGCCCAATCACGCGCATCTGATCGCGGTACCCGCATCCGACCAGGGGTTGCGGCGAGCGATCGGCGAGGCCCATCGGCGTTATACGCGGCGGATCAATTTCCGGTTGAGAGAGTTACGTGGGCACAGCCGCACCGGCCGACCGCTCGGGGGTGACACCTTCCTGGAGCGATTGGAGAGTCTCGTCGGTCATGTTCTGAGGCCACAGAAAGGTAGCCGGCCAAGAAAGCAACGAAACTAGTCATGTCCGGATTTCGAGATATAATGTACACATTTTCAGAAATCATGCAAGGGTTTTCTTGGCCACCCCTCGAGAGAGAACGCCGCACCTTTCTGCGAAGCTGCAGCCTCGCTGCTGCCGCGCTGGTCGCGCCGCGTGCCCTGCAGTCCCGGGCTGCCGAACCGACCGGCCTGCTGGTAACCGATTTCGCCCGTTCCTACCTCCGCTGGATGCTCGACACGAAGCTCAAGCCCCCCAAGACGGTGTCGAAGCCGCTGGCCATGACCCTCAACCGTGTGCGCATGCCGGTCGAGGCCACGGCCACTCTCGAGCACGAGGGCACCGGCGCCCAGGTGCGTTACGCCCTGGGCGCGGAGTGCCGCGCCGAACAAGTGTGGGTCAAACGCGACGTGTGGCACGACCCGAACGCCAGCATGTGCATGATCGGAGGCCAGGAGCATTGCCTCATCGAGAAGCACTGGGCACGGGCCGACTACGAGGCCACACTCCATCCGCCCAAGCTCGGCGCACAGCCCGAACGCCACCTGATCGACCCGCGCGACGCCTTTGCCGCCTTTTCCATCGAACTGCCTGGCGTCCCCGCCGTGGAACTGGTGAGCACCGACGAGATCCTCGCCGCCCTGGCGGGCAATGCCTCCCTGGTCTCACGCACGCAGTACCGGGCCTGCGGATACTTGATCACCCTGGAGTATCCGGTGAAGACCGTCAACTACAGCGAACGGGAACGCTACTACCAGGTCGACACGGGACCGGTCCTCTTCCCCGGCCTGGCCGACATTGGGGCCCGCGGTGAGCCGCCGCTCACGGCCTGCCGCCTGGCCTATGTGGCGCACAACGGACCGGATTGGGCCGAGTTCATCGTGTGCGTGCCCACGCCCGTCCGCGACGACCTCAAGGTGCACCATTACTCCAAAAGCGTCCGTGTCGAAGGGCTGCACAACCGGCTCTTCCGCGTCGCCTGAGCCGGCCGGATGGCAACTAGCTAGCTCTCTATGGGCTCACCGACCCTGCCGCCCTATACCGTTCACTTGGCGGTCGATGGTTCGCTGCACGCGCGGATCTGCTGCGACCAGGCCTTGCCGGTCGTCCAAGGCATGCTCCGGTTATCGATGCGGAACCACGCCCGGGCCTGGTCCAGAGGGCCGTCGAAATCGATCAGCCCCAGCTCGTAGGCCAACTCGTCGGAGAAGCCCGGCAGGAGTATACTCCATTTCCACCCGATCGGCCTGTGCCGCACCTGGTTCACGTGCCAAAGGAGATTGGAGCTGCAGGAATTGGTGACGGTGTTGTAGAACTCCGGCGAAGTTCGCAGCCGCTGGGCACGCATAAGCATGGAAAGGAGCAATCGTCGCACCTGGTCCTTGCGGGCTTTCACGGGATACAGGTACACAGGATTCCGGCGAATGTTGGCGCGGAGTCCGATCAGGTCGCTCTCATCGCCGATCACGTACATCAGCTCGTACCGGTGAAACATTCCGTACAGCGGAGAGTACTTCTCCCCCTGCGCCTTGCGGACCTCGACCGAGACCGCCAGGTGCTCCCCGTCGTTGAACCCGAACGTCACAAACACGTGGGCCAGGGCCCCTGACGCCGAGAAGGGCACCATCACGAAGTCCACCGACTCCAGACGGGTGAAATCCAACGTCCGCTGCTCCCAAAGGACGTCGCAGTCCTGTTCGCTGCGGTACGCGGTGCAGCGGACGTTGTCGATGACGATCTGGTCACCGTCGATACGGACCTGGGGGAGCCGGGCCTGGTTCGGTTCCCAGGCCCGGTCGTTTCGTGCAGGCTGGAGCGACCAGGCTGCCCAGATCAGGAGAATGCCCGCGATGGTGCACCCGGCCGCCTTCCTTCGCGGCAGCTTCACGAACAGGCCGATCGTCAGGCAGGCCCAAAGGGACGCCAGAAGAATCGCGACGGCACTCGGCAGCGGGCGGAACAGCCCGATCGCAAGACAGGACCAGAGCCAGGCGAGCACGAGCGACAGCCAGGACAGGGCACGAAGCCCGGCGACAGCGCCCCGTCGGACGAGCCGCAACAGGGCCTGGATCACGCTGGAGACCGATGGACGCATGGGATTGGTCCCTCCAACGGTTCATGGGTCGGCGGGCACCATCCGAAGGTTGGTCACGAGCCGACGCTTCCTGACTTGAAATGGTCGAGGTTCTGCCGACGTGTTTTTGGGATGCGTGACCCGTATTGGTTTTATCTGGCCTGTCCAATCTTGTCAAACTTGGTGGCTGTCACCATTCTCACGGCTTGGTTGCCGAGCCCATCCGACGGTGGTAAGCTGGCCACTTGGTTTCCTTGCCGCGATCGGTGATTGAGCCGGGATGACTTTCCGCCGCGACCCACCCGCTCCCCGCCTACGTTCCCCCAACAGCAAGCTGCCGTTTACCGTTTGAGTCATAAGAGCCAATCCCACGCACCTCATTCCCAGGAGCACGACCATGAGTCGCCCAACCGGACCGGCCAATCGCACGCTTCCCCAAACCACTCGCCGCGACGCGATCAAACTCGGCGGAGCAATCGCCGCGGGCGCGGTGCTTGCTTCGGGCTTGCCGCGTGTGCACGCCGCGTCGGACAACACGATCCGCCTGGCCCTGATCGGCTGCGGCGGCCGTGGCCGGGGGGCGGTTGCCGACGCGCTGTCCGTCGCCACCAGTCCGATCAAGCTCCATGCGATGGCCGACCTGACGGACCAACGTGTCAAGGTCGCTCACGACGTGCTGCAGAAGGAATTCGCCGATCGGGTCGACGTGCCTGCCGACCGCTGTTTCGCCGGGTTCGACGCGTATCGCCACGCGATCGACTGCCTGCGGCCGGGCGACGTGGCCATGCTCACGGCCTACTCCTACTGCCGCCCCCCGCAGATCGAGTACGCGGTGCAGAAGGGCGTGAACGTGTTCATGGAGAAGTGCTTCGCGTCCGACCCGGCCGGCTGCCGCCGCATCCTGGCGGCGGGCGAGGCGGCGAAGAAGCGGAACATCAAGATCGCGGCCGGACTTCAGTGCCGCCATAGTATCGCCCGGCAGATGCTCATCGAGAAGATCCGCGCGGGCGAGCTGGGCGACATCCCGTTGGTCCGCGCCACTCGCGACTGCGGCCGGAACTTCCTCGGGAAACCGCCGGCCGGCACCGACCTCGTGGCTTGGCAGATCAACAACCGCGTACACTTCCTCTGGGCCGGCTCCGGCCTCATGCTGGAACTCCTGATCCACCAGATCGACGAATGCTGCTGGATCAAGGACGGCTGGCCGGTCTCGGCAACGGGCAAGTGCACCCCGCCCAACAAGCCGGACAATTGCAGCCAGAACGTCGACGATTACGTGATGGAGTACACCTTCGCCGACGGGGGCAAGGCGGTGGTCGAGGGGATCGATCCGTTCGCCACGTTCATCCACGGCAGCAAACGCGCCGCGCAGTTCTCCGGCAACGTGCACGCCGCCACCGTGCACATCTACAAGGGCAAAGAGATCGACAGAAGCCAGATCGACTGGGCCGCGCCGCGCGAACCCCGCAGCCCCTGGCAGGCTGAGTGGAAGGATTTCCTTGAAGCCATTGGCGAGGACCGTCCGTACAACGAAGCCGAACGGGCGGCTTATGCGAACCTCGCTGGGATCATGGGCCGCGCGGCCGCCCACATGGGCCGGACGATCACCTGGACGGAGATGCTCGCCTCGAACTTCCAATTCTCGCCGATCGTCGACCAGTTGAAATTCGGCGGCCCGGCCCCGGTCGAGCCGGACGCCCAGGGAAATTACCCGGTGCCGGTCCCGGGGAAGTGGGTCGAAGTGTGAAGGCTGAGCCTGCCCCGTACCGGCCGTTTTCCAGGCAATCGAGCCGCCAGTCAGCCGGGCCTCAACGAACGGTTGTCTGTCTGCTTCGCACTGCTGTCGTCTGAAGAGTCGGACGCCCGTGTAGAATAGCGGAGTCCCGCCCTGATCCGCGGCATCTTGGCATCATCCATATCGGCCGCCTCCTCTTCCAGGAGACATTCCGAAGTCTCAGCGTGACATGTAGATGCGGATACGTCAAGAACGCGCAGATCTGGGAATTGTGGGTGGAACAGTTCCATGCCTGGCAGCAGGCCATCCCCCTTTCCTCGATTGAGCCGAACTTTCGTCACTCGGTGTTTTCCGGGAGGCCATCGGTCGTTTCTTTCGAGAATGACCGTTTCGCCAATCCAGATGACCTCTGCATTGATCGGTTCTTTGAGCAAGTACTTTTGGTACTTCGGCGGGACCTTGGGAATTCCAGCGGTTTTCTTTCCTTGGTCGTCAACATGTGCAAGAAATCGGGCCGCTCGTGAAACAGATTGGCTTCCTCTGTTGATGTGATTGCAGAAGTCGATCATCTCGTTTTCTGGGATCAAATAGCGGCAATCGCCCCAACGGAGTGGCACCAGCACCGGATGCAGTTCCTCGCCGTTTCCTTTTTCCTTCACGCCCTTTTTGTCAAAAGTCAGATGGATGTATCCATCCTCTTCTCGGAATGAACCGTAGTTCAACTCGTAAAGCCCACCCAAATCGCTGTCGCACCAGTAGACAACGCCGGCCTTCGGCGCAATCGCCAGCCGGAGATTGAAAGCTATTCCATCGCCTGCATAGTACTGCCCCGACCAGGGCCAGGCGTGCAACTCCTGTGCGTTCGCCTTCGTCTCGGAATTTACCCGTGCGAGTATTTCGTTTCCCTTGGCGACCACCGCATCGGAAGGCCCCGCAAAGAGCGGTTCATCGGCATGGATGAGACAAGGAGACACCGAATCGGCCGTCAACAAAGTGGTCACCATCAACAGGGTTCGCCACACTGGTGCCATTTGTTCCCTCCGGACTGGTGCGACCCAGATCTCGCAGTCAGGTCAGGTCTCGCAATCCGTTGATCGTAACAGTTGGTTCCTGTGCTGTCACGCCTTATGCCGCATGATAGGCTTTTTGGCCCTAACGCTCCGCGACCCGCTGGACCGAGCCGCCTGCGGCACAGCGAGGACAACGGTCACCACGGTCCCAGAATACCTTCGTCAGTTGTCGCCATCCAGAAACCTCCGGGCGACCGTTCCTGCACCAGGCGGGAACTGCAGGGAATCTGCCACCCGATTAAGGGGAATGCTGGCCACCGCCGGTTATTCATCAAGGGTCGGTTAATGGGACAGTGGTCGAATGCTACGAGCCACAAGTTACCCAGTTGCCACGAAGCGTTCGTCAGGCTTACCTGGACTCTAGCTCAGAATTTCCCCCGCCGCGGCGTCCCCGCTTCTGTGTCGAAATCGGTCCTTGCTTGGGACACCGCCATCGCCTTTTCAGTGTACCAAGTGCGCCCGTGCCAGTTTCCTGATCTTGTCCCAATCGAAATGTGTCATGAAGCCTCTATTTGTCCAGAACCACTCATCGGACGACTCTCCGCCGCGACTATACCGGCTGAGAATCTCATTGATTTCGGTGACAACCCGCATCACCTCAAGGTCGACTGCTTTCGGGTACTTTTCGAGGATACATGTTCGGAAATGATCCAAGTGATTGGCCAGGTCGTCCTGGATGGAAATGTGGCCAAGCCGACTGATCGTATTCTCGGGATCGTCGGCGAAATCGGCCAGCACCGAGTAGAGTTGACCGAACCACCAATAATCGCATTCCCTGATGTCATCTACCATCGGACAAACGCACTCGCCTGACTTCTTCTTCGCCGATTACCTTCTGTCGTAGGGCACGGCGAACCAAGGCCAATGACTAACTCTTTGTCTTGGCGGCACAATACACGTCCGTACCTCTCCCGCAATGCTGCTCGTTGGCCACGCCTGTGCCCCTCACGAAGCCTTTGCCAATTCTTGCGGGAAAACTGGTAGAGGACTGGGCACTGGCCTCCTGTCAGGAACGCTGTTCCGTTCATTCTGTGAGGGGATCGCCGGGGCACTGGTGTTGCTTCCGCCACCTGGTCTTCTATCGCTGCCCATTCTCCCAAAACAGCCGCTTGACTACAACGTGAGATCCACTGGCGAGCGCGTCCGCCAGAGCCGTGTCGGAATACCTTC
>CAYSCH010000323.1:0-10836 GCA_964429355.1 uncultured Planctomycetaceae bacterium | reverse complement strand
TGCGGCGGACGCCGACGGTGTCCCATCCGCCACGATCGCCGCTTTCGTCTGAGCATCCGCCGTTGCATAGACTCTCCCGGGCCAGATCCGCAACCAAGAGAACGCCCCCGTCGTCAGAATGCAAGCCCCGCTGCTTGGGGGACATTGCCTATCTTGCCAAGCGAATTTTGAAGTCGGCCCAAACAAGGGCCAGAAAGGGGACCCATTCCAAATGCCCCCCGGGGGTCGGTAATATCTGGCGGAGGTTCGAGCCCCCGCTCTCGTCTGACTTTCGTCTCGATCGAGCCGCTTCGGAGAGTGCCGCCCCGGCGACTGTCCGCGACGATCGCCGTAGTGCCCCGCTGGCGACGTCCACGACCTCGGGCGACTCAGAAGACTCGGCACATCGTCCGAACGCAGCCACGAAGCCCTGAGAGCGTAGGGCGGGCTGCACGGGCGATGTATCCTGACCTCACGTCAGGAATGACCCAGACGAAGACGCCTGGCCGGAAGCCAAGCGCCCTCGCTGTCACTTACTCCGTGGGTCTCGGGGCGTCCTCAACTCGCTCACTGCGCACGGTGCCGGTGGCCACGTCAAGGATGGTGGCTATCGGCAGTCGACTCTCTCCAAGATCCGGCCAGCGAAACGTCACCACCTGCACGACCCGTTCCATCTTGCAGTCGACCACGAAACAGGCTTCGCGCAGGAGAGTCTCGGCCGTCTCATCGCCGAAATCAAGCTCGTAGTCCCACCAACTCACGGCGAGCCACTCCGCGACAGCCGCCTCGGCCGTGTCGAAGCTGTGGCCTCGCCACCGCCCAGCTGTGGGCTCTCCGTTCAAGTAATGGTCCCGCCTGAACCTGCTGAGCTTCGCCTTCTTTCGCCTCATCATCAAAACCTCCCGATAACGGAGAAACGAAATCGCCGCCGGACCACCCGGCGAGCGTAAGAACTCAATAGAACTTCCGCTGGCGAGCCCGGCCGAGAAGACGACTCCAAGGCCTCGCCCGTCGCCCAGAAGTCGTGAGCGTCCTGGCGGCTCTGGCCAGTGACGCCTCAAGGCGTGGAGCGTGTTACCAAGAGTGTTACCACAACGTAGCAAAAACCGACGTTTTAGCGTAGCAATGTATCCCAGAACACTCCTGGTTCACGGGCATTCACAGCCACATCACACCCCAAGCTAATACACTAGCTGCACTTTTAATCCGTAGGTCTCGGGTTCGAGCCCCGACATCCTCACTTTGAAAAGTACAAGCCCCGTAAAGACTTAGGGAATTTCGCGAGACGGGACAGGCCTACTTGCGGCTGGAGAAAATCGGAGCAGACGGCGCACCGAGGCAAGGACTGCGGCCGTCGCCCCGCGGGGATTGCTTTCGTGCGCATATTCGTTGCGCCATTTGAACCTCTCGGGAGTGCCGTGCCAGTCGGCCACGTACTTGTGCCGTTTGTCCAAGTAGTACTTGGGGGGTTTTGCCGTCGTGCAAGAGACGTCGCGGTAGATACGGCAGTCGTCTTCATTTCCGCGGATCTCCGTGTAGAAACTCTTGTCGTGCTTCCGGATGAAGAGCCGGTTCTGATCCAGGCACTTGACGCGATAGTCGGCCCCGCACGAGTTGACGACGTGCCCCAGAGCACAGGGCCCGGTGCATCGGGTGACGTACTCTTCTCGATGGTCCCTGGCGTAAGTCAGGATTTCGAACCAGAAGCGGGAGCCGGGTTTCGAAACCATGAGTGCGGGATTGGCCGAGATGCACTGCCCATCGGCGTCGAGATCGCAGAACAGAATCGTGTCGTAGTTCTGGTATTGTCGGACCAATCCGGTCAGGCTTCTCAGGCATTCCATGTCCAAATCCGCATAGATGCCGCCGTACTCGTACATCCACATGTATCGGATGCTGTCGATCCGCTTGATGTTCTTGTCGAAAGACGTCCACGTGTCGTAGTACGAAGGAAACTTCGATTTTACGAACGCGTCCATTTCTTCGTCATCCCACAAATGGTACTTGTACGCAGGATGGTGGTCTCTCCAAGTGCGGGCACAGGCATCGAACTCCTCAACGGCCGACAGGTCCTTGGTTCGCCATGTCTGGTGAAGGATTTTCGGGAACATGGATCAAGGCCTCTTTCCGGCGGCGCCTGCGAGACCAGCGCGATGCAGCGACCCGAATGCATGGGGCAGTGTGAAGTGTTTCAGCCAGCCAAGGAAGCTCCCCGGCAGGGGATTGGCCTTCCACGAGATAGCAGCGATTGCCGAAGCGCAACGCAGCGCGGTGGACTGGTCCCGCGATCCGCAGTGCCAATCCAGAAAGGTCTCCACCCGGGATCGCAGTTCGGCGGTTGCCGGCTGCACGGCCTGGCGGATCGCGTCGACGAGTTCGGCGTGGCCGTACGTCGTGGGATAGGCACCGGTTTGATCCAGGTCGAAGGCGCGAATTTCTCCGCGGCTGGGATCGTGGCAGATGACGTTTCTCCCCATCAGCAGGGCTTCGTAAATGATCGAGCTGTATCGGGTGATGACGATCGTACTCTCGTGGAGGTGACCGCCGATTTCGTTCGGGCCGGACGAGCGTGCCGGCAGGTCGGGGATCGCTCCGGTGTCGCGTGGATGCCGCGACAGGAAGAATTCCACGCCCGCCTCGCGGCATGCTCCCACGACGACGTTGAGCCACCGCTCTCGTCCAGTCGAGTCGCCCCAAAAATTGCAGTTGAGCATCGCCATCGGTTTCTGGGGAAGGGGGACCGGCTGCCGGCTTTCGAATCGGGAGTTGCCGGTGACAAAATGGACTCGCTGTTCGAGATCCCGGAGCATGATCGGTCCCTGGACGAGCGGATAATCGCAGCGCTGCATCCGTCGGTCGCGGTTGAACTCCGTGGGGCCTTCCTGGAGGCAAACGGTAGGAATCTGCCATGCGTGGGCCATGGCCATCAAGCGGCGGGCGGCGGGCGACCAGTCCTTTCCCAGCACAACGACCGACGGTCGAATCCTGGCAACGGCCCCCGTGCCGCCCCGCTGGTAGCCGATCCCGAGCGACTGCAGCATCGCCTCGGCATTTTCGCGGGGATCGTCGCCGTACAGGAAGAACCGGCTATCGCCGAGGAGCCGACTGATCGGAGCGAACGTCTTCACATGGGTGTCGTTGATCGGGCAGAAGAGAACCGGTCCTCCTTTGACCGGATAAGGTGGTAAATCGCCCGGCACTGCGGATACCTTGCTTTGCGAAAAGCGGGCGGCGATGGCTGGTGCATATCGGCCCAGCGGGGTAGCCGGTCCGCCGAGAATGTCGGAAACCGTCCCGGCAACTTCGTCTTCCGCGACAACGTGCCGAGCCAGTTCGGCGGCCCTTCGCAGGGCGAGCTCGTCCGGCATTCGCGAGTCCCAGTACAGAGCTCGAGAGGAGGGGTACTTTCTTCGGATCGCCTCGAGGGTCTCGAATTGAAGGCTGGAGACGACGAAGAGTTCCTGGATCGATCGATGGGCCGGCCCCATCGCTTGGCTGTTCGGACCGGAACGCGGAGGAACCACGACGTTACGGGGCTTTCCCGACTCGTCCAGAGGTACAAGGATTCCTTTCTTGATGTAGTCGTTCAGCAGATGTCGCTCCAGTTCCCAGGGGTGTCCGGGCCAGCCTTCGAGCCCAAACCCCGCGATGTATTTCACGTGATTGTCGCAGGATCCGTCGCCCAAGAGCATCTCGAGCCCCAGAATGCCGGTGCTCGGCATGATGGCGTCGGTGCTTCCGTATCGAAGCAACTTCTTCCATACGCGGGTGTAGAGATCGGCGTCGATGACATCGACCTTTCGGTCGTCGAGAAAGAGTGTCTTGGCGATTTCTTTCCCCAGATTCCGATCGAGGTGGATGTCGCGGAGTTCTTGATCTCTGAGTGGATTGTCACCTGGGACTTGGCTTTGCAGGAACGCTTTGCAGGACTCGGCGGACGGACGGACGAAGCAGACTCGGGAGACCCCCTTGGTGTAGGGTAACGTCCGTTCGACCGTTTTCTTGGTCCGCTTCTTCAGGAAGAACGCGATCGTCTCCTGCGTCATCGGGTTACCCGTATTGTTGAGCACGAGGATGTCGGACTTCGTCCCCGAGTTGACCCGGTAATTCGTGCAACGATTGAAGCGGACGACGCAATCGCAGGAATCAATGAAGTTGGAGAGATCGGATGAAAGTGGAGCGTTTCCCACGAATACGATGCTTTTCATGATTGGTCACTCAAGAAGGGTCGAAACGGGCCTCGGACAAACGCTCCGCCAACTGTCCCCAGATCTGGCAGCCGTGAATCAGATACCTTGCGCACCTGCGGTGGTTTTTCGTCAGACAATACCAGCGGTACATGAATTCTGCGTAGAGGGCGTGGATCCACAGTGCCGGCCGGGAGTTCGGTCCATGTCGAATGTTCATTCGGCGGTTGGTGCGCCCCAGTCCAACGAAGAAGCGGCGGAGGAAGTCGCGAGTGAACCTTTCCTTGGGGATGAAGTGCAGGACTCGGGCCCCGGGGACCCAGGTGCCGTGGTGGCCGTCGTCGATCATTCTTGCCAAGAGCCCACTCTCCTCACCGGATATCATCGCATCCTTGTTGCGCCCCAATCGCGGATCATAGCGGTAGGCGCGCTGGACACCGGTGCGAATGGCGAAATTCGCGCCGTAGGGGAGGTCGTGCGGGGTTCGGCGGTCGAGACGGACGGGGCGATCGGCCGGCGTGCGCAAGGCAAAAGCACCGTCGATGCCCGGAACGGAGAGCATCGCAGTCAACCACGCCGGCGGTTGCACTTCGAACCAGGGCTCGATGGGTCCGCCGAAGAAGCTCGATGCCGGACTCTGCCTGGCCGCCTGCACATAATGCGCGAGCCAGTGGCGATCGACGGACACGTCGTCGTCGGTCCAGGCAAGCAGGTCACCGCGAGCGGCGGCTACAGCACAATTGCGGGCATGGGAGAGTCCCGGACGGGGCTCGAACAGGCGACGGATCGGCAAGTGTGCGGCGTGCCTGGCGATTACTGTGTCCGTGGAGTCGCTGCAGTGGTTGTTGACAACCATCAGTTCCCACTTGACGCCGTGGGGAATCTCAAGAAGGCGGAACTGGGCCAGTGTCCGGTCGAGGAGCGAGGCTCGATTCCATGTGCAGATCGCCGTTTCGACACGCATCCGGTCGGCCCTCGATTCAAGGTATATGACACTATTCGTAACGCAACGCGTCGATGGGATGCAGTCGCGACGCCGCGCGGGCCGGGTAGTAACCGAAGAGGACTCCCACGGTGGCCGCGACGCAGATGGCCACCAGCGGTGACCAGACCGACATCACGGTTGGCCAGCCGATAATTGTGCCCACCAGGCGTGACCAGAGGTGTCCGACGACGATACCGACCAGTCCTCCCAATAGACACAACACGGTCGCCTCGATGAGGAATTGCCGGAGAACGGCCCGGCGATCTGCACCCACTGCCATTCGGAGGCCGATTTCCCGCGTCCGTTCGGTGACCGAGACGAGCATGATATTCATGATGCCGACGCCGCCGACCATCAACGACACGCCGGCGATCACCAGCCCCAGGGCCGAGAGGCCGCCGACCACCTGCCCCACGACTTTCGATACCTCGGTAATATCGTTAATCCGGTAGGCTCCCGCCGGGTCGACATCGTGCCGCCGGGCGAGCAGGCGGGTGATTTCGTTTCTCGCCTCGGAGACCAATTCCGGTGACTGGGCCTGGACATAGATCTGGTGGATCGAGGTATTGCGAATCGATCGTCGTCCTTGAGCCAACTGCATCTCGGGCAACTGATCGGCGAACGTCATTGCCTGTCGGGGAGGCGAGACGGTCGCATTGATGCGATATTTGAAGGTCGTCCAGGGAGCGACGAGGATATCGTCCTGGTCGTTGCCAATGATGTCGCCACCTTTGGACGCAAGCACCCCGATGACGCGCATGGGCACGCCGTTGGCGCGAATTTCCTGGCCGATGGGGTATTCCGCGTCGAAGAGCTGATCGGCCACCGTCTTGCCAAGGATGCATACCTTAGCCGCGTCGAGAATATGCCGGTCGGAAAAACTGCGTCCCATGTCCAGGTCGCTCCAGTTCCGTGCCTCCAGGTACGCAGCGGACGTTCCCAAGGCGAAATTGGGCTTCCAGCGGCGATTCCCGCGAACGAGCTGGATATCGGCGTAGATCAGCGGGGCGACCACTCGAGTCGCGGGGCAGGCTTCGGCAACGGCTGTCACGTCGTCGGAGCTAAGCTGGATCCGCATCTGTCGACCGCCGCGGCTTGAGCCCTTGCCGGGACTGACGGTAAGCATGCTGGCGCCCATGCTGGCGACGGTGTCCTTGATGGCAGCCGAGGCTCCGCTGGACAATTCCATCACCGCCACGACCGATGCGACTCCAATGATCACGCCCAACATGGTGAGCACGGTTCGCATCGCGTTGCGGCGGAGCGCCAAGGTGGCAACCGCCATTGCGTTGACAGCGGCCGCGAACACGGGAGGGTGCCGGGCGATCGAGGAAGGTTGGACGGCGCGCTCGTCGTTCCGCCGGGTGGTCCATTCGGCCGATGGCTCATGGGACTGCTCGTCTACGATCACACCATCTCGCATGTGGATCACGCGGTCGGCCTGGTGGGCGACCTCGTTGTCGTGCGTCACGACGACCAGCGTGATCCGCTGCTCCCGGTTCAGTTTCCGGAAGATCGCCAGGATCTCCAGTTCCGTGGCCGAGTCGAGATTGCCGGTCGGTTCGTCCGCCAAGAGCAGTTGGGGACGATTGATCAGGGCCCGGGCGATGGCAACGCGTTGTTTTTCGCCTCCGGAGAGCTGGTTGGGAGTGTGGTGGAGGCGGTCGCCCAGTCCGAGGGCCTCCAGCAACTGCCTGGCATACGCGACCCGCTGGCGGCGCGATCGACCGTCGGCGGCATACAGGGTGGGCAGGAGCACATTGTCGATCGCACTGGTGCGCGGCAGCAGATTGAAATTCTGAAACACGAAGCCGATCTGCCGGCTGCGGAATCCGGCCAACTCATTTGGCGAGAGCGCCGACACGTCGATGCCGCCGAGCCGATAGGCGCCTCCGGTCGGATGATCGAGGCTGCCCAGCAGGTTCATCAGGGTCGTTTTTCCCGAGCCCGAGGAACCCATCAACGCGATGTATTCGCCGGCCGCAACTCGCAGCGAGATGCCTTTGAGCACGGGCAGCTCCAGGTCGCCGATCTGGTAGGTTTTGCGGATGTTGTCGAGTTCAATCAACATCGGATTACTCGGACTGGTTTTCAGGCCTGTCTGGCCGCGCAATATAGGGGAAACCGCCGCGGCTACCGCAAGGTCTTGACGCTGGGAATGATCCTCGCCAGCCTCGTCTCGTTCACGGTGCCGACCACGACCGGCAGTTCTTCCTGGAGTCCTTCGCCGACGACTTCGCTCAACACGCCGTCGTCGGTTCCCACGCGGACGGGCAGCGGCCGAACGCGTCCGTGGCTGTCGGGCACCCAGACGATCGCGTCGTCTCCCTCGTGGGGGCCCTCCTGTGTTTCGTCGAGCGCCGCCGGGCGTTTGACGTGACCGAAGGTCGGCGCCATTTGCTCTGCCATGGGCCACCAGACGAGCGAGTCGGTCGGCACGAGCCAAGCCTTTTCGCGTTTGACAAACTCGAACTCGACGTCGGCGGTCATATGAGGCAGGAGCATCGTGGTCGGGCCATCCACGGCAACGAGCACATCGTAGGTCACGAAACTCTCGTGAATTCTTGCGTTGAGCAGGACTTTCTCGACACGGCCGGTCATGATTCGGTCACGATGAGCGTCCACCGTGAACGTCACGGGCTGTCCGACGACCACCTTGCCTACGTCCGTTTCGCTGACGGAGGCACGGACCCGCATGGCATCGAGGTTTTTCGCCAACAGAAACAGGCCGGAGATCTGCGATGAGACGTTCTGGCCCAGGTTGGCGCGGCGATCGATCACCACTCCGTCAATTGGAGAGCGGATAACAGTTCTTTCCAGGTTGATTTCCGCTTCTCGGGCGGCCGCCATGGACTGTTCCAGTCGTGCGCGGCCGATCGCCAGCTCGGCTTCGGCACCCTCGTGGGCGGTCAGAATCCTGTCGAAGTCACTCTGCGAGTTCGTGGCCTGCAGGCGTTGGGCCCGCTGCAAATCTCGTGCTGCCTGTTTCATCTGGGTCGCGAGCCGGTCGACATCGGCTTGGGCCAGACGACAAGCGGCATGGGCTTTCTGCAGTTCGATTTCGTAGATGCTCCGGTCGATTTCGAGCAACACGCTGTTTCGGGAAACGCGAGATCCAACGTCGATCGGCTTGCCGAGGCGATCCGGGTCGCTGCCGAATGCAACCACCTTTCCGGAGACGGTGGCTCCGACCTCGACGATCTCCTGGGGTTCGACGGTTCCGGTGGCCTTGATGGTCACTCGCAGATCGCGCCTCTGCATCTTGAGGGTGCGCAGCTCGGGGAGCGCCGAGATTCGATTTCGCACGTAGCCGGTGGTCAGGGCGACGAAGCCGGCGATGAGCACGAGGCTGGCCAACAGCCATCGGTGTTTGAATCGGCGCCTGCCTTGTGGAGCGACTGAGGTGGATTGCTGGCTGTCGGTCATGCGGCGATTCCTTTCACCGTGGCGACCAGGCGCCCGTCGATGAGCGTCATGACTCGATCGGCGGCGGAGAAGTATCGGTCGTCGTGTGTGATGGCCACGATCGTCTTGCCTCGCCGCCTCAATTCGGGCAGGATCTCTCGGTAGAAGATCTCTTTGAACCCGGGATCCTGCTCTGCCGCCCACTCGTCGAAGACGAAAATTGGCCGGTCGTCCATTCCCGCCACCAGAAGGGCAAGCCGTTTGTGCTGTCCGCGCGAGAGTTTCTCGCTGTCAAACCGGCCGGTTTCGAAGTCGATTTTGTCTTCGATACCCAAGAGTCGTGCCCAACGCGACAACTGGGCTTGATCGACGTCGACACCGAGCACGCGGTCGAAGAGGTGGCCCTCGACGAAGACGGTAGCGAACAACTGCCGGTAGTTGCCGCGCAGGCGATCGGAGACAACTTGCCCGTTGAGCAGGATCTGACCCTCTTGGGGCACATAAAGCCCGGTGAGCAGTTTTGCCAGCGTAGTTTTGCCGCTTCCGTTTCCGCCTGCGATGAACAGTTCCTCTCCCGCGGAGAGCGACAGATCGACAGGTCCGAGCGTGAAACCACGTCCGTCGGGAGCCGTGTATCCATAAGTGACGCCTCGCAGTTGGAGCGACTCGAACGGCGGTGTCACCGTACTGAAGGGCTGTTGCTCGGCGTCGTCGATCGACAAGTCAAGGCTTTCGATCTTTGCCACCGAGATCGAGGCCCTGTTAATATGGGGCAGCCAGCCCAGGATGCCGTCCAGGGGGTGCGTCAGGTAGAGGATTGTGAGCGTGTAGCCGGTGAGGGTGGCCGTGGAGACAGAGTGGAACCTCGGCCAGACGAAAAGCAACAATCCGATACCGATGAACAGGAAGAGCCGCCCCCAGCTATGGGCGAATCCCTGAATACTCGTGCCCACGATCAGGTCTTTTCGCATCCTGGTATCGGCCGGCAGCAGGACGCCGTAAAGGAAATCGAGGCAGCGTGCGTGATTCCCTTTGAGTTCCTTGATACCCTCGACCATAGCGAGGGTTTGCCGGTACACTTCGTCTTGTTCTTCGCGGGCCTGACGGAGATAGCGGTTGGCGATCCGCAGCCCGGCCAGGAAGCTGGCGATTCCCACACCCGACATCACAACCACGCAGGCGGCCAGGGGCAGCGACAGGCTGGCCAGATAGCCGATCCCGCAGACCAGCACCGCCGCATGAGCGCAAACACCGGGCAGGCCGTTCAGAGCGTCGGTGATCGCGTTGACGTCGCCGCTGAGCGTTGCCATGAGGCGGTGAGGTCCGACCACTTCCAATCGTGCCAAAGGAGAGGCCACAATCCGGGAGCAGATCTCGTATCGCAGTCGCGCAGCGGTCGATTGGGATAGCCGAACCAAGAGGCACTTCGAACTGACCTGCGTCACCAGCACGACGACGCAGGCTGCCGAAAACAGCGCCGGCAGCCGCAGGGAGCCGGTTGCCTCGCCGCTCAACTCTTCGTGGATCAGCGTGATCAGCCGCAAGGTTGCCATCCCGCTGACGGCACCCAGCAAGATTGCGAAGAGGCCGGCCAACCAAGAGGATCTAACTAGAAGAAGCAGAAGCTGCATGGTCCGCTCGCCCGATGGCGGTCACAGGTCAGATGGAAACGGCGCTGGCGGCTGGGGACGAGGTGGTGGCCGAGGCCACACCGACGGATCGGTCGGCAATCATCCGCACGTTTGAGGGGCCGCGGATCTCATAGGTGACGCCACGCCACACCACGCGCCGGCGAACCGTTGCCACGAGCGAGGCCCCGAGGTGAACCCAGGCGGTGATGAGCATTGCCGGCGGAAGCTGCAGGAGCTGGCGGGAGAACGCTGACGGCGCCGGTTCGCCTTGCCGGCGAATGATGGAACGTACCTGGATATCGAGGATCAGCCAGGAGAGGAACAAGGGGACCCCCACCACCGCTGCGCCGGCTGCAAAGCAGATGGCAGTTTCGTCAGAGCCTCGCAAGGCGCATACTACGGCGAGGATCACAGCGGTGGTCCACGAACCCACGGACAACAGGGTGTAGCCCAGCAACATGGGCCACCAAGAGCGGACGTATGTCCGGGTCCATGTGAGTTGTCGGGTGAGGAAATTGCAGGCGAAGCCGAGGTTGCATTCCTCACGATTGGCCATGATCAACGACGGCACAAACTGGAGCTTCAGTTTCTGCCGCTTATACCGCGCGTGGTCGGAAATGAGACATTCCCCGGGCGGGAGAGTTTTGGT
>CAYSCH010000322.1:3496-10844 GCA_964429355.1 uncultured Planctomycetaceae bacterium | reverse complement strand
CACCGCCCCTGCACCGGCAGGAGAACCGATTACGTTTGGGATGAACTGCGTCTGTTTCACATCCCTGACTTGGCCTCACCCGCGTACACAACCTTCGATGTGGAAAGAGCGCTGTACGACAAGAAGGCCGGGCTGTATCCCAACGTCGAAAACAACTACCGGGGCGACACCTACATGGACGCCCGCGGCAACCTGCATGTGCTCTACGTGTCGGATGACAACAACGGTATCCCCGGCACATTCCTCCGCCACGCCGTCTACGACGCGCAGCATACCTGCATCTCCAACGAGCTCCTGGAGTTTCAGGGCCAGTACATGATGCGCATGGCCCAATCCACAAGCGGCACCCACTACATCATCGCCATGCCCTACAAGGAGACCGCCCGCGTGCAACTCTGGCGCGCGACCGACGAAGAAGGCTTGCACTACAAGCTGTTTGAGGAGAAACAGTTCCCCACCCACGTTACCCCAACCTACGCGGGCCTGGCCGTATCCTGCCCCCGGAACGGCTCCCTCCGGGACGACGTCATCGACTGTCTGTTCCCGGTCAACCACAGCTATTACTACTTCACCGTTGCCCTGAAGACCAGATGAGCCTCCTGCTTGAACGCGGCTCCCCGGCTTCACACCTGTTCGTTGCTGTCGACTCCGCCGCTACCAACAACGCCAAACGGTTCGGTTCCCGTGACGCAGTGGATTGCCAGCCGCCCGATCCGGCCCGATTCGACCGTCACCGCCGGGTCGGATGTCTGCTCGGCGATAACATGCCGCAGGGTAAGGCTTTTGATCTCTCCCGCCTTGTGGGAGACGATTCGACCGAGCCGTTCGGCAAAGATGTTCTCGGCCAATAGCGTCCGAACGGAGGCGCCCTCCCGCGTCTCGACGAGTGCCCCGCCAAGCGGTACGTTTTCACTCCGGAGAATCTCGACTTCCCGAAGGATCAGCGAACCGACCGGCCCGTGAATCTGGACATACGCTGCGTTGGCCGCTTTGTCGGAATCTTCGTAGATTCGCAATCCGTCGATCAAGACCGACTTGATGTTCATGCTCGGAATATCTCCCTTCTCACCGAGCCCCTGCATGCAGCTTGCCGCGCCAAAATCGAAAAGAACCCGGCCATCCGACGGTTGATGGTTCGAGATATTCCGCAGAATCACGTTCTCAACCGTTCCACCGATGCTGAACAGGAACGGAGTACGATAACCGTAGTTCGGTTCGAGCGGACGAAGGTCGACCGTGTCGAAGATGATACTCCCGTAATTGCCGCCGGTCTTGTTGAACCAAGGTTCAATGAAGAATCCGAAACTCCTGTACGTCCCCGTCACGTTGCGGATCACGACGCGATCGAGCCGGCCGGTCCCGCGCGACAGGAGCCGTATGCCCTGATCCGCGGCGTTGAGCGTCACGCCGTCGATCAGCACGTCGGTGATGTCGGAAACCAGATCGTTTTCATCCGGGGCCAGCGCCAGAAAATCGTCCCCCGCGTCGCCTTGAAGGTTCTTGATCACAAGGAACTGGCCCGGTCCCCAGAAATGAAGCCCGTCCTGGTTCTGGGAGTCCGTTCCATTCGGAAGATCGATGGTGATGTTCTCAAACGTCGCTCGGTAGAAGTTTCCCATCAGAAGCGCGAAGGTCCGCTGGTCGCGAATGGTCGCGTCGCGCATGGTGAAGTTCTCAACGCCGAAGAACTCCAGTGCCACATTCCACCGTTTCTCTCCAAAACATTCCGGCACGCTTTCCCGTTCGCTCTCATCCACCTCGTAATCGTGAACCTGCTCTCGGCAATTGTTGTTGTACGTCCCCCCGAGCAGCGTAATGTTTTTGTCGAGTCGCTCACCCGCACTTCTCGGGCGGGCATTGGCCAGCACCGGCTTGTTGGTGTTCGCCTTCTGAAAGAACCCACACGCTGCATTGAGGCACTGAATCGTCGTATTGGAGTGAACTCGCAGTCCCGCCGTCAGGGCCGCCCCGTCCATGACCAGATGGAGCGATCCCCACTGGACAGCCTTGTCGAGCACCGCCTGAAGAATCTCCGTGTCGTCCGTTCCGCCCCCGGTTTCGACATGGCTGTCGAGTTTCGCCCCGGTCTCGCTGGCAAAAACGACGTGCCGGCCCGCCTGCGGTGCGATACTCCCCTTATCGATCCCCTGACCTTGACTCTCGCTTCTCCCAGCCAATGCGGCCGCGACCACCGCCGCGCTTGCCGAAGCGAACGAACGTCCGAGAAAAGATCGGCGACAGGACTCGGCGTGATCGGCAGAAACTCTTGTGTTCATCGCATGTCTCTCCCGCGATCTTGTCGCCTGGCATGAATGAATGGAGTTCAGAAAACAGACCGCCCGTTGAGCGTTCCCCGGTGGAGATAGTGTAGCCCTCACCGCACCGAATCGCAACTTCTGAAGTTGCGCACTGTTGCAGCGGGCATTACCGGCATGCCAAATCATCCGCCAGCCGGCGCGGCGACATCGTCGGAGGACCTCGCCAATCCATTCTGCCGGGAATACGCCCGCGCAAAACCAACCCTTCAGCGACAGTTCCGAACGGATTTCCAGGAAAGCCCGTCAAAGAGGCTTTCGTGTCACGGACGGACAAGGGCGAGCCTTGCGTGGCGGCGAAACTCGCCAGCTCAGTCAACCGTTATGAAGACGCCCTCGCCGCTCTCCAATTTCAGGCTTTTGCCAAGCTGCGTCTTTACGCCCTTGACGTAGGCGTCGCCTCGCAGTTTCAAACTGACGTTTACGGCAGCGGCAGCGTTCCACGGGTCCTGCGAGTTGACGAGCAAGAGCGCGTATCCGCGGCCCTCCCTATGATGGAAGCAGCCCGCGATCAAGGCACCGTCGACTTCGACGCCTGCAAGCAGTTCCCGTGCGGCGATGTCGCCCCGCGCGCTGTTCCTTACCGCCTGCGCTTCGAGCTGTTTCACCATCCGTGCGCCCGCGCCGGAGATGTTCCCGCAGGGATACACGCCGATGTTGTCGTACTGCATGAAAATGTCGGACAACGCGTGCAGTTCGGCGTTCACGTTCTGAACGTAGCCGTAGGTCACGTTCTTCTCACCCGCCTTGTTGACACACGACGTGGACTCCTCCCACCAGCCGGGACTGTAGGATGCGTGCATGATGATTCTCGTACCGTAGGCGAGGCAAAGATAAGCCTGCCAGCGGATCTGGTGCTCGCCCAGAATGGCGTCGGCCTTCCAGGCGCCGCTCTGGATGATCACCCACATGTCCCGTCCGCTGCGCCGGCACGCTGCCCCGACAATATCCAGGTTCTCCAGATAGTTGTCGAATGGGCCGGTGAACGGATAGCTGTCGAAGCAGATGTAGTCGGTGCCGACGAGTTCCACGTACCTGTCGATATGTTCCTGGTACGTAGCGGTCCCGAGCTGCGAAGGGGCCTTTTGCAGTTCGGGGTCGATGCCCGATGGCGCGGTGTTGGCGTAGATGGGGTAGAGGTTGATGTACGCCAGTTGCCCTGGAAACAGCGAGTTGTAGCGCTTGATGACGTCGTCAATATGGCCGAAGTCTTTCACGTTCGGCTCGTCGACCGGATAATCGCCCCACAGCGCCGGATGGGGCTGGTAGCTCTGCTTGATGACGTCCAGTTTTTCAATCGGCAGCGTTTCGCGGTACTGCCCCGCGCGCTTGCCGTCGTCGCCCCACCACATCGGAATGTTCGAGCTGGTGATGACACCGATCCTGTACTTCTGACACAGATCCAACAGGTCTTTCCTGGCCTCTACGGCCACCAGGAAGTCTATCCCTGCCTCGGCCACCTCCTTGACGTGCTTGTCGTCGTGAAGATTATCGGTCAGGTAATACGCGCCCACCAGCAGTTTGCCTCTGTCCATGGCGACATCCGCCTTGCTGTCTTTGCTTTCCGGCGAAGAACCTCGGGACTGTCCCTCGGTCGCAAAGAAGACGCTGAGCAACACGACGAAGGCCGCGCTGGTATTGAGCCTTGATCTCAAGCCTGATCTGTCCATGGTGATGTTTGTCCTTGTTTGGAGGTTTCGGTCTGGCACCAACCTACGGTGTTCCAGACGGGGTGCGTTGCAGCCGCAGGATCCAGGAGGCGAGGAGCCAGCGGTGGGCGTCGAAATCCGGGCCGCTCCAGAGATCGTCGTATTTGTACTTCTCCTGGACGTCGATCGAGTCCCAAAGGCAGCGGAGTTCTTCCTCGGCCTGGCAGGCCAGCTCGGCGGTTGGGCCGCCGGCCTTTTTGGCCTCGTCCACGAGCTGCCGGACTGTGTAGAGGTAACGGCCGTCGTCGAGACCCTCGCGGTAGGCTTCCCACATGGCCACCGGGATCGGCTCGCCGTCGGGCGTGGAGCGGTTGAAGAAATCCATCGACGATCCGTCCAGGTAGTTCCAGGGATCGCCGGTGCTGGACTGATAAATCCACGGGATCAGGGCCTTGAAGCCGGATTTCCAGAACCCGTAGCCCCAGGTCATGCGGGCGCCGCGGATGGGCGTGTGGTCGTTTTCGCCACTGATGTGGTTGGGATAACACCAGAACTCGATTCCCTTCTCCCGGCTGAGCTGCTGGATCTTCTCGTTCCCAAAAACAAAGGGCTGGCAGCACCAGACGTCGACGTAAGGCCACATGGGCTCGAACTGCTCGTGGCTGGGGTCGGCTGTAACATAGGTCCGCACGCCCGGCACTTGCTTGATGGCCTTCATCACGCCGACCATGAACCGGACGGAACTGGGGCTGGTACTGGGTTCGTCGATTGGGTAGTAGAGGAACTCGGGCCATTCGTGGTTCTGGCGTTCTTTCTGCACGGCCTCGACCATTTTGGTGATTTCGTCGAAGAACGCCTGGGGCACGTCGTCTCGCACCAATCGCAGGTGGCTGCCGGTTCCCTGCTTGTCGACGAGGCGGGAATACCACCAACCGACCGGAATACTCACCACGAGCGGCTGGTCGGCCAATCCGTACTTGCGCGAGAGGGAGATGCGGCGGTCGGTCTCGGCGCCGTCCATCGTCCAGTTACGCTCGTTGTCGCGATCGAGGCCAGTGACGTCCGAAATGTGACTCGTCATGCCGTGCTCGACCATGTCCTGACGCTCCAACTCGGCCTTGCCAATGAAGTAGGCATTGGCCTCCGGAGAATTGCCGTCGCTGACATTGCTGAGCGGGTCGCGGTAGTACATACCGTAAACGTGTTCAGGATTCTTCTGCAGGCGGATAGGAAGAACTCGCAGCTTAAGCGGGATATCGGTCCCGGGACGCCCTGCCGCCTGGAAGGTCAGCTTTCCCTCATAAATGCCCGGTACAGCGTCGTCGGGCACGTGAACGGTGATCCAGAATCGCTGGTTCTCGCCTTCCCGGAGGTCGGCCGACACGCGGTGTTCGAGAACGTCGGGAGCGATGTGGTAGGAGAAATACATCGAGTAATTGGGACGAACGAGCATATAGCGGACCCAACGAACGTCGATCCGGGCGGCGGGGACGACAGCATCGCCGCATCGCAGGTCGCCGGCGGTGAGCGTGGCGCTGGAGAGATCGGTCAGGGGGCGAACGGTGACCGTGACCGGCTCATACTCGCCAAGCGACGCGAAAGTGGCCAGCTCGGGGTTAAGTTCGCTGGGGCGCGGCGCCGTGTTTGGATAGATGACCTCCGACCAGTGGCGGGCGAACAGGGCGTAGCCCCGTTGGCGATCCGCGGCGGACAACTCAGGCATGGGCCGCGGTTCGACGTGTTCGGTCTTCTGCCATTTGGCGGCCACGTCGGGGGGAAGGAAGTAGATCTCTTGCTCCAGGGCATCCAAAAAATTCTTGCGGACGGATGGCTCCTGGTCCGAGGGAAAAACGAGAAGGCAACTGACGAGCCAGTCCGTCGTGGGCGACAGTTCCACCGCGAGCGGCCCCTGAGCGACCGTGACCTTGAAGACACGCTTCTCGAAAATGTATGGACCGGGAATTTTGATCGTCTCTCGTGCGGGGCCGACACTCGCGTCAAACCAGTGGTAGTCCCGTGAAGATCCGGCGCTCAAGCCGCCGAGCAGATAGACGGTGTACTGGCCGGGCGGGACGTCAACGAGAAATGCGTTGGCCTGGTTGCCCAGAATCGTGTCGCAGGTGACGTCGTTCGTGTAGATCGTGGGCGGGTACTCGCTTCCGCGGCTTTCGTTGTATTGCCACTGTCGGCTGTACGACTGGTGGTGCGTCTTGAGCCCGTCAATGGTCCGCCAGCCGAATCCTGCTTCCGGCGTGTGGATCGATTTGGCGGTGACCCGGGTGAACCCCTCGCGCAACGGCGAATCCTCCGCCCCCATGTCGAAGCGAAAGACTTCGGCGCCGCGAATCATGCCCGTCAACGCCACAACCACCAGGGCGGAGAGAATGCTGTGCTTGATCATTCCAGGAACCTGCAGAAGAAACGAGGGAGTTACCGGGAACAGTGACAAACAGGATCCGTCATTCTGTTCTCGGCTCTTGAAAGGGACCTTCGATCGCGCGGAAAGTGGACTGGCTTGCGTGCAGCGTCTCGCCCGAATCGCCCTGGACGATGAGCTTGATCCAGGCCGGGCCGGGCGTGAGCGACCGGCCGGCCTCGAGTTCGGCGGTGATTTCGCCATACAGGTCGACGGCCGGCCCCTGGGCGGTGGCCAGCGTTTCGTCGCCCCGCCCGACCTGAAGAACGACAGTCACCGGTTTGCCGGACTTGTTCCCCAGGAGTTCGAACCGGGCCGTGATGCGGCGGTCGCTGGTGTACACGAGACGGCGCTCGGCGGCCATCGAGCCGACCACGGGATGGGCGAAGCGCGTAAGTGCAACGTCGTCGACGTAGAAGTTGATGCGATCGCCGTGGGAGTAGTTCGATTCGGAAATGTTGAATTGGATCCGCTGAACGTCGGCCGCCAGATCGATCTTCGAAACAGGAATCCGGATCCTGGTCCACTCGTCTTTGCGAAGGTCCGCCAGGGGAAAACCGGTGGATCGCTTCGGACCAGAATGGTAGAAGCCGACTCCCAGCGGCTCCCTGGGCAAGGCCTCGCGGCTGGTTGTGACAAAGATCCAGCACTCGAAGTATTCGTAGTCTGACCAGTCCGTGAGCGCCAGCGACTTGAGATCCTTGCCCGTTCTGGGCCAACCGATCGGGTAATTCTCTTCACCTTTCGTGTGGTCGACCAGGTTGGCGAATTCCAACGAGAACTTGCCTTCTTTGGCGTGGACATCGCTTGCAGCGAGCGTCGTCTCGTCGGGGGAACCGTTGTACCAGTCCGTGATGTCCTCCATGTTGTCGATGACGAGGCGTTCCATGGGGACCTCGGCCAGATCGGCGGCACTCGCGGTGGGGCAGCGCAGCACCACCATGGCGGCTACCGAGAGGAGGATTGCC
>CAYSCH010000322.1:0-3486 GCA_964429355.1 uncultured Planctomycetaceae bacterium | reverse complement strand
TAATCGAGAACATCGCAGACCGTGGTTGTTGATGAGTTTCATGGTAGCGTGGTTGGATGCGGGCGGTATGATGTAGGTGGATCGCCCTTGGTGAGGGTGATCGGTAATCGGTATTGGTTCGATCAGGCATCAACCTGTGGGCCTGTCACGATGCTATCGCACCCCGCATCAAGGGTCCGTCAGGTTGGGAGCCCAAAGGCCTTCCTGGATCTGGGGGATCTCTCCGGACTCAGGCAACGTGTCCGCAACGGCTTCGCGGAGTTGCCTGGAGAGTTGTGCCACCTGTTCCGCCTGGGCAGGGTCGTCAGCCAGGTTGGTCTGCTCCAGCGGGTCGTTCTGGTGGTCGTAAAGCTCGCGGCCGCGGTTGCCCTCGTCCCACTCGGTATAACGCCAACGCGGCGTGCGGAGCGTGAATCCGAAGGTGGGGGCCGGACGAGGCTCGTCGGCTGCCTGGCCTGATGGAGCCGAAGGGCGAGCTGCCTTCTTTGCCGCGGCCCTCGGTCCCCGCGTCACCTGGCTTAGTGCCCAGCCTCGCCCCGGCAAGGATGGGTCGTTGAGTATTGGCACCAGGCTCTGGCCCTGGAGGTTCGCGGGAGCCGGAACACCGCACAGCTCGGCCAGGGTCGGGTACACGTCGACCAGGCCCACGGGGGTCGATGCAACAGCCCCCTTCTTGCCCTGACCGGGAACCGCAATGATCAGCGGCACCCGGGAGCTCTCTTCAAACAGGCTCATTTTCTGCCAGAGCCCGTGCTCACCCAGGTGGTAGCCGTGGTCGCTCATGAAAACGACGATCGTGTTGTCAGCTAGTTCGAGTCGTTCCAGGGCATCCAGCACCCGTCCCACCTGGGCGTCCATGAAACTGACGCTGGCAAAGTAGGCCTGGATCGCCTGTTGACGGAGGGAATCGGTGAGCAATTCATGTTCTTTCTTGTGGCTTCCCAAAGCATCGGCGGGAAGGTCTTTCAGGTCCTCCTCAACGCCTTGAACGAGGGGCATGTCTTTCTCCGGATAACCCGCGAAATATTCCTTGGGCGATACGTAGGGGGTGTGCGGCCGGAAGAAGCCCACGGCCAGGAAGAACGGGCGACTACGATCACGGGCAGCACGTTCGAGAACCCACTGGGCGTCAGTGGCCTGAAGCCCGTCGGTGTGGAGGAGGTCGCCGCGGGGAGAGGCGTACCAGCTCAAGGTCCCGCCAAAATTGCCGGGTCGGAGAGTGAAGATATCGGGTTCTTCGAGCAACCGGTCGCAGCCGGCTGGATTGAGCTCCAGTTCCCAGGAACCGGGATCATCGTGGCCGTTGGTCCCGATCGAATTCGGCACGTTGTAGTGGTAGAGTTTGCCGATGCGAGCGGCAAAGTAACCGTCTGCGCGGAACGCGTGCGGGAGGCTTTGGTGGTGGGGGATCGTTTGGCGAAAGATCTCGGCGTTTCTGATGATGCCCGTACTGTTGGGATAGAGGCCCGTCAGGAGCGAGTTGCGGCTCGGTCCGCAGAGGGGAAACTGGCAGTAAGCCCGATCGAAGCGAACACCCCGCTGGGCGAGGCGATCGATATTGGGCGACTTGACCAGTGGATGTCCGTAGCAGCCGAGGGAGTTGTTCAGATCGTCGGCCATGATGAAGAGCACGTTGAGACGAGACGATGAGTGCTGTTGCTCTGCTGCCGGCAAGAAGGCAATGGCGGTGCCACTGAGGAGCAGAAAGCCCACCGAGTTGACGAGCATCCGGGGGATACGGCACTTCAAGGCATTCATCGGCAAGGTTCCCGTCGAAAAGAGGAACACGGCGACACCCAATAAACGTGAAGGCCGCCGGAAAAAGAACCTGGTTTGTCCGGCGGCCTCCCATGCCGCTGGAGGGCAGCAGTCGACAGTCTATCGCGCTGGCGCGGTCGGTGCGACTACCCAAACTAAGGATCGCCCAACAAATTGGGGGCAGAGGTTTTCTGGAGGACAAGTCACGGTGAGAAGCGATGGCTGTTGTGAAACCGCCATAATCAGTCGTTGAACGGCCTCTTGCCCCCCCAACGGGCGATAGCTTCCTTGGACCGTATTTCCGCCACCTTTGACGGGGACAATATGCTAGGTTTTAGATGGCGACCGAGCCATGTCGAGACGTCTTTTCACGCAACCTGGAGATTCATCTGTGTCAGCCCAACGGAACGGCGCTCCGTCGATTGCCGGCGTGTCCGCGAGCAGCATACTTGGCCGATTCGTCCGCCAGTTGAGCGCCTGCCGAGAGTGTGGAGAGGTGGCGGGATTCTTCGACAACATCTGCCGTCATTGCGGTGCGGCCCACCCCGTGAAAATACCGGTTTCAGCAAGCGTGATCATCACGGCCATTACCGCCCAAATGGCAATCATCGTCCTCCGCATCGTGTGATGGATATCCTATTGCGGAGCACTTCGACCGTCCCCGGTGGCGGATCGGAGCCGTAGCGATAGCTCGGTTCGACCGAGCGGGTTACGCCGATCGGATCACCCACCGGTGGACGGTTTCTATTCTGTCGCGGATCTTTGGCGGGTGTGGAGGTGGGCAATGCTTACGATTCTCGTGCCGGGTGACGATAACCCCTCGGTGCCAGGGAAGTGGGCGCTTGCTCCCAGCCACCCAGTTCGAGATCCCTGCATTGACAACGCGTTTGGTTTG
Source organism: uncultured Planctomycetaceae bacterium (assembly GCA_964429355.1). Classification (GTDB taxonomy): domain Bacteria; phylum Planctomycetota; class Planctomycetia; order Pirellulales; family Thermoguttaceae; genus JAAYAY01. The sequence continues at coordinate 833 of CAYSCH010000322.1, read as the reverse complement.
CCGAGGCTTGAGTTGCCGACACGCATGGCTTAACATGCGGGTCCCGCCGCCAACGCGGTCCCCACCGTGACCGCCCCTCACCCCCCGGAGACCTGCCATGAGTCGTTGGCCCGCCCTGATCGTGTTGATCGCTCTGCCCGCTGCAACCTTGGCCGAAAATCTCGAATTGGACGAGCATCCCGCGAGCTTCTCCGACTGGGGCTACCGGCCGGAGGAGGGTACGGAAAGCGGCGTGAATCCGCCGAGCTTCAGTTGGCGGCCGCAGCCAAAGATCACTAGCTGGGAGGTGCGCTGCCGGCCGGGCGGAGCCGAGAAAGGAACGGACTATCACCAGGACGGCATTGCATGGACCGTCCACTGTCCCTCGAAAGTTTTCACTCCAGGTGAGTATCGCTGGCAGTATCGTGGACAGGATGATCAGGGAGGGCAGACCAATTGGAGCCGGGAAAGAACATTCACCATTGCGACGACCGCGGCAGAACTGCCGATGCCCGGCAAACGGGAATTGCTTGCCAGGATCCCGGCGTCTCATCCGCGGTTGTTCGTCCGCCCCGAGCAGCTTCCTCACCTGCGCGAGCTGGCCAAAGGCGAGCTGACGGCAGAGTATCAGTCGCTGGTCAGCCAGTGTGAGAAACTGCTCAAGAGGCCGCCTGCGACCAAAGAGCCACCCAAGTATGGTGAAGTCGAGCGGAAGAGCGAGGAGTGGCGGAAGATCTGGTGGGGCAACCGCGAGTATACGATCCTCGCGCTCGACGGTGCGGCAACCCTGGCCTTCACCCGTCTGCTCGGCGGCCAAGAGGAATACGGCCAGCTCGCCCGTCGGATTCTCATGG
>CAYSCH010000321.1:10097-10953 GCA_964429355.1 uncultured Planctomycetaceae bacterium | reverse complement strand
GGCAGTGGCACACCACGTCTTCGCGGTCGATCAGGGCCACCGGTCGACGAATGCGAGCTGCTTCCAGTCCAGATCGAACAGGCGCATACAGGCTGTCAAGCCTGAACTATTGCCGGGCGTCAATTCCGCGCCGAGGTTTCCGACGAGCCCCACTGTATGATGTGAGGCCTGTCACGGACAATGTTACCCCACGGTCCTGGTTCGGGAGGCCGACTATTCCGGCAGGTCGAAGATATAGGATCGCAGACGTCGGTTCGGTGTGTCTTTGACGAAAAGGAGAAACTGCTTGCGTTTCTTGGCCTCGGCGAACTGACGTGCTGTTTGGCTCCTGGTTCGCTCGCTGAGTGTCTGAATGTAATCGCTTGCCGGGAAGGAGTAGATTTTCTGTTCCGCCACATGAAACTCGATGATCTGCTCCTTATCCTGGAAGTGCTGATACACCAGCACGATATTGTCCCAGTGTTCAGCGATCAGGTTCAAGTACGGATCATCGGCCATGGAGTCTTCTTTCTGCAGCATCTTTCTGTGTTTCCCCGAACCCACTTGGCAGTCTTTTGCACCACCTCCCGATGCACCACGCTTCTGCGGCAGGGTGGGTCGGTGCTACTGGTGGCACTCAGTAACGCATGGCCCCTGAGGCAAAGCTGGGATCATCGGGAGGTCGGGGTAATGTTGTCGCGGGGGAACTTCGAGCTAGTATCGGGCACTCGACCACTTACAATCGCCGGCATGCCGACATAATCTCCCGGCTGACCGGGTTGTTGCGGAAAGGAGGAGAAGGTGAACTTGTGGAGGTAGCCGACCCCATAAAAACGCCGCACGGCCTTCCGGTATGCCATGCCCCACTTTTACCCAC
>CAYSCH010000321.1:0-10087 GCA_964429355.1 uncultured Planctomycetaceae bacterium | reverse complement strand
GTCAACCGTTTCGGAGCACTTGCAGAGGAAGTGGCACACCACGTGTTCGCGGTCGGATCAGGGCCACCGGTCGCTACATGAAGACTTCCTTGTTCCGCGCCGCACTGGTCGGCACCTGGCGTCTTCGTTTCGCCTTTTCGAGCAGCTCCTGCCCGGCGCCCCGGTGGGTGTAGAAGGCCTCGCCGGGACTGACGTGGACGTTCCAATGACGGGCGAAGACGTCGGCCAGCTCCTTCTTCTTTGCCAAGGCCGACGGCACCGCGTGGAGCATCGCCATCCGCCGCTCCCGGCGGCGGAAGTAACGGGCAAAAAGGTCCGGAAGGAGGTGCGAAACCCACGTGTCGGTGACCTCGTCGGCATACCGCGGGATCACGTAACGCGGCTGGTCCAGCGGAGCGAGTGCCTCGCGGACTGCCTCCGTGAACAGGGCCCCGTCTTCCGGCGCCGCCCGTTCCAGGAAGAGGCGTACGTAGCCCCCCGCACGATCGGCCACTTGAAGCCGATAGTGTTTCTTCAGCGCGCCGGCTTCCACCAAGGCTCCCAGCACCGCATGGCCCACCGCCAGGGCCAGGGAGGAACCGGTCCAAGCCTGCTTGCCGTGCTTGAAGGGGGGAAACCCTCCTCCGGCATCCTCTCCCATTCGGTGGATTTCCAGGGTGTGAATCGGGTCGGGATGGTATGGCTCGCCGATCCGCCAGAGGCTGCGAAATTCGGCTCGCCGGTTCACCCGGGCCAGCATGTCGTCGTTGAGCACGTGGAGCGAGCCCTCCAGTCCCTCGGGCTTGAGCTCAGTGAAGGCCGCATGCACGTGCCCCACGCCCTTCTCGATCGCCCCGTCGTCCGCCAGCCCGTAGATCGTCTTGTGGCGGTCGATGAACCGGCGGTAGTCGTCGAGTCCCTTGGCAAACTCGGGGGCGATGCAGACCACGTCCCAGTTGTCGGCCATTTTCTCAGGCACGGCCGGATCGAGCCGGATCGAGCGGCCGCGGAGCTGGTTGACCGACATCGACGTGGTCACCGAGGCCAGGTTCACCAGCACGTTCACCTTGTTGGCGTCCCAGCCTTCTCCGAGCAGGCCCCGCGTGCCTACCAGGCATCGGGTCACGCCACGTTGGAAGAGGTCGGTGATCATCTCCACATAGACCCGGGGGCACCACTGACTGCCCGAGCCGGTCAACACGTGGAAACCAGCCTCCTCTTGATAGGTCAGCTCCGAGCGGTATCCATGTTCGGCAAGCCAGCGGTCGGCTTCGTGTTTGAATCGCTCCGCCAGATCATCGTCTACGAGCACCGTGGATCCGGTGACCAGGACTGGGTCGAGCCCGTCGACCTCCGGAGTGGAAAGGAGGCCGCGGAAGGCGGCCACGGCGCCGCCGGCTTCTTCGTCGAGCAAGTGCCCGATTTCGGGTGCGACGGCAGAGGTTTTTTCGTAGTCGGCGATCACAACGGCACGAATCGCGTCATCAAGGGCCTGCATCTCGGCCTCGAGGATCGGCAGGAGGGCCCGTGTTTTGGCAGTGGAATAGGCCATCACCCGCCCGACCGGCGAGGCACAGGCCCTTGGGCCCGTCTCGGTGATCTGGATTCCCAGGAGCCGAAGTTTCGCGATCGCTTGTTCCGCCAGGGCGTGGTCGGCCGGATCCTCCGAACGCTGGAGGCGATGGCGGATGTAGCGATCCAGGAGCGGCACGAGCAGATCCAGCTCCTGGGCCTGGGGGTCGATGGCCGATTCGTCCGGCGGTGGAACATGGGCGGGGAGCTGCGTTCCCCGCGACATCAGGAACAGCGGCCCCATCAACGCCAGTTCCGGATCGCGCCGCTCGAAGCTCGTCCAGTCCTTCATCCGGCCGGTCGGCAGCTCCAGGGTGCGGAGGATCCGCTCCAGCCAGACCGTCAACGGCTCGTCGCACACATGCTCGGAGAAATCGAGGCTCGCATCGGCTGTGCTGGCAGGGATTGGAGAGCTGCCGGCGCCGCCCGTGCTCTCCGCCGGCACAGGGTTCTCTCGGCGGTTTCCGGGCCGGTTCCTGCCGAACTCACCACACAGCAACTGCACGACCTCGTGGAATTCGCTGTCGACGGTGGCCAGGTACTGGAGCTCTTCCGACGTGGGGCGAACGAAGTACGCCAGGTCCTGGTACGGGGCCAGGAACCCGTCTTTTACGACAGCTGGAACGGGAACTTCGTAATCAACGGGGCCAAAGAACTCGTCATAGCGTTCCACGTCCTCCGGCAGCTTGCCGTCGCGGTCGGGAGGCGTGGCGGTCAGCCCGATCACGATGGGCTGTTCCAGCAGTTCACGGGCGTCGGCCAGGACTCGGCCCCAGTGTCCCATGAGGTGGTGGCATTCGTCGAGAATCACCAGCCCAACTCGCCGATCGCGGAGGCGGTGCAATGTTTCCAGTGAAGAAGCGTGCAGGGTGGCCAGCGAGTTGCCGCTCATGGCGACCCGGTCGCGGACGATCTTGCGATAGGCCGACAACCGCTGTTCGTAATAGTCGGCATTGTGGCGGCGCAGGTCGTCGATCCAGACGGCTGCTTCGTCGGGGTTCTCCGCCTGCCCCTTCGCGATGAGTGTTTCCTTCCAGAGATCGGTCGCGGCCTCGTCCAGATCGGCATCGCCCCGATCGGGCAGCGTGACCGATTGATACGTCAGCGAGGTCAGCAGCCCGGGGGCTCTGGGGTCGGTGCTCACTCCACCGGTTGCCTCCGGCGAAATTTCAAACAAGCTCGACCGGGAGGCCCACTGGGCCTGAATGGCCGAATTGGGCGACAGGACGACGGCCGGTTTCTGGACACATTCCGACCAGAGGTAGAGCCCGAGGACGGTTTTTCCCGAGCCTGGCGGCGCCACGATATGCACGCGCCGCTTCCCCTTGGCCAACTGGGTTCTGGCAATCTCGATGGCGGCTTCCTGGGCTGGGCGGAGTTGCCCGGCGAAGCGAACAGGGAAGGGACGGGTGGTTTGGCGAGTGGACATGGACGGAGGACAGAGGGCAGAGATCAGAGGGTCAGAGGGCAGAGGGTCAGAGGGCAGAGGGTCAGAGAACAGAGGGTCAGGGGGTCAGGGGGTCAGGGGATGGGTGACAGTATCGGATCAGGACATTATAGATTCTCAAGTGTTTTGCAGAATACGGGTTACGGCAGCAGTGCGCTGCCGGGCTGCAAAAAGGGGCGGAATGTTCTTGACAGTGTAATATAACAGTGTAATATATAGGCATGACTGGGCTTTGGACGATTGGCGAACTGGCGATGGTGGTCGAGCAGGCACTGGCGGAGATGGGCTATTCAGGCCAGAAGTCCGCCAGAGTGCGAGAAGTGCCGGACCGCCGGACGATCCGCTACTACACGACACTCGGGCTCCTCGACAAGCCTTCGGAGATCCGCGGCAGAACCGCGTATTACGGTCAGCGTCACCTCGAGCAATTGGTGGCCATCAAACGGCTCCAGTCCGCAGGTAAATCGCTTGTTGAGATTCAGGCGATCCTGACGGGGGCCGGCCAGTCGACGCTTGCCACCTGGTCGGCCCTGCCGGAAGGTTTTGCCGCCCGTCTGGACCACGGACGCGTCGCGTCGGCAGAAGGTGCTTCGGACGCACCGGCCGGGAACCAAGAAGGGATGCGAATGCCGCCGGTACGGCAAGCCGATTTCTGGGCGGCAGCGCCGCGAGGCAATTCGCCCCCCTCGGCCGCGAACGTCGCAACTGCCCTGCATCTGAAGGTGCTGGACAATGTGACCCTGGTGATCGAGGGGGTCGATTCGGGCGAGCTCGACGCCGGCACTCTCTCCCGGCTGAAGCCTGTACTCGAAAGCTTGAAAAACGCCCTGCTACGGAAAGGAGGCAGTAACAAGCCAGTGCCACACGATGAAAGAGAGAACTTTGAGGAGCCAGGATCGGAGTTTCAGACACCCTAACAGAGTGCAGGGCGGCAGGGCCGCCAACCAATACGAGCTACCGCTCGAACTGAGATGGTCGCGAGTCTTTGTGAGAGACTCCACGATCTTTGAGGTTAGTACAGGAACCCCACGGGCACGGATGGGCACAATCGGTGGTATTGTCAGGCCGCGCTCAACAAAAAGTTACCGATTTCGGGGAACGGCGCGAGCCGTCCGGTACGGCGAAACCGGAGGGCTTGCGCCCTGCCGCTGACTCTCAATTCGGTATTTTATTGTTTTGCAGCGCCTTAGCGGCTCCAAGAGACCCGGCTTCTTCAGGCGGTTTGAGACTCGAGCAAATGGGAGGAATGATGATGCGAACACTGAATGCGGTTCATGAGAAGATAATTCCCTCTCAAGACGCCGAGGCCGGGTTTGGCTGCCTGGAGACGGCGCGGGGGTGCCTGCCGCTGGTGGCGATGGATGTGGCGACAACGATCCGCGGACTCTTGGCCCGAACTTGCGTCAAGCAGATCTTTCGCAATTCGCTCGACGAACCGCTGGAGGCGACCTATATCTTTCCCCTGCCCGACCGTGCCGCGGTCACGTCGTTTCGCATGCGGGTGGGAGACCGGGTAATCGAGGGCCAGCTCAAGGAACGGGGCCAGGCTCGCAGGGACTACCAGAAAGCGGTCGAAGAGGGACATCGAGCAGCCTTGGCTGAAGAGGATCGCAGCGGCACGTTCTCGATTCAGGTTGGCAACATCCCGTCGAAGGAAAATATTTCCGTCGAGTTGACCCTCGTCGGTCCGCTGCCGCTCTCGGGCGGGGAAGCAACCTTCCGCTTTCCCCTGGTGGTGGCCCCTCGTTACACCTCCGGAATCCCGCTGGACGGCCCGTCGGTGGGTCTCGGGCGAACCAACGACACCGATGAGGTGCCGGATGCCTCGCGGGTGACACCGCCGGTGCTTCTGCCCGGTTTTCCGAATCCGGTAGCCCTGACGCTGGAAGTGGAACTCGATCCGCAGGGATTGACGGGAACTGGCGCAGCCGCAGAGCGATTCTCCGCGAGCCTCCACAGCGTGGTCGTGGAAGAAGGCCCGCCGTGGAAGATCCGCATGCAGCCTGGTGAACGTCTCAACCGCGACTTCATTCTGCGATTTCCGGTGGCGGCCGAGGCCGTGCAGACATCGCTGACAGCCTCTCCCAACGAGGACGGGAAGACGGCAACGTTTGCCCTGACCATCGTTCCGCCGGTCATCCAGGCTGGCGCACAACCGCCGCGCGACGTGGTCATCGTGCTCGATCGCTCGGGGAGCATGCAGGGCTGGAAAATGGTCGCCGCGCGGCGCGCCGTGGGGCGGATCGTCGATTCGTTGCTCGACGAAGACCGTTTCTCCGTGATTGCTTTCGACAACACCATCGAGCAACCGCGGGAGTGCCGGGGTGGTCTCATAGCGGCCTCGGATCGCGCTCGCTGGCGAACGATCGAGTGGCTGGGAAGGATCGACGCTCGCGGTGGCACGGAGATGGGCGGGGCCATGGCGGAAGCGATCCGTCTCCTGGGTTCTTCCGGCCAACAGCGCCAGCCGATCCTCGTTCTGGTCACCGACGGCCAGGTGTCTGGCGAAGACGTGGTTCTTCGGGCCGTGAAGCAAGTGTCTGCCAATGGTCGAATCCCCCGAATCCATACGATCGGGATCGACCGGGCCGTCAACGCCGGTTTCCTTCGCCGCCTGGCGGATGCGGGCGGAGGGACATGCGATCTGGTCGAATCGGAAGATCGCCTGGACGCGGCCATGGACCAGATCCATCGTGGGATCGCCACGGCTGCCGTGACCGATCTCAAGGTGGAGGCCCTCGCTGGGACTTTGATTCAGGAGAGCCTGGCACCGGCCCGGCTGCCTGATCTGTTTGCCGATCGGCCAATCACGATCTTTGGGCAGTTCCAGGCGACCGCCGCATCATGGATCCTGCAAGTTTCGGGCACCGATGCCAATGGTAATCGCTGGAAGGCAGAGGTTACGGCCGTCGATGGTCGATCGGATACAATCCGCAGCCTCTGGGGGCGGGCGCGAGTCCGCGACCTGGAGGATCGGTATGCGATGGGCGTGGAGGACCCGAAATCGCTGGCGAAGAAGATTGTCGAGTTGTCGTTGGCCACCAACGTGCTTTCAAGGTTCACGGCCTACGTGGCCATCGATCGATCGGAGGTTGTCAACAAGGGCGGCCGGCAGCAGCAGGTCGTGCAGCCGGTGGAGATGCCGGAAGGTTGGAATGGGTGCGACAGGAGCCTTGCGTTCTGCGGAGGTTCCAACGGGGCCGCAACGGTCGGATCATGGCTCGATCGGAGCGCCGTATCGGGAATCTCCCTGCTACGAAAGCGCTGCTCCCTGTCCTCGCACGTCGAGCCTGAGCTGGAGAGTGCCCGAAAGGGGCTGGCGGAGAGCGCGAAACTGTGCGAGCCCGTCAAGGACGGCCTCATACCCATCAGGAGAAACCGGCATACGCATCTCTTGCGTCTCCTCGAGATGCTTCGCAGATGGATGGCGATGATTGGGGCCGAGCACAAAGAGACGCAGGAGCTTGTTCGAGGGCTTGCCGAAGAGGTCGAGCGGATCCTGGAGGAATATCGACAAGGCAACAAGCAGGTGTTGAAGACCGATGCTCTCAACGAGCTGTTCGCGCGAATTCGCGAGGTTGTCGCAGTTGCTGAGACACCCAAACCAGAGGAGCGGCAGGAGTTCTGGACGTAGCCTGAACTCATCACATTCGTAGCAAGCTCAGGCGACTGCCGGATGATGGGGCGGGGTGCTACAGATCGACGATTACCTCGGCCAGGTAGCCGTCACGGTCCTGCTCGACCTTGAGCTCGTGATAGGTGATGGCCTTCACGTCCATGTCGAGGTGGTGGCGTTCCGGATCGATCGGCTCACCGCGAACGGTGGCCGTCAAGCTGCCGTCGCAGAGCGTCACGTTGAACTCGCACAGCAGGACGTGTTCCGTATCGAACAGGTAAAGCAACTCGGCCAGCCAATCGTAGAGCAGATCGTCGAGCTGGTCCGCCTCTACGGAGAGGGAGTACTCATTGACCGCGCGAACGTCGCCGTAGTTCTCGACGATGATTGAGAAGAAGGCCCTGGCGGCCTCGGCAAACAGTGTATCGAGATCGGCGGCCCGGGCACGGAGTCCGATGTCGGCCGTGTGTTCAAAAGTCTCGTACATGGGAGTGTTTCTCTTCTGGTCGGCTATGGGATGCGATTGTTCGAAGTGGATGTTCGAACCTGGTGGGCCGGCGCTTTTCGGTGGGTGGTTTCAACGGGCGCGTAATTGGTGGCGTCTCGAGATTCGGCAGTCCGGTGGATTTGGTCCGCTTTGGCACCACCCTACTTCAGGGATTCAGCACGGCCCTCGTCGGAGATGGCCACGACGACGCGCCCGGCGATCATGCCATCGAGGATCTCGGCCACCTTGCCGGGCAGTTGTTCCAGGGTAATGAATTGGGCGACCCGGTCCAGACAGTCGGGTTTCCACTCGGCGCCGAGCTTGTCCCAGGTTCGATGCCGGAGCGGAATCGGGCACCAGGCGGCATCGACTCCGGTCAGGGTGACGCCGCGAAGGATGAACGGGAAAACAGTCATGTCAGGAATGTCGACCCCGGCCGCATTGCCGCAGATGGCCGTGCAACCGCCGTGCTTCATTGAGCGAAGGATGGTCGACAAAGGGGCACTTCCGACGGTGTCGATCGCCCCGGCCCAACGGCCTTTGAGGAGCGGCTTGCCGCTGGTGTCGCTGACCAGATCGCGCGGGGCAATTTCGGCCGCCCCCAGCGACTTCAGGAGCGGATGGGCGGACTCCTTGCCGGTGACGGCGACGACCTGGTAACCCAGTTTGGCCAGGATGGCCACGGCAAAGCCGCCCACACCTCCCGAGGCGCCGGTCACGACCACCTGTCCCTTTGGGGGCGTGACGTCGTGATCGAGCAGGGCCTGGACGAGAAAGCCGGCCGTCAGTCCGGCCGTGCCCAGGATCATGCTCTCGCGGATCGACAGGCCGGCCGGCATGGGCACGACCCAATCCTGGGGCACGCGGATGTAGTCGCCGTAGGCGCCCCAGCGATTGGAGCCCATGTCGAAGCCGGTGACGATGACCTCGTCGCCCGGACAGAACTCGTCGACGCGGCTCTCGGCGACTCGACCTGCCACGTCGACGCCTGGGATATTGGGAAAGGTCCTGTTGACCCCTGGGTGTCCGGTCGCGCCCAAGGCGTCTTTGTAGTTGAGCGACGAGTAGTCGACGCGCACGACCACGTCGCCGGGCGGAAGGTCGGCCGTCGGCACGTCGGTAATCCGTCCGGACACGCGGCCCTCGGCATCCTTGTCGACGAGGTAACAGCGAAACATCTTTGGCAACATGCGTTTTTGTCTTTCAAAACAGGCAAGGATTGGGCGGGTCATGATGGCCTCGCCCTCGGTCGCTTCCGTACCGTGCGTGACAGTTGGTTTGCCGCGGGTCAGGCCGTGCCCGACTGCGTGATTCCCAGAGGGAATTGCGTCAAGGCAATCAGGAACTCGATGGGCCGGGAGTGACAGGACTGGCGGGCAAAACACGAAGGCAACCCGAGCGCGGGGCAAGCCCACGCGGCTATCTTCAGGACGACTGCCTTTCTGCGAATCATGCACGCCCATTTAGATGGGCCAGGAGTGACAGGATTCGCGGGCAAAACACGAGGGCAACCCGAGCGCGGTGCAAGCCCACGCGGCTATCTTCAGGACGACTGCTTTTCTGCGAATCATGCAAGCCCATTCAGTGTAGGTCAGGCTCGGCCTGACACAACCCCTCAGGTTCGGCAGATTTCGAACTCTCTGGTAAGGCCCGTCAGGCTTGTGCTGTTCGTGGTTTCGTTCCGGCAGTTGTAATACGGTCGCGTTTGCCCGCAAGGTCACCGTCAAGGAGCCTGACAGCGATGGTGGATTCAAAGTCTGCCGCTGGTGGTCGAGGCGTAGCTTGCCGCCCGGTCCGGCGGGCGCCACCTGCGCTGTCACTTGCCGATCTGCATCAGGCCCCAGGCCAGGCCAACCAGGAGGGCGACGGTGGCCCAGGCCAGGAGGAATCCGACGAGATCCTCGCGGTAGCGGTGGAAGAAGTTGTGCCAGCGTTCGGCGGTGAACCAGCCCGTCAGGTCCAGGAGCAGGAGGTCCTGGCCGCGATCGGCGGCCAGCGGCTTGGGTTGGCCCGCCGGAAGGCCTTCCTGGTCGGTGGAGCGGCGCATGTTGTCGTAGAACCGCTCGATCCGTTCCTTCGATTCAGCCGGGGTAACGAGGCTGAGGAGAATGAAGGCGGAAAAGCCGGCCAGCATCGACCAGGCGAACGGTTCAGGTTCCCACTTGTAGACCAGTCTCAGCTCATCCGACATCTGGTAGTTGGCGGCGTAGTAGACGACCATCGACACGAGCACCCCGGCCCAGGCACCGTAGCGATTGGCGCGCCGCCAGAGAAATCCGCCGAGGATCATGATGCCGAAGAACGCCGGCAGGGTCTCGGTGAAGAGAAAGGCGTCGAGCACCTGGCCGACCGAGAGGGCAAACAACACGCCGAGCATGGTGAGCGTGAACCCCGAAAGCCGGCCGACAAGGAGCACCTCGCGGTCGCCGGCAGCAGGCCGGAAATAACCCTGGTAGAGGTTGCGGGTGAACAAGGCGCCGGAATTGACCATGAAATTGGAGCAGGTCGACATGTTGGCGGCGAGCACGCAGGCGACCATGAGGCCGGTGAACCCGGGGGCCAGCAGATGGAGGCTGGCGTAGCCGAAGGCGTTTTCCTTGTCGGAGAGCGTGTCGCCGCGCTGGAGAACCATGGCGGCAACAACGAGGCCGGTGAAAGCCCAGCCGATCGTGCAGAACCGTTTGACCATGTTGCCGTAGGTCTGGCCGATGCGCCCGGCCCGTTCGCTGCGGCCGGTGGCGTTCATGGAGAGGATGTGCGGCTGGGCGGTGATACCGACCAGGCCATTGAGTGTGAGGATGGCGATGGTGAAGCCGTCGATGCCGCTCATACGGTTGTAGATCTCGAAGAAACTGGGATCCAGGCTTTCGCGCATGCCCGTGAATCCCCCGACGACGCTGAGGCCGGCAGGGATCAGCATGAACGACATGAGAATGATGAGGAAACCTTGGACGAAATCGGTATAGGCCGACGCGACCAGGCCGCC
>CAYSCH010000320.1:2831-11056 GCA_964429355.1 uncultured Planctomycetaceae bacterium | reverse complement strand
CAGTGTTCTCCCGTCCCCGATCCATGCTCCATCCCCTCGAGTCCTCACCGCTCCCGCCATCGCTTGCCAGGCCCTCTCTGCCGGTTCCCGCCCTCGCAAACTGGCAGACGCCGTCTCCCTGGATCACTGGGGAAAAATACAGAAGCCACTCCCCGAATCCAGGGAGCCACTTCCGAGGTAAAGGTGTCAGAAAACTTCAAATTGCGCGCAAAGTTGCTCCCTGCCGTTTTCCTGTTTCCAGTGAATAGGTTTTGGCACATACCCCATCCATGGGGGTCACAGTTAGGATTCAACCCAATACTGTAAACACGTTCACTACTATCACTTGCAACCACCTCTCTCGCCCTATCGTCGTTTTGGAACACAGCCACATGCGTTCCAAAACTCTCAAGTTTACCCCCATCCCAACACAATTTTTACCCCATCCCGACACCAAGTCCGGCCCGTGAGCGAGGATGATTCCGCGACCGCCTGCTCGATCCAGACCCGACGCCTAAGAGACAACGCCTTCGCTCTTCGCCCTTCAGGCCTCGGGCACTCTGCTTCCTGCATCCCTCCAGACGCAACCTCCACCCACCGCCGGCGTCTCTCCCGCCACTTGGACCTGCCCGAGAGATGGTCTATATTGTTGGTTTGCCCAAACCGGCCTACCGCTCCATCCTGCCCTGGCTCACCTTTCATGGATCTTCATCTCCAGCACAAAGTGGCGCTCGTGACCGGCGGCTCTCGCGGGCTGGGGCGTGCAATCTGTCTGGGACTGGCGGCCGAAGGAGCGAAAATCGGTGTCAACTACTTTCGCGACCAGGCGGCCGCCGCGGAGGTCGTCGGCGCCCTGCAGAACCTCCACGATTCCGAGGGAGTCGCCCTGCAAGGAAACGTTGCCAAGAGCGCCGACGTGGCGCGGATCTTCGAACAATGCGAGGAAGCCCTCGGGCCAATCGATATCCTCGTCAACAATGCCGGTGTCTGGCCGACCGCCTACGTCCGCGAGATGACCGAACAGGAATGGGATGCGACCTTCGACATCAACCTGAAAGGCGCCTTCCTCACCTGCCGCGAGGCCGTGCGCCGCTGGCTCGATCGAGGCTGCGGCGGGCGGATCGTCAACATCACCACCCAGGCGGCCTTCCACGGTTCCACCACGGGACACGCCCACTACGCCGCTTCGAAAGCCGGCCTGGTCACCTTCACCGTGTCGCTCGCCCGTGAGGTGGCCCGCTCGGGGATCTATGTCAACGCCGTCGCCCCCGGCATGATGCGAACCGACATGGCCCAGGAGGCCCTGGAAGAGAACGAAGAAAACTACATTCAGCGAACGCCCCTCGGGCGGATCGCCGAACCGGCCGAGATCGCCCACACGGTCGTGTTCCTTGCGTCGGACCGGGCAAGCTACACGACCGGGGCCACGTTCGACGCGACCGGCGGAATGCTGATGAGATAGGAACCTATGCTGACTACCCTGAAAGAAATCCTCGCCGGCGCTCGTGAAAACGCTTACGCGGTACCGGCTTTCGACTGCGTCGAAGATGTGATGGTCCGCTCTGTGCTGGAGACGGCCGAGGAGCTGCACGCCCCCGTGATCGTGATGTGCCTCCAGCCCCGGCCCGATAGCTACGATATGGCCTACCTGGCCGGCCTGGTTCGGGCCGTGGCCGACCTGCACCCGATCCCGATCGCCCTGCACCTGGATCACACGTCCGATCTGGATGTCGTCAAGCGGGCGATCGACCACGGGTTCACCTCCGTGATGGTCGACGGCTCGACCATGCCGTTTGAGGCCAACGTGGCACTCAGCCGGGCGGCGGTCGAATTGGCTCATCCCCACGGAGTCAGCGTGGAAGCCGAACTGGGCCACGTGGGAGGCATGGACCTGGCGGAAACAGAATGTGGCGAGTCGGTGCTGACATTGCCCGAAGAGGTCGTTCGATTCGTCGGCGAGACCAACGTGGACGCCCTGGCCGTTTCGATCGGCACGGCCCACGGCGTGTATCGCTCGCTCCCCAATCTGTCGATCGATCGGCTCAAGGAACTCAATGCGGTGAGCACGGTTCCGCTGGTTCTGCACGGCGGATCGGGAACGCCGGACGACCAGATTCGCGAGTCGGTCCGCAACGGCATCTGCAAAATCAACATTTTCGCCGACAATCGCATCGCCATGGCCAAGGGAATGAAAACGGCCGTGGCCCGTATCAACCGCATCGATCCGCTGCCGGCCGATATCTTCGGGCCGATGAAACAGGCCATGGGCGAAACGGTGGCCGAGAAGATCCGGCTGCTTTCGGCCGACGGGAAAGCGGAGAGATAACTGTGAAACTCCTGGCGATCAGCGATCACTACATCCCCCACAACATCATGCGACGGGGGCTCTCTGCCCTGGAATCGCTGGGGGTCGAGGTCGAGGTCCGCCGCTGGGAGCACGAGACGCTGATCCAGTTGCAGGAGGCGAACCTGGCGATCGAGCAGGGAGGGCCCGATGCGGTGGACCTGCCGCAACAGCTTTTCGACCGTATCGACGACGTGGAGATCCTCGTGACCCAGTTCACGCCGGTCCCGGCAGGGACGATCAAAGCCGCACGCTCCCTCCAGGTGATCGGTGTGCTCCGTGGAGGCGTCGAAAATGTGGCCGTCGCTGCGGCCAGCGAGCGGGGCGTGAGCGTCCTCAACACGCCGGGGCGCAACGCACGTGCGGTGGCAGAGTGCACGATGGGGTTGATCCTGGCGGAGATCCGCAATTTGGCCCGATCCCACGCCTGCCTGATGCGGGGCCAGTGGCGGCGGGAATTTGCCAACGGCATGGCGATTCCCGAGCTGAACGAAAAAACGGTCGGCCTGGTCGGCTACGGTGCCATCGGCCGGCTGGTGGCCCACTACTTGGAAGCCTTCGGCAGCCGGATCCTCGCATTTGACCCTTATTGTCAAGGCGATCCGGCACCGGCGGAGCTTGTCGATCTGCCCACCCTGATGAAGGAATCGGACGTCGTTTCCCTGCACGCCAGGCTCTCCCCGGAGACCCACCATTTGATCGGCGCCGCCGAATTGGCGATGATGAAGTCCACCGCCGTGCTCGTCAACACGGCCCGGAGCGGGCTGATCGACGAGAAGGCCCTTGTGGACGCGTTGCGACAAAGAAAGATCATGGGCGCGGCACTCGATGTTTTTGACGAGGAACCGCTACCCGCGGGCAGCCCCATGCTGGAACTCGACAATCTGACGATCACCCCTCACCTGGCCGGCAGCACCATCGACGCCTTTCTGAACAGCCCCAAGTTGATGGCCGGCCACCTGACAAGAATGCTTCGTGGCGAGGGCCCACTGCCCGTCGTCAACGGAATTGAACCGGCGCTGCGACTATAGGGGCGATTGAGAACCAACTTCCCGAATCCCGCAGGAGGACCAACAAATGAAATCCGTGCTCATTGCCCCTCGAAAATACGTTCAAGGCCGGGGCGTGCTCGCCGAACTGGGAGACTACCTCAAGCCCCTCGGCAAGAAGGCCCTGGTTCTGTGGGACGAGTGCGTCAAGAAAATCGTGGGCGACACCGTGGCCGCCAGCCTGGCCGCCGCGGGGATCGAGATGGTCGACGTCCTCTTCCAGGGGGAGGCGACCGGCGACGAACGCGGCCGTGTCAGTAAGATCGCCCGCGAAAGCGGCGCCGACATTTCCGTCGGCGTCGGCGGCGGCAAGGTGCTCGATGTGGCCAAGGCGGTTTCGGTCGATACGGGGCTGAAGATGGTGACCTGCCCGACGATCGCGTCGAACGATTCGCCCACCAGCGCCGCATCCGTGTGGTACGACGAAAATCACAACTTCATCGGCTTCGATTGCTGGCCCTTCAATCCGGACCTCGTGCTGGTCGACACGCAAGTGGTCGCCAGCGGCCCGGTGCGGGCGTTCGTGGCCGGCATGGGCGACGCCCTTTCGACCTGGATCGAGGCCGAGGCCGCCAAGAAATCCCGGGCAAACAACATTGCCGGCGGACAGCCGACCATGGCCGCAATGGCGCTGGCCCGCCTGGCCTTCGACACGCTCATCGATCATGGCCTGGACGCCAAACGCGATGTCGAGCTGGGCGTTGTTACTCCGGCCGTTGAGAAAGTGATCGAGGCCAACGTCCTCCTTTCCGGCCTGGGCTTCGAAAGCGGCGGCCTGGCGACGGCCCACATGATCGGCAACATGCTCTCCAATATGCCCGAGTGCCAGGAGGCGGGCATGATGCACGGCGAGAAGGTCGGCTTCGGCATCGTCTCGCAGCTTTGCCTTGACGACGACTACGATGTGGACGACAAGTACGCCGTCTTCGACTTCCAGATCCAGCTCGGCCTGCCCGTCACCTTTGCCGATCTGCATCTGGAAGGGATCAGCCGCCAACGGCTGATGGCCTTTGGCGAGGGCTGCACCGGGGCTGGCTCGCTCTGCCACAACCATCCCTTCAAGGTAACAGCCGCCGACCTGGTCGACGCCATGATTGCCGCCGATGCACTCGGGCAGATACGCAAGGAGTTGATCGGAGATATTTGAGTGCGTCTTTTGCGTCTTGACTCGCGGTGATCCCTATTGGGAAGCCAGCCACGCCGATTCCGGAGTTCTGTCCGGTCGCGTCCATAGGGTGGGCGCGCTTGTTTGTGAGTTTTCGTTACGGGTTCGACCCGCGTTGGAACTAGAGATTTTCTTAAGGAGAAACCTGGCATGACAACCAAGTACCAGTTCACATTCCTCGTCGCGCTCGCGGCGATCCTGGCGGCCACTATCGGTTGCCCACCACCGCAGTCGCAGCCCCAGCCGCTGCCCGGCGGGTCGACTGCTCCCGCACCAGGCGTGACAATCACGCCGGCCGACGTGCCCGACGCTCCCATCCCGGAGGAACCGAAGGCCGAAGAGCCGGCCGCCGAGCCTTCGAAGGTTGAGGAGCCGAAGGCCGAGGAGCCCAAGGCCGAGGAGCCCAAGGCCGAGGAGCCCAAGGCCGAGGAGCCCAAGGCCGATATGCCGAAAGCCGAGGAGCCGAAAGCCGAGGAGCCGAAAGCCGAGGAGCCCAAGCCCGAAGAACCCAAGCCCGAAGAACCCAAGGAAGAAGCTCCGCAAATGGAAACACCCCAGGCTGAGCCTCCCAAGCCGGCAGACGCCCCGGCAGAAGAGCCCAAACCCGATGTGCCCGCGACCGAAGCTCCCAAGGCCGATGCGCCGAAGGAAGAAGCACCCCAGGCCGAGGCTCCCAAGCCTGCAGACGCCGCTGCGGCAAGCAAGGCCGAGTTGTTCCTGAAGTTGCCGGAAGGCTGCAACACCCCCGACGGTATGTGCCTGCTGGCCGACGGCAGTATCATCCTCTCCATGCCCAACTTCAACAAGCTGGAAGACGGCGTGTGCCTGATGAAGATCACGCCCGACAACCAGGTCGAAAAATTCCTGGAACTGGGCAAGAATCCCGGTACGGGCGAACCCATCGGTCCGCTCGGCGTGTGCGCCGCTCCGTCCGGCGACCTTTTCCTGGCCGACTACCAGATGAAGGGCAAGCGGCAGTCCCGCGTCCTGCGGATCCCGATCGAGGATGGCAAGCCGGGTGAACCCGTCTCCGCCATCGAAGGATTCCAGACGTCCAATGCGGTCGTCTGCCACGACGGCTACCTCTACGTGACCGAGACCCAGATCGACATCGAGTCCGACCCCGGCAAGAGCGGCATTTTCCGGTTCAAGCTCGAAGATCTCGACAAGGGCGTGATCAAGCTGGCCGACGACGAAACCCAGGATCCGCACTTCCTGGCCCTCATCGAGTTCAAGAACAAGGACGTCCGCCTCGGCGCCGACGGGCTGTGCTTCGACAACGCGGGCAACATCTACTGTGGCAACTTCAGCGATGGCACGCTCCACCGCATCGAACTCGACGACCAGGGCGCCGTCAAGTCCAATACGATCTTCGCCACCGCCGATACCATGAAGTGCTGCGATGGGCTGTTCTTCAATCCGAAGACCGAAGAGATCTACGTCAACGACTCGATGCTCAACGCAATCCACGCGGTCACCCTCGACGGCAAGGTGCGGACCCTCGCCCAGAACGGCGATACCGACGGGCTCGACGGCGGCATGGACCAACCGTGCGAAGTGCTGCTCCGCGGCAACGAGCTGATCGTATCCAACATGGACTGGCCGATTCCGGGCTGCGTCAACAAACAGTACAACGAGCCCTGCACTCTCTCGGTGATTCGTATCCCCGACTGATGCCGGTGTCCACGTCTCCCTTGGTGACATCTGCCGTTCTCCGGAATCTTCCGTTTCCGGAGAACGGCCCTTTGCTTCAGAATCGAGCCCCGTGCCTCACCTCGCATCCCCATGCGAGGCCTTTCTGCGAGAGCTGATCAAGCAGCCTGGAGCAACCAATGACCTCCGCTTCGCCTTCCTCCGATCGCAACGCTGCCCGGCGTTTGACGGATTTGCCCTGGAAGCTGCTCGATGAAGCCCGTGCACGACTCCCCTTCCTGGGTACGTCGCTCCCCAAGATCTCGATGCCGCTGCCCGGGACCGAACCGGGGCTGGCGCCGCGGCCGTCGGTGCCGCCGGCCGTCGCGCCCGAGGCGATTCGCGTGACGTGCATCGACTACTGTCCGGACGAGGTCGAGGTGCACGAGGTCCTCGACATCGGAGAGTTTCTCGTCAGGCATCGTCCGTCCTGGTCACGCGTGCGATGGATCAGCATCCTCGGCATCCGCGATGTGGACGGCATCCGGGCCTTTGCCGAGAAGTACCAGCTCCATCCGCTGGCCGTCGAAGACGTGGTCATCAATGCCCAGCGGCCCAAGGCCGAAGACTATCCAGGGTCGGCCCACCAGCCGGGCCGGCTGTTCGTGGTCGGCCGGCTGCTCGAACTCCACGGCGGCCATCTCTACAGCCATCAGGTCAATTTCTTCCTTGGACGTAATACCCTAGTTACGATCCAGGAGGCGCAGGCGGACGTGTTTGAGGCCGTCTGCCGGCGGATTCAGACGCCTGGATCTCGCCTGCGGGAAAACGACGTCAGCTTCCTTCTCTATGCGTTGCTCGATACGATCGTCGACAGCGGGTTTCCTATTCTCGAAAGCTATTCGGACCGGATCGAGGATCTGGAGGAAGAACTGTTGACCCAGCCCGCCCGTGATACCTTGCAGAAGGTCCACACGATCAAGCGGGAGATGTTCCTGTTCCGCCGCGTCATGTGGCCCATGCGCGATCTGATCCAGCAGCTCCAGCGCGAGAAACACGAGTGCCTGTCCGAAACCACACAGACCTATTTCCGCGACGTTTACGACCATTGCGTGCAGATCATCGACCTGGTCGAAACCTACCGTGAAATCACCGGAGCCGTCACGGAAACCTACATCTCGACCCTCTCGAACCGCACGAACGACGTGATGCGAGTGCTCACGGTGATCGGAACGATCTTCATCCCGCTCACCTTCCTGGCCGGCGTTTACGGGATGAACACCAATATCCCGGAAGCCCACTGGAATGGCTTCTACTTCGTCTTCTGGGGCGTATGCCTGGCGATCTCGGCCTCGATGCTTCTGTGGTTCCGTCGCCGGCAATGGCTGTGACACTCGCGGCACGCGGATGGCGCCCGCAAGGTCTGCCTGATCCGCCCGGCCGCTTCAGAAGGCAATCTCACCTCCCGAATCGGCCCCTGCTCGCACCGCTGGCCGTGCCTTCCTTGCCGGATCGGCAGCTCTGATGCGGTCGGCAACTCTTTCGCCGCCCACACAGGGCGATTCCGGGGCAACAAATTTCGGCCCTTTGGCGGCGATCGGCCCCGCCGTGCATGGACACGATTTTCCGCGATCCGGATAATGGACGGCGTTGCGACGCTGAGCGTCCGCCCTTCTTCCATCCATGCCCTACATTATTTCGCACCAACCGCCATGTCTTCCCTTTCGGATCGCAAGTTCTTCGTCCACGCACCTCATCCCGAGATCGGTGTGACTTCACCGGTGTGGCAGCCGATCCTCCAGCCGGCGATCGTCCCGCCGCTCCCGCCCACGGACACGAAGCCCCGTCTGTGCCTTGTGTCGGCTTGCCCGTCGTATCAATCGGACCAGTCGCTTTCGGCCCTCGCCGCGTTCGTCGAACAGCATTACGATCTGGCCTGCGAGAAGGCGTTTGCCCGTTCGCGATCCGATCTGCCCGGCCTGGAACGGCTGATGGAATGCGACTGCATGGTGCTCTTTGCGCAGCGGCTGGCAATCGACGGACCCCAACTTGAACT
>CAYSCH010000320.1:0-2821 GCA_964429355.1 uncultured Planctomycetaceae bacterium | reverse complement strand
CTCCTCCGCGACTATGTGGCGTGCGAGGGCAACCTGGTGGCGCTCATCCCGCCCGGATCGGCCTTTCTCAATTGGCCCGACTGGGAACGGGAAGTCCTGGGGATCCGTTCGGCGGCCAGGGCCTATGGAACGCCGGGAGCTGGTATCGAGACCGCTCCCTATGCCGATGGCCATCCCGTGCTGCGAGATGTGGGAAGGCTGTGGCACACCGGCTGCATAACCACGTTGCCCGACGTCGACGAACATACCACCGAACTCCTGGTCGCGAACACCCAGGAGCGGTTGGCTCCGGTGGCGTGGGTGCGCACCCATGGCGAATCCCGGTCGTTCCTCACCACTCTGGGACAGCCGGCCGATTTCCAGCAGCCGGCTTTCCTGCAACTCCTGGCCAACGCCGTGGCGTGGGCAATCGGCAAGCCCGAGGGTGCCTTGAAGTAGCCGCCGCGCCGCCGCACAGCATCCGTTCCCCGATTCCGGTGCCTGCGCCCGCAGATGCTTGCCGCGGGATGTTGCGCGATCTACGATAGGGGCTTCTGCAAAGGAGATTCGGCGATGAGACAACTGAACTGGTTGCGGGTTCCGGCAACGTTGTCGTGCTTGCTGCTCACGGCCGTCGCTGCCGCGAGAGCCGAGGAGGTTCTTCTCCAGGTGCGCGATGTCCCGGCGCACGGGCTGGTCGTCTCGCGAGTCGACCTGACGGACGCGGCTCGATGGTGCAAGCTGGGTGAAGTTGCGCCGGCCGGTATCGAGGCCGTTGACTCTGACGGACACATGGTACCGTGCCAGTTTGTTCCCGATCCCGATTTCGACGGGGCGCAGCGAGTCAAGGGAACGATCGTACTCGAACTACCGCCTGATTCCGCCGGCAGACTCCGATTGTCGCTGAAGGCGGCGGGCCAGGCAACCTCGCCCCCCTTC
This sequence comes from uncultured Planctomycetaceae bacterium, assembly GCA_964429355.1. Lineage (GTDB taxonomy): Bacteria > Planctomycetota > Planctomycetia > Pirellulales > Thermoguttaceae > JAAYAY01. Next base: position 1,903 of record CAYSCH010000320.1, on the reverse strand, counting down.
GACGGAACCGTTCGCACGAAGAACTGCGAAGTGGTGCATACGCCCGAGAGACTCGGTGGATTTCCGTCGAAGATCACGTTCCTCGAATCCGGAAAGGTCTTCGATTCGCTCCGCTGGCACGATCGCACACACCACGCGGAGCAGGGCGGGTATAGGTTGATCGACGACCGCGAGGCGAAGGTCGAACAGATCGCGGCCGGGCCATTGTGCACCGTCGTGCGAGTGTCGGGACGCTACCTGCGAGACGGAAACCAGCCGGCCAGCAAACCGACCGCCGTTTACCAGTGGTTCTACCTTCACGACCAGCCGCTGGTCTTCGTGACCGCACATCATCATCAGCAGGAGCCGTTTGCCTGGAATGAATGGCACTTTCTGGAGCTGATCTACCCCGACGATTCCTTCACGAAGTGGGCTGGTGCCGGTCCCGAAGCCCAGGGCGACGTGACGGGCGGCGGCAATTCGACCAGCTTCTCCGACTGGGCTGCATTGCTCGATGGACGCAACGCCATCGGAATGCTGCGTTCGGGACGCCTCACCATCCACAACGGCCGCGGCGCCTATGGAACCTACCTGCACGCCTTCAGCGATCAGGCCTGGGAAGGATTTGCCGGCACCGAGCGGGAGTTGGCCGCCTGGCTCTGGATCGGCTGCAGCGACGAGCCCCTGTCGGCGATCCGCACGGCTGCCAAGGAGCTGCCGACAGACGCTCACGTGGCGGTCACCGTCGAGAGTATTTCGAACCGTCTGGCGGACGTTCGGAAGAGCCTTGACGGACTCGATGCGGAAGCAGCTCGTCGCACCTGGTGGCAACTGGCGGCGGCCGAACAACTGGAGGCACAAGGCCGGTTTCAGCAGGCACTCGCCGCAGTGGAAGGCCAACTGCCCGACGACCTGGTTCCGCTCGTCGCAGGCGATCTGGCAATCTCCTTCGAACGCACCGGCTCGGGCCTGCGAATGCTTCAACTGGCCGACCTGGGGCAACGCAAGCAGCTTCTGGCTTCGAAGCCCCTGCCGTTGTTCCGCGCGGTGCTGAAGAATGCGGAGACCGGGGAGGAAGTGACGCTGGTTGCCGATTCGGGCTGGTCGGAGGTTGCGGCCAACCCGGCCGGTTCAGGCCAGGGCGCGCCGCTCGTACTCAAGTGGAAGAACCCGGCCGACGCTCGCCTGGCGGGATTGACCGTTGCGGCGATCGCTGAGTGCACTGCCGGGACAAGCCGGGTCAGTTGGGATCTCAAGATCGAGAACGTGCCGAAGCCGTGGGGTGTGTGGCAGACGGTTTTCCCGCAGGTTGGGCTGGCACAGCCGGGCGAGGAAGCCGAGGTGTTTTTTACCCGCGGGGCGGGTGAAGTGAAACGCGGTGTGTGGACGGAGGCGTTTCGATTCGCGGGTACTTATCCAAGTGGCTGGATGTCAATGCCGCTGATGGCCGTTTACGATCGCGAGGCAGGGACCGGATTGTATGCGGCCATTCACGACCCGTGGGGAAGCACCAAGGACCTGGTGGTCCAGAGCCGTCCTCTGGATCGCGCGGTCGACTTTTCTTTTGACATTCCGGCACCCGAAATGGGCCAACCGGCAGCGGGTTTCGACCTGGAAGGCGAGGCGGTCTGGCAACTCCTGCGCGGCGATTGGTACGACGCTGCGGTCATCTACCGCGATTGGGTCCGCCAGCACGCCCGTTGGTATCCGAAGGTCGGACCACAGGGGCGCGAAGATACACCCCAGTGGATGCGAGAGCTTTCGTGCTGGGCAATGACCGGCGGCACGGCTGAGCAGGTTGTGCCGGCAATGAAAAAATTCCAGGAGGCAATCGGCCTGCCGGTAGGCGTGCACTGGTACAATTGGCACGAGATCCCCTTCGACAACGACTACCCGCACTATTTTCCCACGAAGCCGGGCTTTG
>CAYSCH010000319.1:5268-11120 GCA_964429355.1 uncultured Planctomycetaceae bacterium | reverse complement strand
CCTCCTGACAGCAAAGCTAGACCTGCCAGCAGTTGGCAAGGTTACGATCAAGGCCTCAGACCAAGGCCGTAAACACAACTAAGAAAACCACTTCCGCCACCGCCCCTCGCCCCAAATTTTGCACCGCTGGAAAGTGTAGGTGCAAAACTCCCGTCCGGTTCCACAACTCAGCCAAATCAGTGCGAACCGCTGTAGAAACTGCCCTAAGGCTCCCAACACTCCGCTCCCACTTCCGCCCACAATCACGGCTCACTCCACGTGTGCCATCCCCACCACGTAGTTCTTCCCATAATGCTTCGCGCACTTGGGACACGTCGTGTAGAAGAAATACGACGTCTTGATCGTTCTCCCCTGCTCTTTCACGTACCTCTGCATCTGGCCGCACCAGTTCTTCGCCTCGTAATAGGGACCCTCGAATACCTTCGCCAGAAAGGTGCCCGAAAGCCTGACCATCTCCGAATCCGGAACCTCCTTCGTGACCAGGAACAGGTGCTCGCCGCGCCAGGCAGACAGATCGCTCGAGAGGATCAGGTAGGTGTTCTCCGGCGACGCCGAGGCCCCTTGGATCCGGCCAAAGGTCTTCTTAAACACCGATCCGATGTTCAGCGGGATGTGAAGAAAACTGGCCGTCGTCGCCCGAACGAAAGGCCAGTTGTCGAACTGAAACGTCTCGCCGTCCCAGGCGGAAGGGTCGAATCTGGGACAGCAACCGGTTTCCGATTTGTGCGGATCCAACTCAGGCAATGTGGTTCTGATCATGTTCGTTCCCCTTATTCCAGGTTCCTTCGTCACCCGTCCGAATGTTATAGCGCATGGAAGTTGCCGTGAACAGCGGCCCCCGGCGCGTGGCACTTGCGTGGGGTTGAAAGTGCGCTCCGCCGGCACCTCGCCGCAGCTTCAGGCAGCGAGCCTATCCGCCCCGGGGGTATCCTGGGAGTCGGCCCCTACTCCTCCGCCAACGGGCAGATCTCGATCCCCTGGAAGACCACCTTGCCCCCTCGGGCGAAGAAAAACAGCCGCTCCCCTCCCAACTCGTCCCGACGGGCGATGAAGGTACGCCGATTGTCGATGCAAACGTCCACGATTCGCTCCTTGGCGATCAGTTCCACCGTAAACGGCCGATCCAGCCCCAATACGGCAGGCATTGCCCCCGTATCGCCGCTCATCGTGTGCCGGACCGCCTGGATCTCGTCCAGGCCGCCATCGCGGGGATGCCCGAACTGCACATGCTTCTTTGCCGGCCGGAAAGAAAGCTCGCTTCCTTGCTGGTAGTCCCCCTCACCCCGCAAACACAGGCCAAAGGCCTCCACGCCCTCGCACGGATGAACGTTCATCCGAATCCGCACGTCGTGGGGCACATCGTCGACGGCCGCGTAGGCCAGCGATTCCCCCCCGAGAATCGACAGCTCCTCAAGATCGCCCTGTGCGTCTCCCTTCTTCGCCGTAACGGGAAGCGCAAGCGGCGAGCCAACGGCCGGGATCATCTCCGCCACAAACTTGAGCCCCAGATTCCCATCCGCAGCCTGAACCAATTCCCGCACCACCAGGTTCCCGCCCCATGCCGGAAAACCAACCCAGCCGGCGGCCAACGCCCGTCCGTCCTTGAACTCGTGCATCTTCGAGGAGTAAAGCCCGTCGAAGATGTCGTTGGGAATCAACTCCCAGGGCCCGAGCGCCGTACGCGACTTGTAGATGCTGGCCGAACCGGTCGTGAAGTAGTACCAACCGTTCCAGGCAAGCGTATCGGGGCAGATTTGGCTCAGATGGTCACGCTCCGCCGTCTTGCGAAACTCGCTGTCCTCAACCGCGGTCCATTCCACCAGGTCGGCCGATTGATAGTGGGTCCGGCCCCCCTCGGCAATCAGGTGGAATTGTCCGGTTTCGGGAACGAAGAAGATATCGCTGTCGAAACCCGGCAGAACCGGCTTGAAATCCTTCTGGAAGTGAATGCCGTCTTCGCTCACCGATCGGAAGAGCCAAGCCCCTCGCTGGGGCTTGTCGAAGAACTGAATCCGGCTGCCACAATCGGTATAAAAGGCATACCACTTCCCATCCTTCTCGTTGTGGATCACGTTCCCCGTTCCCATCGCGCACTCCCACTGTTGGTCGATCGGCACCGCCAGCGGATGCTCGGTCCAGTCCTTCAGATCGCTCGACGAGAAGTGGCCATACTGATGGGCGCCCAGTCCCCACTTGGCACCGTGATGGAGGCGATCGTAAAGGTAGAAGATGTGGAACACGCCGTCGTGGCACGTCACCATGCAGTCTCCGGCATAGGCCTTGCCTCGCGGTTTCCAGTACTGGAGACTCTTCTGCGGCCGCCCCAGGATCTCGGTGTCGCGCCGGGCGACATGTTGCTCGCCGCCCGACAGGGCGGTGATCTCCTTGGCCGAGAGCGCGCGGTCCCAAAACGCCATGTGGTCGATTTCTCCGGTAAACCCGGCGGCCACCTTCCCGTCGGAACCGTAGCCTGCACCCAACAGAAACGGACTGCAGAACCGGTACAACTGGCCGTGTGGCCACTCTTCGTCGATCAGAACTCCGTCAACGTAGAGTTCCACCACCGTGTCGGCGAACCGGATCACCACGTCGTGCCAGCCGTCTCGCCCGAACCAGTCGACCGGAGCGCTCACCGGGAGCACGCCCTCGGCAAAGTTCCGGTTCCCCATCATGCCGAGGCCCGCCGGGCCCTGGCTGCCCTGGGCCAGCAGCGCCGCACGGCGGCCCTGCTGTTTGTCGGTCGAGTTCTGTTCACACACAACCTCCGAACCGTCCAGATGCTCGCGCCGCCAGACGGCAACGATCGTAAAACTGTCGTCCCCTTCGGCAAGCACGGCCGGGCCCTGAAGAAACTCCCCTCGCTCAAAGTGCATCACCGGACGTCCGCCGAGCCCATCGCCCACTCGTTTCGGCATCCGCGCAGGAACCGACTGCTTCATGTCGTTCCCTTTGCCGGCAAGGTCCGTCCAGAGCGAAACCTGGCCACGGTCGTCGGCCCGGGCCTCGGCCGCATCCAGATGAAGAACGAGATCCTCGCCCGGCACATCCCCTTCTGCAGGGTTTTTCGAGGGAATCATAGACCACTTTGCCTGAAGTCCGCCGAGGAGGCGAGCGCCCTCGTCGTCCGCCAGGGGCCGGTTGTAGACGAGGATCTCGGCAATGTCGCCTTCCAGGAATTCCAAGGTCCCTGCTTTGCATCCCACGTAAAAGGCCTCGCCGCTGACCTGCTGGCGATCGCGATCGATCCGCCCTTCGGCCTGCTGATGCTGATCGGCAACAACAACTCGCCCGTCGTCATACACTCGCACCATGGAGCAGATCCACTCTCGGGCTGCATATGGGCAGAGGTCATGGGCGTCGTTCGACTCGCCGTTGAAGCCATAGCTGCCCCGGTCTGCGCCGACCGCCTCTCCACCGTTCGGCTTCTGAATTCCCTCCACGCGATCCCAAGGGGGTGTGGTGCGCCAACGGTAAACGAGCTCCTGGCCCTCCGAGTAGACCAGGTTGGCAAGCCGGTCTTCCGGGTCAGCCCCTGCCAGCAGGCACGAGTTCCACTTCCCCGACAGATCTCGCAGCCGCAGGCACACGGTCGCATAGCGGCCCGCAAGCTGGATGGACGCCTCCGACGTGGCCGTCAGATATCCGCCGCCGAACCGGGCCGTGTAGCCATCGCCGCCGCGGGCCAGCGAGGCCGCCAGGTCCTGGCCTTCCAGCCGCACGCCCACTTCCGCCTTTCCTGTCGGCTCGAGTCGGCTGGGGACCCGTCCGGAGCCTTGCAGGTCCTTCATCTGCCACAGGGCAACCGCATCGTGAAAGGGAGACTCAGTCTGGGCCGCGGCGGTTGCCGCAACCGCCAACGTTGCCCAGAACACGATTGTGGTGCGGATCAGTCTTCGATTGAGCATCTTGTCCTCCTGGAAATGGCCGGCAACGGCCACTATAGTCGCTGCTCCGGGAGAACGCGAGGTCTTGGGCGTCGCGTCAGCACAAAGGCTGCCCCTTGGATCGTGCGGCAGGTCCCTGAAACCGGCGCCGATCGCGGCGGCAGTATCCGCGGCTTCCTTCCTGCCGGAAGGGGTACGGTGCTACGCCGATCGCCGTATCGCGAAGCGGAACCTCGTGGCCAGTGTGCGGCAAAGAACGCACTCACCCGGCCTGAACGGCGATTGAGAAAGACGACATCCGTTGCAGCGGCAACCGGACCGGCTCCGGCGGACGACCATCCGTTGCCCTCAAGAAAAATTATCCGCCGCGGGGGTCTGCCGCGGCGGGTTGATTTGGGCCGGCGCTTTTTCAGGGTCCAACAGAGGGCTTGTTGGAGCCTCACTTTGGGTGAAGCCCCCGCTCTTTGCTGGGGTTCGTATTATGGGCCGACTGAGAAACAGCTCACCGGGTATCTCCCTCCACGTTGCCCTCTCCCAGGCTCGGGACAGGTCGTTGGGGTGATGCCGTTTCTCAGTCGCCCCTTTTTCGAGCCGCCAGCAAGATGATTCGTTAGGCCCCCCGTTACCCGAGGGAAACCCGCCGATTTGCTGGAGCTCCAAAGCTATCCGAAGGATCCAAGCCCAATCGTGGCGACGATCAGACGAGTTCCTTTTTCGCTCCAATGAGCGTGCGGAGCCGTTCGGCGAGCAAAGCCGCATCGAATGGCTTCCTGAACGTTTCGTTGATGCTCGAACGATCGAAGCTCGTGGAGCTTCCGTCGTCCGGCAGCAAGGCGATCAAAATCACCTCGGTAAATTCGCTGTTTCGGCGCAGGTTCTGACAGATTTGCAGTGCTTCGGTACGACCAATCGAGAAGTCGACGATGATACAGTCCGGGTGGAAACTCTCCGCCTGGATGCCAGCGTCGAATCCGCTCGAAGCCACGGCAACTTTGAAAGACCGCTCCAACGGCAGCTCTCGTTTCAGGTTCTCGGTCAGAACCTGATCCTGAGCGACGATGAGCACTTTCGCCATCGCTTCGTCTTCGAGATCGCCCAAGGGCATTCCGTGTTCCTTGAGGAACTTGATCAGATACTCTCGCGGAATGCGACGATCCTGGGAACCGGGAATCCTGTAGCCCTTAAGACGTCCCGAGTCGAACCACTTGCTAACGGTGCGCGGGGCCACCTTGCAGATCTTGGCAACCTGACCTGTAGTGAAAACCTTCATTGCAGGCTCTCCGATATCTCACTCGCTAAGTTTCGTAGCGCCTTCGGCGCGACTCTGAGTCGCCCGAGGCTTTCAAGCCCCATGCCTGCAGACAAACGGTCGTGTGTCGTTCCTTCATGTCGGCGGTGAAACCGACCGACCATCCGCAAACAGCTGGGTCGGGGCCAAACGTTACTCGCTTCCAGTTTTCTGGCTGTGGTTCAGCTCCCTCTGATCCGCGCCGTACTTACCTCATCGGCAACCCTGGCATCCGGAAGTCAGTGAAAATCCGTAAAATAGAGAAGGCGTCTTTTCACCTCCCCATTGGGAATCACCGGCTCGCATGCGCAGAGTGACCGTAACCGTCCCACAACGCTCGGAGAAACCTGCAGAAGAAGTACAGTCGGGCCACTGAGGACCGACGACTTCGTTAGGCAAAGCCTTTCAGACATGTTCCCCCCTAACTCTCGACTCCCTGCCGTCGGGTTGAGACCACACTCGGCCTATCGGCAGGAGAAGCCATCCGATGATTAGTTTCGAGCTAACCGGGCCATTGACTTTAGAAACTTTCACCGATCGTACCGGTGATGGCAGCCATGGCGGTCGTATCGAGCCCGGCAAACATGCGGAAAACACCGCCCGAATCGACCGCAATCGACACAACGGATCCGGTAGACGGGTAGAAGGAGAAGAACTTGCCGATCAGCCCGTTGAGGCAG
>CAYSCH010000319.1:0-5258 GCA_964429355.1 uncultured Planctomycetaceae bacterium | reverse complement strand
CAGATGGGCCTGACCAAACACGATCGGCACAATTAGGCCGGACAAGATAACGATGCCGGTCACGAGTCCTGGAGAACTTCGAGAAGCAGAATGGTTTTCGACATGGAGGGAAATTACAGCAATACCCCCGCCCTTCCCGCAGCTCGCCCGACCGGCACGATCGGGCACAGGTTCCGAATCCACCGTGCCCACCGGCAGGTACGCAACAGGTCAGCGGCACTGAGTTACAGCTCGAACCTGGGGCCGATTCTCGAAGGCAGGCTTCAGGACACGAGTTGGGAGGTGGGAAGCCGGTGCGGAATATTTCCAAGAATTCAGAAAATCCCTTCCCGGAGGACCTGACCCGATCCAGGGGACGCCGGAATCAGCGTCACCCTCGGGGCTACTGGCTTGCCCATCCGAGGATGGACCGGCACGTCAGGGCACGTCAGGCGGCCTGAGTCTCGTCCTTAACCGAATCGGTTGGCCCCTCGGCTGCCTCTTCCGCTGGGGGAATGCGAATGTGCCCATCGTCGCTTACGTCCTCGAACCGTACCGAGACCGGCTTGGAGACGCCCGACTCCTGCATCGTGACACCGTAGATCGTATCGGCGCAGGTCATCGTCTTCTTGGAATGGGTGACGATGATGAACTGGGTCATCGAAAGGAAGTCCCGCAGAACGTTGGTGAAACGGCCGATGTTGGCCTCGTCGAGGGCCGCATCGACCTCGTCGAGGATGCAGAAGGGGCTGGGGCGGCTGCGGAACAGGGCCAGCAGCAGGGCCACGCAGGTCATGGTCTTCTCGCCGCCGCTGAGCAGCGAGATATTACGGGGCTCCTTGCCCGGGGGGCGGGCAATGATCTCGATACCGCATTCCAGGATGTCTTCATCGGCCTCGACCACGATATCGGCTTGGCCGCCGCCGAAGACATCGCGAAACAGGGAGCGGAAGTGTCCCCGCACCGTTTCGAGCGTCTCGGAGAACAGACGCCGGCTGTCGATATTGATCTTCTCGATGATCCGCTGGAGCGAGTTCTTCGCCGACGTCAGATCCTTGAACTGGGTCGACAGAGTTTCGAAGCGATTCTCCAGTTGTTCCAGCTCGTCGAGGGCTTCCAGGTTCACGTTGCCGAGGTTGTTGATTTTTCGGCGCAGTTCCTCGATTTCGTTCTGGACTTCCTCGCGCTGCTGTTGTTCCTCTTCGGATGGTTTGTGTTCGAGTTCGGCCAGTTCGATCTGGTAGTCTTCGCGGAGCCGATCGGCAAGCGTGGCTCGTTCCAGACGGACCTCATTGGCTTTGAGTTGCTCGGCGTGGATCTTCTCCTCGAGATGATGGGCCTGCTTGCGAGCTCGCTGCGACTGGGCCTTCAGTGTGGAGCGATCCTGCTGGATCGCCTCGCGACGCTCGATCAAAGTCAGGGTCTGACGTTCGAATTCTTCCTTGCGCAGATACAGTTCCGCGACCTCCGACTCGGCCTGAAGGATCTTGCGCCCCGACAGGTGGAGCCTTTGCAGGCACTGCTGGAGCTGCTGCTGGTTCTCCTCGATGGCCCGCAGGCGTTCTTCCTTGTTTTCGAGAAGCTGTTGCCTGCTGGCGCGAAGGTTGCGGAGGTGCTCCTCGCTCTTGGCCAGGCAGACTTTGATCTCCGTGGTATCTCGGCTGCGAACGGCACGGTCCGCTTCGAGGCGATCGATCTGTTCGCCCAAAGCGGCCATATGGTTTTCGGTTTCGGCCACGTCGGCTTCGGCCTGCCGCAGTTCCAGCCGGCATTTTTCCAGCGACTGCTGCGCTTCATCGTGGCCGCGAGAGACGGCCTCCTGCTCCTGGCGGGTATCTTCAAGCTGCCGCTGAATCTGCCGCAGACGTTCGTGGTTGGCCGTGATTTCGTGGCGGTGCTCGACGACTTCGGCTTCGGCCGCGCGGTGGCGCTCGGACAGGTCCGCCGCTTTTCGCCGTTGCTCGGCAATTTGCGATTCGAGCGTGGCGGCAAACGCCTCGGCCTGGCCAATCTGCCCGTCGAGTTCCTCCGTCTGTTGCTTGAGAGCGCGAAGTTCGCTTCGACGGGAAATCTGTCCCGCCGCCCCTTGCCGTGGACCGACAATCAGCGAGCCGTCGGGGGTGAGGGCTTCGCCTTTAAGGGTCACAAAACCGGTGCCCGGTCCAGCCGCCTGGGCCAACGCGACGGCGTCAGAAAGTTTTTCGACGATCCAAATATGGCTGAGCAGACGCCGTGCAAGCGGTCGGTATTCGGGAGACGTTTGCACGAACCGATCGGCGCGTCCCAACACGCCGGCCCGCCGCTCCAAGTCGAGCGTTTCGCCAGGGGCCGCCGTCTCGGCGTCGTCGAGCCACAGAAATCCGACCCGCCCGGAGAACTGAGCTGCATCCGACTGGAGATAAGCGAGTAGATCGCGACCGCCCGCAACGGCCACATGCTGGGCCTTCTCACCGAGAGCAACCTCGACCAGATGTGCTGCCTCGACACTCACGTCGAACAGGTCGGCTACGAGGCCGCGAACATGGCAAAAGGGTCCGTCGGTCGCTTCGCGGGTCTTCTGGAGGACTTCCTTGACTCCCGGGCTGAGCCCTTCGTGACGGCGCACCAGTTCGTCGAGAACCGACGCCCGTTCAGCAACCGCGCTTCGACGCTGCCGGAGCCGAATCAGGTCCGAACGCCTGCCCTCCAGTTCCTTGCGCAACTGATCGACCCGTGCTTCGACTGTGGTGAGTCTTTCCTGCCATTCGGCGGCACTGGTCTCCAACTCCTGCCGGCGGCGATCGAGTGAAGCCGACTCGCTCCCGAGCCGGTCCGCGTGCTCCGCCAACTCCGACAGACGCCGGTTGCAGCGAACTTGCGACTCCGCGGTCGCCACTACACGGCTCTCCAGCCCGCTGATCTGGTTGCCGAGGACGGAGGTGGCCCGCATCTTCTCCATCAAAGCCGTCCGGCACTGCTGCGATTGGCTCCGGACTTGATCGAGGCGGGCAGTCAACTCGGTCAGGAATCGCTCGCCCTCGGCAAACCCCCGGGCGATTTGCCGGTGCTGCTGTTCCGCACTTTCGACCTCCTTTTCGGTCTCTCGCAACTGCTGTTCGAGGTCGCCGGCGCGGTGACTCATCGCCGCCACTTGTTTCCGGTGCTGCACGAGTTCCTCGTCCAGATCCCCGCACCGTCCTCGCTCGTGCTCGATGGCCGACTCGTGACCGGCAATCCGTTCGCGGTCGGCGCTGATTCTCGCCTCGGCGGCTCGGATCTCCTCGTGGATGTCGCCGGCGCGTGCCTCGGCCTCGAGGAGGCGAGCCTCGGTTGCCTCGGCGTCGGCCACCGACGCGTCGCGCTGATCGCCAAGGATCGTGATCTGGTCTTCGTACCTATTCAGTTTCTCGGTCAACCGTCTCCAGTCGACCAGGCCCACCTGGGTCCGCAGGTCCTGGAGGCGGCTCGTGTGCTCGCGGTAGCGGCGAGCCTTGCCGGCCTGGGCGCGAACGCTGCGCAACCGGTTGTCGACCTCGTCGACAATGTCCGAGAGCCGGAGCAGATTCTGTTCCACTCGATCGAGGCGGCGGAGGGCTTCGACCTTCTTGGCCTTGAAGCGGCTGATGCCGGCCGCCTCCTCAAAAATCATGCGACGGTCCCGCGCCGAAGCCTGCAACAGCACGTCGACCTTTCCCTGCTCGATGATGCTGTAGGCCTGCGTCCCCATTCCCGTGCCGGAAAGCAGGTCCCGAATGTCGCGAAGACGACACGGCTGGCGATTGATCAGATACTCCCCCTCGCCGCTGCGGTAAACGCGGCGAGTGATGTGGACCTCAGGCGTATCCACATCGAGCAACTGCGAGGAATTGTCGAAGGTCAGGGTGATCTCGGCCGAGTTCATGGGGCGCCGCGTACCCGAACCGTTGAAGATGACGTCCGACATCTCCTTGCCGCGAAGACTCTTGACGCTCTGCTCTCCGAGAACCCACTTGACCGCATCGACGATGTTGGACTTGCCCGACCCGTTCGGTCCGACCACGGCCGTAATTCCCGACGGAAACTCGAACCGAGTCTTGCCGGCAAAGCTCTTGAATCCAATCAACTCGAGGGCTTTGAGCATGGTCGACCGTAACTGACGAAAAACAATTGCATTGACAGAAGTACGGGTCCTGCTTCTCTGTCGCCCATCAACAGAGCCGCGGAACCCGTACTCAAACGCCCAACACGACGATCCTGTTTCGGGCCATGTCCAGGGATGGCAGAAAGGTCAAGTCGTACCCCGGCCCTCATGGAATCAGGAACCGCCGGGATTCAGTATTCTAGCAAAAATCGAACAGGTTGGTTTCGATTTCTCGGCGGATTGCTCCGATTCCGTGGTTTCGGCATTCTCGCCCGAAACTGGAGTCGACTGCTGGTCTCCTTGAGACTCCCCGCTGGAGAAGAGATCTGGAACGGGACTGTTGGCTCGCAGATGGGTTTCGTCGGCGTCCTCTGCGGAGCTTGCCACACGGTCGTAAGTCCTTCCCGCTTCAGGCAGTGCGTCGACCTCCAGGCGGCCTGGCAGGTTTCCGGATGACTTGGCTTCCTGGAGCGCCTGGACCACGTCCGGATAGGACCCACCCAAATCTACTATTGCACCAATGACGTCTTCGATTCTCGGAGAGACGGTTCTCCGCTGGTCGGGTTCACCTACGGTGTACTTGGCCAGGACGACTTGCCCCTCAGGGGAGCTGTTGACCAGGATTTCGTTGCCGGCTTCGACACTCAGCGGCAATTTGAACGTCTGATCCTTGCCAAACAGAACGATCTCCGGACGCTTGCTGCGGGTCACGTGGATCATTGGGTCCCCGGCGGTGGGCAGGACATGGAAGCTGAACTGCTCCTTCATATTGTGGCCTTGAACCGCGGAGTCCGCGTTGCGACGCACTGTCAGTGCCCGGAACGCCCCGTAACGAGTCTCGGCACTCTGCGAATCGAGAAGCTTGTGGAGCTGATCCTGGGAATCGTAGTCTTCCATGGCGCTCAAGGCGGCTAGCGCAAATACTCGGAAGGCCGGTTCATTGGCGGCCGCTTCGGCCAGGTACTCGGCCACTCCACTCTCATCCAGATACGCGAGGGATTCCGCCGAGTAGAATCGCACTTCGGGGTCGGTCGACTTCAAACCCTTGCGAAGTGTATCGACGCCGCGAGTTCCGATCGCTTCCAGTTGCAGGGCTGCCCGAGACGAGGAGATCGGGTCGAGAAGCTGCTTCTCCAGAACCTCGATGCGTTGAGCAAGTTCGCGTTCGGTCTCTCGCATG
>CAYSCH010000318.1:1881-11240 GCA_964429355.1 uncultured Planctomycetaceae bacterium | reverse complement strand
GAAGCTCAGCGGCACGGAACTTGACACCACCGACCGCAACATCGAGCGCGCCCGCTATCTCCGCACCCACCTCAGCTCCCACGGAGCCGGAGAGTCTGAGAAAAACTGACTCGAACACGCTCAGCGAGAGCCCACGCTTTCGATCGCCCTTGGGTTCGCGTGCTCAACGTCCCCCTCGATGGACCGGCCTCCGGAGCCGCCTGATCGTCGGTGGCAACTCGCACAGGGCCGCCAGATCCAGTAGACTTGTGCCTGGCGCTTCCACCTCTCCACGACCTCTGGTGCCGTACCATGATTCACCGAATCCTCTCTTCCATCGTCCTCGGCCTGCTGCTCGCTCAACCCCTGGCAGCTCAAGTTCCGGCAGCTCCCCCCAGCGCTCCGCCGCTCGGCCCCTACGACTATGAGGTCAAGCCGGATCACGAAGGGTTCAAGATCTTCAATCCCCGAAAGGCCCCGTCGCCCGGTCCCTTGCTGCTCAAGGAAGGCGATCGGCTGGCGATATGCGGGGACTCGATTACCGAGCAGAAGATGTATTCCCGAATCATCGAAACCTACCTCACCGTCTGCGTCCCCCAGTTCAAGGTCACCGTGCGACAATACGGTTGGAGCGGCGAGAAAACCGACGGGTTCCTCAACCGCATGGATCAGGATTGCCTGCCGTTCAAGCCGACAATCGCCACGCTGGCCTACGGCATGAACGACTCTCGCTATCGCCCCTTCGATGTGACCAACGGACGTTGGTATGAGGACCACTACACCGCAATCGTCCGCCGGCTCCAGGAACATGGCGTTCGCGTCGTCGTCGGCTCGCCTGGATGCGCAGGGAAGATCGCCGACTGGGTCAAGAGCCGGGCCGGAACCCTCGACGAACACAACGTCCACCTCTGCGCCCTCCGCGACATCGCCATGGCCGTTGCCGAGAAAGAGGGCGTCCGCTTCGCCGACATCTTCTGGCCCATGCTCCAGGCCCAGATACTTGCACCGGCCCAGCATGGCGCCACGCCCGACGATCCATATCAGGTGGCCGGCAGCGACGGGATTCATCCCGGCTGGGCGGGGCAGGTGATCATGGCCTGGGCCTTCCTGCGGGCCATGGGGCTCGACGGTCAGATCGGCACGATCACGGTAGATCTCAAGGCGGGCACGGCAACCGCTTCGCCGGGGCACGTGGTCGATTCCTTTGCCGACGGGAAACTGCAACTGACCAGTTCACGCTATCCATTCTGCGCCCGGGGCGATCTCGACGACGACCAATCGATGCGGTCCGGCATGACGCTGGTTCCTTTCCAGGAGGACCTCAACCGTTTCGTGCTCAAGGCGACCGGCAACCTCTCGGGCCGGTATCGAGTCCAGTGGGGCGAAGCCTCCCGCGAGTACTCCTCCACCGAGTTGTCCGAGGGTGTACTCCTCCCGGTGGACTTCCCCGAGAACCCGTTCTGCGAAACCTTCGACAAGGTCGACGCCGCCGTGGCCGCCAAGCAGGCCTTCGAGACAACCCAGGTCAAAACGATCTTCCATGGTCCCGAGGGTCGCAGCAACTTCGAGAAAGCCGTGGCACAAACCGAAGCCGCCCGCGAGCCGCTGGCCAAAGCAATCGCCCAGGCGATGATACCGGTGACACACACCATTCAGATTGTGCAGATCTCGCCTTGACCGGTGGGCATCCGCAGTTCCCTACCGCCGAATCCAGCGTACTTGCACGTAACGCGCGACCGCAAAACGCCACCGTGGCCCGAACCAGCCCCATTTCCCTTGCCACTTTCGCAGCAGAGAGGGATACTGAACCCAGAGCCCTCGGTCGAGGACAGAGAAGATGCCCTCCGGTCGGCGGCTGGGTAGCACGGAAGATCCTGGAGGGGTGCCATGGCTCTATTCCGGTGGGGAAAATCTGGACAGTCGGAAAAGGGCCGGCGCCCCCTCTCCCTCGTACAGGCCCGCCTGGAACGGGGTGAGGTCCTCCTCGGCGATCTGCACGAACTGAAGTCGAGTCTCGGCGACGCTCGCTACGAGAATGACTTCACCAATGCGATGGCGACTTTCCTGAGAAATGAGTTCGAAGTCGTTGCCGCGCATCTCGAGGAGGTCAAGGCAGGCTATGCCGAAACCCAGATGAGGCTCCTCCACCGCGACACCAACGCGAAAGGGCTTTCGAAAAAGGATGCCTGCACCCTGGCCGGCAAGCAGGCGGCAGCCCGCCAGGTACTCACCCGCTTCGATGAGCTGATCAAGTCTCTGCAACTGAAGGCCGCCAAACAAGCCGCACGCGAATCCGCGATCCCCATCGGCAAGCGCAATCCCATCGCCGGCAGGCTGCCGCAGGGCTTTGCCCAAACGTTTCAGAACACCCCAAACGCTGCTGCTCGGGCGGAGATCGTCGACCACCATTTCTCTTCCCTCCCGGTCAGAACCACCGGCGACGTCAAGCCGGCCACCCTGTATGCCCTCCGCAGTGGCGAGTCCTTGACTCTGTTGGTCACCGGCGACCGCTTTCCCACCAGTAACGTGATCCCGATCCACAACACAATCTCGGGAAAACCGTTGAAGCCCTTGACTCTCCACGAATTCCTCGCACTCGGAAAGAACCAGGAACTCGTCCAGTTGCAGTCGCGGCAGCGCATCGCCGATTCCGGACCGGAAGATGCCTCAGCAACCGACACCGGCTCGACCTTTCGTTTTACTTCCCTTGACCTGACCGATTTCAATCAACTGGTGCTTGCTGCCGATCAGAGCGGCCTCATCTCCAGCGTTCCCCTCAGCAACGCAAGAGACCAGTACTTCCGCCAGAAAAAATACCAGCACGCCTTCGGCACGATTGAACGCGCCTATCAGGAGTTCATAAACAAGGCAGCACAAAGGCTGGCACGATTGCGCGAGGAGGAGAAATCCTACCGGCAAGGACGGCTGAAAATGAGCCCGCGCCAGTGGCAGGAAAGACAACGCCAGAATATCGCTCAGACCCAACGCGTCGAACGGGCTCGCAAACACTTCAAGCTCGTTCTGGACGGACTGCGAATCCTTCACCTCCAGCAGCAACAGCAGAAGGGCAGAAACCAGGGGGAGCAGTAGTCCACCGCCCTTCGTCTTGGAACTCCCCGCCTGATCCAATCGGCGCCATGATCGGCAAGGCTTGTCACCGAATCTGAGGCCCCCGGCTGGCCGATCGGGGCCACTCTCGTCCTATTGAGCGGCCGAAAGCGTTCCTTCCGGTGACCCGCCGATCGGCACACCGTCAGGCAGTGGCCGGCCCGCGCTTTCGAACCCCAAAGCAAAGAGAGCCTCTCGAACTCGGCGGAAGTCTTCGAAACTGTCGCCGTACGTCCAGATCGTGATCGTCGTCTCGCGCGGCAACGATGCAACATATTGGCGAAAACGCGAATTCTCTCCCAAGGCTTCGTCGACCGGTTCCCCCAAGGTGCTCGAGGTCGGAATCAATGTCCATTTGCGAAGCTGCGCGTATTGGCCCCCCACACCCGTGGCCATGGCCAGTTCGGGCGAAAGCTGCCGGCGTTCCAAGGTATAGCGGAGGCGAAAGCCGCCAAAGGGCCCCACCGTTTCCGTAAACTCCGGCATCGACAAGAGTTGCGAAGCCTTGCTGCGGGCATCCAGCTTGAATTCCTCGAGAAGCTGATCCAGCGGAATCCAGGTGATCCGGTTGCCCTGCAGTTGAAAATGGGCCTCCTTCCCGCGCACTGTTCTGGCCAGCGGCGTCGGCAGGGCTTTCAACTGGATCGTCT
This sequence comes from uncultured Planctomycetaceae bacterium, assembly GCA_964429355.1. Taxonomy (GTDB): domain Bacteria; phylum Planctomycetota; class Planctomycetia; order Pirellulales; family Thermoguttaceae; genus JAAYAY01. The sequence goes on along the minus strand of CAYSCH010000318.1, from coordinate 7,503 downwards.
CCGGGCGGCTCGATTCAATCTGTGTCTTGGCGCTCTCCAGTTGCGCCAGGCGAGCCCGGGCTTCCGCAACCTCGCGATTCAGGTCGAATTGCGACTGGGATTGCGAGTCAAGCTGCTCTCGCCGCTCCTTGACCTTGCGCCCTATCGCCGCGGCCGCCGTGGCAAGCACCGCCCGTTCCCGATCCCGGGCCTTGGTGAGCGCCTCGATCTCGTCGATCTGCCGGTTGAGATTCACCAGTTCTGCCCGCCGATTCTCCGCCGTCTGCCGTTCCGCAGCAAGTTGATCGGAGAGAACTTCAAGCTCCTGATCCGGTCCGCCCACCTCGCCTGTTGGGCTGCAATTCTTCGCTCGGACCCCGGTCACCATCACGAGAATGATCAGAATCCCCACGATATTCGAGAGAATGTCGAGGAAGGAATCGTGTCCAACTGGAGGTGAGGCGGTATGACGCATGGTTCGATAGGTTGCAGGTTATGTACGGGAGGCCGCAGACAGCCGGTTGCACCCGAGAAATTCACCCCTCACTGACTGGCCGGAAGCTCGCCGGCTTGTTTGAACAACAGGCCGCTGTCGCGGAGCAGGGCTTCGAGTTCCACCCTCCGCAGTTCTGCGCCGGGCGCAACGTAGACGTTCAGCATCGGGCGCCAGTACATTCCTCGTCCGGCCTTTCCCCAGCCTTCCATGTAATCCCAGACCGTCGATACGAAGCTGTCAACCGACGCCTCCGTACTGCCCGTCACGGCCACCATCTTCCGCTGGCCTAGCCCCGCCTCCGGCACGATCTCAAACCGGTCCGGATGACACTCGACTCGAATCGGACGGGTGATGGCAACCGCGGTCTGTGTGGCGTCGGGCAGTCCCCAGTTGCGGCCGCGAGTCTTGGCCAGACTCTGCGGAGCCTCTGGATTCCGGCCCGGCGGAGACGCCTCGGACGGATCGCGCGAGTCACCGGTTTGCGTACCCGACCCTCCAGAGGAACCGCCGGACTGTCCCCGCGATGAGCCCGAGGAACCGCCCGGTTGCTTCGAATCGTCTCGGTCGCCACCGGACGCCCCTTGTCCGGACTTGCCTGCTTCACGCGACGGTCCGCCTGCCTGATTGGCTTGCGCCCGTTCACCGTTTTCGTATTGGTTCCCGTATCGCTCGCGGGTTCCGCCCGGCCGAAGGCCGAAAGGCGAAGATTCCTCGCCGTCCCCGCTTCCACCGCGGCTTCGGACACCGCCGCGGAACGGCGTCACTGTGTACACCGGTCGGCTGCTGGCACCGCCATATTCACTGGGCGCTGCTGCAATCAGCCGCTGCTGGCGAACCCGAGCCGGCTCAACCGCCTCCGCAATGGCCCGCTGCAGCGCCGGATCGGGGCGTGGGTAGTCCAGGTCCCAGTCTTCCCCAACCAGTTCGTATCCAAACTCGGTACCCCACGATTTCATCGCCGCCCGTCCCGCGTAGAAATAGGCGATTCCCGAGGGCCGAACGAGCATCAACGGATACGGTTCTGATTCTTCGCTTCCTCGCTGGCTCTGCTGGGCCGTGAGATACTCGCGAACGGCTCGCAACGCCACGTCGAGCGGGTTGCCCGCATCCAGGGGGCCTTCAAAGTCCTCCAGGCCGAAATACACCCCTTCCGGTTGAAGTACCAACCCGTCGGACCGGCATTCGATGTAAATCGGACGCCGCCTCGTTCCGTGCGGCCCCTCATACGGCACGATCGCGTAAGCCGCCGAACGCTGCGCCGCCTCGTTCCTGGCAAGTTCCACCTCTCGCTCGAGTTGTCCGATCTTGATTGCCAGGGTGGCCAGTTCCGACTCGGCGCCTTGTTGCGTCGACTTCTTTCCCGATTCGAGCTGGTCGAGTTGCCTCCACGCCGTCTCGAGCGATTCGAGTTGACGTCGCAGTTCACCCGAGTGGTCTTCGATCTGCCCCAGCTTGAACCGGGCATCCTCGAGGTCGGCGCCAGTCGCCTCGCGCGATGCGTCGAATTCCGCCGCCAGCAGCCTGGCCGCTTCCAGCTCGTCGCTGATCTCCTTTCGGACCTTCTTGCGATCCGGCGTGCCCATCTCGAAAGCCTGAAGCCGGGCTTGCTTCGCAATCACGACCAGCAACAGAACCAGCGATCCCATGGTGCAGATCAGAACCGCGAGAAATGGGAATAGCGACACGGGATTCTCCGAGCCGTTTCTCCGTCGCGATCTCTTCGTCGCCGATCTCCTCACGCCGCATGCCCTTTTCGCGTGTGCGGTTGCAGTGTGACCGGCGCCATCGCGCTGCGATCGTCGCCCAGACGCGCGTTGAGCAGATGGATCGCGGCGGCCAGGCTCATCACCGTCTGCTCGAAGTTCTTCGAGCCCGCCAAGGCGGCTAGATTCCGATTCAATTGCGATTCCAGATTGGCGATCGTGCCCGCTGCCTCTACGGCGCGGTTGAGCGTTTCGGCTTGCCGTGCCATTCCTTGCTGAAGTGTCGCGGCTGCAATACCCCCCTCATGGAGCGATTCCTGGATCGCTCGCCACTGTTCCGTCACGCAGTGGAGCGAGCCCTGCCAGGCGTCGATCTGGTGCATGACGGTCTGCTCGTGCGACTGAAGTATGGCCTCGAGAGTCTTTCGTACGGCCGCCAACTCGCCGTCCGGCGTGTCGGGAAGTCGCTCGAACCGGCCCAGTAGCTCCTCGGCCGACAACATGTTTACGTCGTCGAGCAGACCCTGCTCGTACCGCTCGAGGGCAAACTGGCCGAAAAACAGAACCATTGACATCGCCAGGGCCACGGCCGTCGTGTCGAAGGCGACCATCAAACTCGCCATCACTTCCGGCAACGATGTCTCGAGAGCCTGAGGCGACAGATTCCCCATCGCCAGCGCAATCCCGATGACCGTTCCCAAAAAACCCAGGATCGGTATCGCCCAGATGGTTAGTCGCACCAGTCCGTACGAAGCGCTCATCCGATCCGCATCTTCCTCGCTCAAGTACTTCAGCTCGTCGTCGAGTTTCTCGGCCGATCCTGCTCGGTACACGTGGAGCAGACCGTTGCGAATCCGCCCGACGTAGATTTGGCTCTGCCGCCCCGCAGGCAGACGGTCGAGAAGACGCAAGAGCGAGAGAGCTTCGCTGGCCGGAACCCCGCCGACCGTCGCCTTCGGCAGAAGTGGCTCGTTCGACGCCTTCTTCTGCGATCGAATATCCAGCCATTTCAGCACCAACGCCGCTATTCCCAGCATGAACATCCCGGTTTCCACGTACTCAACCGGATGTTGGGCGCAATAGCGAAGAACAAAAGCGTTCGTGATCACACCCTGCGACCACAGGCCGTGGAAGATGGCATAGGCAACACCACCCCACAAAACGGGTGAGCGGAGCAGCGAGGCTGAGTGTCGTTGGTTGTCGTTCACCGTTTGGTGCCCTGGAGAAAGTAACCCGTAAATGACCGCCAAAAGTGCGCGCACTATTGTCAAAATCGGCATAATCGGCAAGGTCAATCACGCAATTCATGCCCCGCGACAGATTGCTGCCGCCAACGGAGAATCCGTATAACCGGCAGAGATTGCCGAAAGTGCCCACCGCCACCCAGCCGATGAATTCACTGTTCACGATCGGACGACAAGTCCGGGCACCCGAGGGGTGGCTGTGAACACACAGAAACGGAGTCTTCGATCACCTCGACCAGGGTCTCGCAAGCCATTGCGGCAGGTAGTGCTGGCCTCCGGGCCGCCTCACCTCACCTTGGTGATCGATCGCCGTCGTGTGCATTGGGAATTTGCTGCCGACACCAGAGAATGTCCCCATCGCGGACACTCGTCGCACCACTGAGTCGCCAGAAAGAAAAATCTGTAGCACGTTCCCAGGGGGGAAACAGTCCGGGGCCACCGAATTTGTTCGGTGCCCGGACTGTGTTTTTTCTTGCCGCCCAAAAGAAAACGGGCTTCTTCTTCCGACTACCCCCACAACGGCTACGCTCGTTGGAGTCCAGGCTCTAGCCCGCCTTCTTCAAAACACTCTGCTCACACAAGGATAATGGCCGAAATCGCCGCAGGTCTTGAAATCGGCTCCCGCCTATCCGGCTGCCCCCGTCCGCGAAACCCGGTACACGGCCGAGCAATGGGGCGTCTCCCAAAGCCGCACCTCGACCACCGGAAATCCTTGTTCCAAGGCGTAGTCGGCGATCAACTTCGCGAGGTTCTCGGCGGTGGGGTTTTCGTCAATCAGCATCAGCGGCTCGCCCATTTGCTGAAGCGTCTCCACGACAGGATCGTCGCGCCGCAAGATCATGCGATGATCGAGCCGCTCGTCGATCCATTTCTGCACCACTCGCTTGATGGCGGCAAAGTCGATGACCATTCCCAATTCATCCAGCGAGGGAGCCTCGAGTGTGAGCAGCACCCTGCCGTTGTGGCCGTGGAGATTCTTGCATTTTCCATCGTAATCGAGCAATCGGTGGCCATAGCAGAAGTCGATCTCGCGGGTAACCTGATACATCGGGGAACCGCTTGCCTTTCTTGGGATCCCTCAACAAATAACCGTCGCATTGGCTGAGCGATCCTTACGTCGAAGGGTGGTCAAGAGCATATTCGGTCGGGTCTTTCAGCCCGGCCTCCCGGAACGCGCCTCGCCGTTCCAGGCATTTGTTGCATCGTCCGCAGTGCAATTCTCGCAGAGGCGCTACACAGGAAAAGGTCCATTCCAATGGTAGATCACGCCCCAATTCCATCACCTCCCGCTTGGATGCCCCCAGGAATGGCAAATGAACTCGAAGTCTCGCGCCCAATGCCATATTCATGGCCGCCGTGAACTGCGTGATGAAGTCCGCCTTCGCGTCCGCAAAAGGGCTCGTCCCCAACACCCCCAGAGCCAGATCCCCGATCCCGCGGTTCTGACAGTAAAGGGCTGCCTTGACGAGCAGAAGTGCGTTCCGGCCCGGCAAATAGACCGCCTCATCGTCGTCCGTCAGCGGGACCCCCTTTCCAGTCACGCTCCAGTGGTTCTGATACACATCCCCGAGCGGAATACCCAAGAGCGCCAGAGGCTCAATATCGTCATTCCTCAAGGCGCCCACAAATCGGCGAAGGTAACTCAACTCGGCATCTTGCCAGATGAGGCTCGAATCAACGTAGATCGGCAACACCCGATACCCCCGGCGGAGGAGGTCGCACAGAAGGATGCAACTATCAAGGCCTCCGCTCAACAGCAGGGCAATGGTCGATGTAGGCGGCAGGTTGTACATGCTCAATTGGCGTAACAGGGGTGGGGCGGGCCGCTAAGACGGCCGAGCGACAAAAATTCGATTCTAAGAATCGCGGACACAACGTAGAAGTCTCCCGCACACATCAATCTGCTTATCCCGGCTCGAACAACCCCCCAATTCAGAGGCGAAAGGGCTGTTGATCTCGAATTTCGCCAAGTGCTCAAGTTCCTCCGCGGAACCAAGCTGCCCTTGCGGTTTCGACAGCCCGTCAGTACACTCCGCCGACCTTCCGATGCGTCAAGTGACCCGCTTCCCCCCTGATAGACCAAGATCTGGAACTCGGGCTATCGTGTTCGTTTCGGCGTTGGCCGTAAGTCCCTTTCCAGAAGTAGTTTAACATTTTGCCGGTAGCAACCGTGAGTGGCCCACAGGGACCGACTTTTCCG
>CAYSCH010000318.1:0-1864 GCA_964429355.1 uncultured Planctomycetaceae bacterium | reverse complement strand
CTCGCGGGCTGATTTTTCTTGCAATGAAACCCGGGCTCTTTACAATTGGATTTAGGGTCCCATTTTGCCTAGATCCTAGAAACTAGGGTGCATGGATGCGAAGCACGGTACTTGGGATCGTTTTGGTTGCAGGTTTGGTCGCAGTGGCGATGGGTGCGATGCCCTCCGCTGGTCCACTCCCTCCCTCGGGAGTCACGATGGGCCAGAACGCCACCGCGAGCAACCAGATGATCGTTGAATCGACGGTTGTTGAAGGACGCTACCAGCAGGTAGTCGTGGTGGATCCGGCACGCAAAGCAATGGTCGTCTACCACGTCGAGCTTTCAACGGGCGCCGTGGAACTCTGTTCCGTACGCAACATCACCTGGGATCTGCAGATGACCCACTACAACGGCAAGAATCCTTTGCCGTCGGAGATCCAATCGATACTGGAGCACAGGTAAGGTTCGCTTGCCCCGCGGGACTTGGCCCCGGGCGCATCTGCCAGCCTGGGAGAGTCACATGTCTCAGTTCTACGACATTACAAAAGCGGCCGAAGTCCTCGGCCTGAAACCTGCCGACGTTCAGCTCCTCCGCGAGCAGAACAAACTCCGCGGTTTTCGCGACGGGGCGAGTTGGAAATTCAAGATCGAAGATGTCCAGAACTACCTGGCAGAATCGATCAAGGCCAGGCACGCCGCTCCCAGTGACGACGAAATGGTGCTCGGCGGCAGCGATCTCGAGTTCGGAACCGAAAGCAGCGACCTCCAGTTGGGAGCCGGCAGTAGCGACCTCCAGTTGGGCGCCGGAAGCAGCGACCTCGAAATCGGCGCCGGAAGCAGTGACCTCGAATTGGGACCCGGAAGCAGCGACCTCGAAGTCAGTCCCGACAGCAGCGACCTCCAAGTGGGAGGAAGCGATCTCGAACTCACCGAAACGGAATTCGAGTTCACCGGAGGTAGTGACATCAACCTCGGTGGCGAAAAAAAGGGACCGAGCGGGTCCGACCTCGAGTTGGATCTCACCCTCGATCAGGACGTCTCCCTCGGCGAGAGCGACATCGCCCTGGCTTCTGAAGAGAAGGCCGAGGATGGCAGCGACGTGGAGGTAGGGGCCGACGTACTCGACGACGAAGATCTGGTCCTGGGCGGCAGCGGAGCTGGCAGCGATATTACCATCGGTGGCGACAGCGGAATTTCCCTCGTCGATCCCGCCGATAGCGGACTCTCGCTCGAAGAGCCCCTCGACCTGACTGCCGAGGATGACCAGTCGCTCGAATTGGGCGAAGATGACATGCTCACCCTCGAAGAGGGTGCCGAAGCGGCCGCCGATGTGCAGACCGAAAACGAGTTCATGCTCACGCCCCTGGAAGAAGTCGGCGATGAGGAAAGCGGCTCCCAGGTGATCGCCCTGGATACGGAAGACATGTCGGCGATCCCCATGGCCGCGCCGGCAATGCTTGACGAGGATCTCTCCGCCTCCGGGCCGATCGGCTTCCAGGCTGTCGAGACGGCACCCATGGATATGGCCGCCATGTCGGCCGTGGCTGCCTCCGCAACCCCGATGGCCGCTGGCGCCCCCGTCCTCCAGGAACCTCCCTATTCCGGGCTCGTCGTCTGGCTGGGATTGTTCCCATGTGTCCTCCTGCTGGTTCTGGCCGGCACGATGTGCTTCGACCTCATCCTCAACATGTGGAGCTGGGAAGGTACCATGACGATCAACAGCACCCTCCTCGATACCCTCAAGGGTATGCTGTTCTAACGGGCTCCCGATCCTTTCCTCCATGGCCGGGGAAAGACGACAAACTAATGGACTGAAGGGTTCCTCCCGATCATTGCCGGAGGAACCACGATCCATCTGGCCGACGGCGGGCTCCTGCCGTCCG
>CAYSCH010000317.1:10543-11270 GCA_964429355.1 uncultured Planctomycetaceae bacterium | reverse complement strand
GGTGGTCTTTCGAGCCAGAAGTGCCGGAAGCCACCCAGGACTCTCGGCTCCGAAAGAGCAAGAGGCCGGAACGGCTGCCCCTGCTATTCACATTCAATCCACTCCGCTATTTTTTGTCTGCCATGAATGAAGAACAATCTTTCCGACGCAGTCCTGAATTGATGTCGATCGGCGAAACGGCGTTGCTGGTTGTCGACGTACAAGAGAAACTCGTTCCGGTGATCGCGGACCACGAGCGGGTGGTATTCAATATCCGCCGCCTTATCGACGGGGCCAAGATTCTGGGAGTGCCGGTCGTTGCCACGGCGCAGTACCGCAAGGGGCTCGGGCCAACTGTGCCGGAGCTGGCGGGGCAACTCGGTCCGATTCCCGACAAGCTCACGTTCAGTTGCTGTGGCTGCCCGGAGGTGTTTGGGCCGCTTCGAAGCGAGGGGATCCACAAGATCCTGGTGTCGGGGATCGAAGCCCACGTGTGCGTACAGCAGACAGTGCTCGATCTGCTCGGCGACGGATGGCGGGTTTATGTGGCGGTCGATGCCGTGGGTTCGCGGAACCCGCTGGACCGCGACACGGCCCTGAGGCGTATGGATTCATCGGGAGCCGTGCTGACGACGACCGAGGCCGCCTTGTTCGAATGGTGCCAAGTGGCAGGCACGCCGGAATTCAAGGAGATCAGCCGTCTGGTGCGGGAACAGATGCTGCCGAACGATTGAGCGGGGATTCCAGC
>CAYSCH010000317.1:0-10533 GCA_964429355.1 uncultured Planctomycetaceae bacterium | reverse complement strand
AGAGTTTACAGGGGGAACAGGGACACAACGGGAGCGCGAGGCAAGTCCAACGCGGCTATCTTGAGGACGACAATTCTTCCGCGAATCAGGCAAGGCCACTCAGAAGCGCATGATGCAGCTTCCGTCGCACTGCCCGTTGGGACTGGCGGTGGCGCCGCAACCGCACATCGGACGGAATGAAAGGGATTGCTCCTCGGCTGACGGGTGGGAGTCGACGGGCAACTCTGCCGTGCGAAGCTTCGCCGCTTGGACGACGACCTGCCTGATCCAGGCCGGCAAATCTCCGTTTCCGTCGGCACGGGCAGCCTGTTGGAGCAACCTCCACTCTTCCTTGCTGAAGGATACCGAGAGCTGGTGCTGGTCTTTGGCCGACATCGAAGGCACGCCCGAAAGGTCAGGGGTAAAAATGTATTATTGGTGGTGTGAACGCGATAGTTTTGGCACGCATGCGTGTGTGATCCAAAAGTAGACTTGGGCGAGCGGGGAGGGCGTAAGTCGCCTGGTAATACCTAGTTAGGGAACTGTGCCGAGGCGCAAGTGCTTACCACCATTTCTAGGTATGCTCCAAAACCTCGTGGTGATGTGTATGCATTAGCCTTTCGCGATCGAGGGCGGAGGTCAGGAGACGGGAGACGGGGGGCGCAAGGGTGATTATAGACGAAAGTGGGAACGGAATCTTGGGAACATTGGGACACCTGGACACAAGTCGTTGCAGGCAAAGGGGGGAAGAAGATTCCCTCGCTTGTCGCTGGCCAGAGTTCTTGAATAATCGGGCCTAGCGGCCGCCGCCCTGAGGACCGCCACCCTGAGGACCGCCGCCGAAGCCGCCGCCTTGAGGACCACCGAAGCCGCCGCGGCCGCCCATCATCGAGCGCATCATTTCCATGCGCCGGGCGAAATCCTCGGACACTCCACCGGTGCGTTGTCCCGACGATCCGGTACGACTTGACCCGCTGCGGCTGGTGGAAGAACTTCGGCCACCGGAGGAGGAGGCGGAATTCGAGACGGCATTCTCCCCGAGGACTGCCATGATGGCGGCCTTCATGGCTTCGGCGTTGCCGGTGATCTTGACGACCTCGGTCGTTGCCTCTTCGGCAACACCTGCGATCGAGTCGAGCTCCTCGACCAAGGTCCGCACTTCCTCGTAGGTTGGCTGAGACGCAAACACGATCAGCGAATTGCTGTTGGCGTCAATGCCGATCGTCATGCGCTCGGGCTCCTCCTTCGCAGCAGCGCCGGTGCCGCTGTTGCCACCGCGCTGACTTCCGCCGCTTCCGCCACGTCCACCGTCGCGCATGGCCGCGAAGAAGTCTGCCGGCGAAGGACGCTGTTGGTCAGCGCCGCCTCCGCCACGACTGGATCCAGTCTGCATCTTGTCGGCAAAAACCTGTTTGACAATCTCCGCCACCTCGTTGGCCGCCATGTTGCGGACGGGTATCAACCGAGCCCTGGGATTGACCAGCACTTCTTCGGGGCCCTCGGGCTGATCGAGCAGTTTGAGCACTTCTTCGATCGTGCGGAGATCGGTGGCATTGGCCTCGACAATGAGCGCATTCAGTCGCGGCTCGGGGGTGATCCGCAGCATTCCGGTGGGGCTGAGCGTTGTCGCACCGAGGTTCAGCAGCGATCCCATCGTGCTTCCGATGGAGCCGGTAACGAGTTGTCCCAAAATGGAATCCGTGCTGGTGGTGGTTGAACTGCTGGTGCCGCTCCCGATGATCTTCGTGAGTGTTTCCGCAACCGCGGTGGCCTTGGCATGCTTCAAGTAGAAGACGTTCAGTTCTGTTCGATCGGGATCCAATCCGCCGGTCATCGAGGGCCTCCACGTCGTCCGAGGCGATCATCAGTCCATTGGGCCCTCGCGAGATGACGATCGGTGATTTTTCCTTGGGCGCTTTGGGCGTCGCCCCGCCGGGGACAGGCAGAGGAGTTGCCTCGGGGGCCTTGCCTGGCTGATCAGGCAGTTGCGGAGCCGGCTGAGCGGCTGGCTGGTCTTGCGGTGGGACTCCGGCTGACTGGTCGGAGGGGGACTGCTCGGTGGGGTCGGGCGTTTCGGCCTCGGCCGTTTGGGCGGCGAGATGAAAGAGCCCATGCGTCCGGTGCGACGTTTGCCGATCCGGACCCGGCGGCCCATCCGCGGGAGCGGGAGCGGGCTGAGCGGAAGGGCGGTGGAACCCGGGGAGTCCACCAGATGGCGGCGTGCTGCCAGGTTCCGGTTGGCGCAGGGGGAGCGGTTCGAGGTCCTTGGCCGGCACGCGCGAACGGATTGCCTCCCGGGGTCCCAGCGACGGAATGATCGCCGAGGGAGTGACTTCCTTGATGGGATTGTCACTGATGGTTGGCCAGATCAGGCGGAGGTTTTCGAGGGCGGTCTCTGCGGCACTTCCGGTGATCGGCAGGACGCGAATCCGGCTGCCGGTCGATACGGGCCCGTCAGCAAACTCGGTTTCACCCATCTTTCCCAGGAGGACGCGAATCTGGGTGATCTGGTTTTCGGTGCCGTGAATGATCAACTGTCGTCCTGCGGTGTCGGCTTCCACGGTCGGAGCCGTCGAAGCCGTTGGGCTCTTGGCGTCGGTTGCATCGCCGAACATCTTCTTGATCGAAATGGCGGCCAATTGCGGGTCGACTCGCTGGAGATAGATGACCTCGATGCGGCGGATTTCCGATTGCATCTGCTCGATCGTGGCCTTGATTGTGGCTTGATCGGAAGGACGAGCGAGGGCAATCAGACTGCCGGTTTTGGGATCGACTGACAACCTCACGCCGGGCAGGCCCTCCAACAAGGTCTGCATGACCTTGAGAACCGACTCCGGGTCGGCAACGGCGATCGGATAAACTTCCAGTTGGAGCGATTCCTGGGCGGTCGCGCTCTCGCCCGCCGCATTGGAGACGTCGATAGACTCCAGGATCTTTCTGGCCTTGGAGATTTTGTCGGCCGAACCGGAAAAGAAGAGGCGAGTTGCCATCGGATCCATCGCAAAACGGAAGGTTTTGTCTTCGGTTGCATTGCCGTCGGTAGGAATATCCATCAACTGGCGGAGGATCGTCAGCCCTTCGTCCGCAAGAACGTTTTTGAACTCGTAGCTCTCCAGTTCGCCCGATAGAAGCCCTTCCGGATCCTCCACTCGCTGGATCACGTCGCGGATCGTTCGCAGCCGTCCGGCCGTCTCCGTCACGTGGAGTTGTCGTGTCTTGGGCAACACGACTACTTTCCCTTGAGGACCGATCATCTTCTCGATCTCGGTTGCCGCTTCCTGAGGCTCGAACTTCTCGAGTTGAAACAACACGCCGATCAGCTCGAATTCGCCTCGCTTGTCGAGTTCCTCCAGGGGAATCGTCGTAACAAGGTTTTCGGGGATTCCATCTTCCAGGTTGATCACAAACAACATCCGTTCCCGGCGAACGAGTGTGTAGCCCTTGACCAAGAGGACGCTATTGAGCAGATCGATCGCCTCGGCAGGCGTATAGGATCGGTTATCGGTGTAGTTCAAGGTGCCGGGCGGTGGGGCGTCCATGACCAGCGAGAGATCGGATTGATCGGCAAACCACTGGAGTACTTCCTGCCACGGTTGATAACGAAACGCAAATCGCAACAGTTGGGGCTTGCCGTCCTCACCGACGAATTCGTCCATGGCGGCTGCGACATCCGGGGGAAGATCCAGCTCGGGCTTCTTGTCTTCGACCTGGGGAATGGACTCAGCCGAGGGGGGAGGCACCAAGCCGACTGGCGGCTGGCCGGCAGCCTGGACGTCGATCGGGCCGGCAGGGTGGGGCAGGGGATTGAGCAGGTCGGCCTCGGGCTTGGGAGGAAGAGGTGCGGGTTCGGCTGGCTTCGCCTCGCCACTGGGGACCGCCGGGCTGGGGACGCTTTCGGAGGCGGTTACCACGGGGGTCTCCGGCTGGGCCTCTTCCGAATGCCCCTTCGTGGAAGGTTCGGTCGCACCCTCGGTTGGCTTGGGCGGAGGTGATAAGGTGCTTTCAGTGCTGGAAGGATCTTCCGCAACCGGAGCGACAGGGCCAGTCTCTGGAGCCGGAGCAGGCGCTGGGGCAGGCTGCTGCGCTTCTGGGGCAACAGGTTCTGTGCCTGCGTCGGGAGACCCCGGTGCTGACGGCTCCGCCGGGGCATCGGAGGCAGGAGTGGTCGACGGGGCGGGTTCTGTGGCAGACGGTGCGGGATCCGACGGGGAAGCGGGAGCAGATGCCGGCACGTCGTCTGCCAGTGCGGCGGAGCTGGCCATCAGCCCCACGGCAAGCAGCAACAGGAGCCCCGACAATGCCGCCGTGAAGAGACCCAGAGGAAACCTGCCCGTTGAACTATGCGGAACAGTCACGGAAACACTCCCAGTCCAGAGAATAGTGCCAGCTAGCCTGCAAGAAACAGGGTATGTGACAGAACCTGAGCAATGGAGCCCATCAACTCCGCACGTTTTTCCCTATTTTCCCATCGTAATCACCTAACCCCGCACGAAACAGTAGGTTCCGGAAATCTGCTCACCATACCCCACGGCTGGTCCGAATGGGGGGATTATTCTGTTGAATGGTCTGGGCAATGGCACGAACGCGATCGGGACACAAGCGACACGGCAATAACTGCCGCAGGTTGTCGACCGATGCGGCCATGCCAAGAGAGACAGCCTCGGGCATGGGGAGCCGTTTGGAAATTGCCCAGGCCAGGGCTGCGGCCATGGAGTCGCCGCAGCCGATCGGGTTGACGACTTCGGACGGTGGAACGTTTGGGGGATGGAAACGGTAGGTTTCGCTGCGGCTGGTAAGCCAGGCAGCCCGGGGACCATCGGTGATCAAGACCCATTGGGCCCCACGGGCATTGAGGGACCGCATGGCGTGGAGAAGTGCCTCGTCGGTATTGAGCTCATGGCCGACGGTTCGTGCGAGTTCCTCGCGATTGGGCTTAATGACGGTTGGACGGAGATCGAGGGCGCCGAGGAGCCCTTCGCCGCGAAAATCGAGGACAGTCGGGCATGAGGCATGCTCGAGCAAACGGCGGTAGTAGCTGGGGGGCGTGCCCTGGGGAAGGGTACCGATGAGGATCAGGGCCTCGGCCTCTCGGACCCGCGCGGCAAAGCGGGTCTCGAACGTATCAAGTTCGGCATCGGCAAGGGGCCGTCCGTTCTCGACCAGTTCGGTCATGGTGCCGGTGGCGCGGTCGAGGATCGTCGTGCAGACGCGGGTGGCCGATTGGGTTTCGACGATCTCGAGGGGGACGCCGAGGGAATCCATTTCTGCCCGAATCTGGACCAGTGGCGGTCCGCCGGCGGTGGCCAGGGTAAGACTTTCGGCTCCGAGGTGATGCACGCCGATCCCCGCATTGAAGACCTTGCCGGAGGCGCACCAGTGGACTTCGGCAGCCCGGTTCACCTCGCCATAGCGGAATGAGTCGAACACGAGGATTTGCTGCCAAGCAGGGGTGAGACCGGCGGAGAGAATCATGGGGGGGTGCCTTAGTTTTCGGAGCGGCTAACAAGACCACCGGCTGTGCAGATCCATGCCCGTGGGAAACTCGTAGGTTTTGTGAGGGCCTCTTAGCCGCTGCAAGACAATAAGTTACCGATTTCGAGGAACGGCGTGCCCAGTACGGCGAAACCGGAGGGCTTGCGCCCTGCCGCTAACTTGGCGGGGATCAGAGGATCCCCTCCAGTATGCTTGTCAATTCGTCGTCGGAGAGTTGTTTGGGATTACCGCTCATGCTGCTGCCTCGGGAACCGGCAACCAGGGCCGGGATCTTGTCGGCCCGGATGCCGAGATCCCTGAGGCGACGGGGGACCCCGACGGCATCGCAGATCGATTCGACATGGGCGATCAGGGCGGAGGCGGAGTCTTCTTCTGTGCTCGCGGGCCCCTTGATACCGAGGGCGTGGGCCAGCCGGGCGAGGTCGCGGAGCCGAACGTCTCGGTTCACGCGGAGGGCGACCGGCAGCATGAGGGCGCAAGCAACGCCGTGAGGAACACCACAGTGAACGCCGAGCGCCGGGGCGACCCCGTGGGCCATGCCGAGGCCCGAGTTGGCCAGGCACATGCCCGAGAGCATGGCCGCATGGGACATGGCCTCCCGGGCCGGTCGGGAAAAGCCATCATGGACGGCCTCAGCGATCGCGGGCAGAGCCACGCGCAGACCATGGACGGCGAGGGCCTGCGGAATGGGCTGGGCCTTGCGGGAGATGTAACTCTCGAAGAGCTGGGTGATGGCGTCCATACCGCTGGCGGCGGTGACGGCGGGCGGGGCGGACACAGAAAGCTCCGGATCGACCAGCGCGATCCGCGGCACGATGCGCTCATCGCGAATGCTTTTTTTGAAGGCGGGGTCGCAGGAAGAGATGACGGCATTCTTGGTTGCTTCACAGCCCGTACCGGCGGTGGTGGGCATGGCCAGAATGGGAAGCGGGTCGGCGACGATTTTGAGTTCCTTGCCGACACCCTCCAGGTAGTCTTTGATCGTGGTGCTCTGGGTGTTGGTGGCCATAGCGGCAGCGGCCTTGGCCAGATCGATGGCGGCGCCGCCGCCGACGGCCAGGAGAAAGTCGCCATGAGTTGCCCCGGCCTGGCGAAGGAGGGCCGAGGTCCGGTCCACGTCGTCGACCTCCGGTTCGTGGCTGAGCGTTTCAAGTCGAGAGCTCTCGACGCCGCCGGACCGGAGCAGCTCGGCGATCTCATCGAGCAGCCCGGTCGACTGGAGGGTGCGAGAACCGCAGACGATGAAGGCCCGGCGGCCGAGGCGGGGGGCGAGGCGAGGGAGTTCGGAGCGGCGGCCCCAGCCGAAAACGATCTCCTGCGGGCTGACAAGGTCGTAACGAAGGGGATGGGGGGGGAGACTCATCCTGAATGGCTCCAAGGGTTTTGGGCGAAGGGCACTGGTATTAGAACGCGCAACGGCAAGGGAGGGGAGGGGCAAGGAATGAGGAACGGCGAAATCTCAGCCCTGGAGGTGAAAGAGTGGGCCACGGATGAAACACAGATGAAACGCGGATCAAGGGTGAACCGGGGTTGTGTGGAATATGAACGTGTGCATTGTATACAAAGATTCATGAATCGTTCGAGCTTTTTTGGCCACTTGAAGGGGATTCTTGGGGGGGTAACGAATGGCGAACGGTGAAGGGGCGGCGTGGTGAAGGCTGGGCGGCAACAAAAAAACGCCGGCCTCCCCAAGGGGAGGCCGGCGCTGGATTTCAGCGGAAAGGGTTTGAGCCCGAGCCGGTTTACTGGAGCAGGGAGAGGACCGACTGGGGATTCTGGTTGGCCATGGCCAAGACCGAGGTGCCCGACTGGACGAGGATCTGGGCTCGTGTCAGTTTGGCACTTTCCTCGGCGAAGTCGGCATCGCGGATGTCGCTTTCGGCGGCGGTGAGGTTCTCGAGGGTATCTTCGAGAGAGGCGATGTTCGAATCGAGGGTCGTCGACTGGAAGGCACCGAGGCGTCCGCGGAGGGTCACGACCTGGGTGATGGTTTCCTCGACGATGGCCGCGGCGGCAATCGTATCGTTCGCCAGGCTGGCCGAGTTGCCGGATCGCAACTGGTAGAGTCGTCCGGCGACGCCGCCGAGCTTGGTGGTATTGACGCTCGAGATACCTAGGCGAGCCTGCTGGTTCGACACGACGGAGGGGCCGAGTTGGAAGGTTGCCCCGCCGCCGACGATGGAGAACCCGGTCGAGCTGCTGTCGGTCATGCTCGCGTTGACCGAGAAGGACACGTCGAGTGCGGACGTGTTGATCGTGGCCGTGAGGCCTTTGCCCAGGGCTTGGATACCGTTGATACGGGCATTGACGTCGGTTCCGGTGGCGCGTTCGGCCGAATTGCCGTCGGCGTCGGTCAGGGCGAAGGACGCACCGTTGAGGGTCTTGACCGACACGAAGGCATCGGAACCGTACTGGGTGGCGTTGAAGTTGAGGCCGATCGCGGCGCTGTCCTCGTTGCCGAGCAGGGCGGCCCCCTGGACTTCACCATCGTCGCGCACGCCGCCGGTGAGCACGCCCTCGTCGTAGATCACCACGGCCGCCGAACCGTCGCCACCATCAATGGCGTTGGAATCGCTCATGGTGAACAGCGACTTGTACTCGCCGGTATAGTTACCCCACGAAGTTACGATTTGGTCAACCGTGCTTGTGCCCGACTGAACGCCGATTGTGAGCGTCTTGGTGTTGGAGTCGTAAGCAAACGTTTCTGCGGCGGCGGTCGCCGTATCTTCGAACACGATCTGCACGCCGTCGTATTCGGCTCCGGGCTGCACGGCCGTGACGACCAACCGTGCATGCCTTCCGTTGGCCGCCTTGGTGGCTCCACTTGCCTGATAGTCGTTCAGCTCGGTGCCCGATGTGGCGAAGGTGATGTCGCTTGTGGTTGGAGCAAGACGGCCGGAGCCGTTGCTTCCGCCGATGTTGGCCATACTGACCCCGAGGGCTTCGAGGTTCTCCTGGAGCGTGCTATCGGTTGCCGTGTGATCGGTGTTGAAGAAGCTGATCAGATCGTTTGCGGTGGTGGTGACCAGGCCGTTGGTGTCGGTTGCCAGCTTCACGACGACAGCCCCTTCGCTGGCAATACCACCAGACGTCTTCACTCCGGCGGAGGCCGCCACCGCGGTGACGAGTCCTGTAAGGTCAGAAGTGCTATAGGCCCTGGCTCGGAACACGTCGGAGACCGGTGAACTGGCAGCGTTCACCAGATCGACAAGGTCTTGTCCCGTGGTCAAACCGACGCCTATGCCCACGCTGAAAGTGAGTTTCTTCGCCTTTTCATCGTAGGTAACGTAGTTCTGGGTCGTGGCGCCCGTTGTATTGTCGATGATCTCGATGGTGACGTCGTCGTACTCACCGCCCTTGGTGCGGGCTTCGATCTCGAAGCTGGCATTGGCTTCGGTTAGCTGCACAACGGCCTTGGAATAGGCCTTCACCTGCGGGTCGCTGGTAAAATCGACTTCCAGTCCGCTGCCGGCCGTGTTGGCTTCGAAACGGATGTTGCGGGTATCGGTCTTGCCGAGGAATTGCAGGTAGTTGTTGGCCTCGGCCGAACCGTAGAAGCCAAACTCCTGGAAATCGCTGACGGTGCCGTAACCATTGTCGGTGCCGGACAGGGCCGCGGTGACGTAAGTCGACGAAAGTTCGCCCGAGTTGTTGATCTCCGCGACGACCTCGTTGGCAGTAGACTTCACGGCGCCACCGTCATAGCCATTGGTGAAGTTCGCGGGCGTACCGGTGCCCGGGGCTCCGAAGGCGGCGGCGTTCGCAACGGTACCAGCACCCGAGCCGTCGCCCTCATAAAGCAGCGTGGCCTTGAACACGGAGCTCACAAGCGGGGTTGTGAGCGAGTTGACTGCGCTAACGATCATTGCGGCGGTGGTGCTGCCGCCAGCAGCGACCCCGATTGTCAATGTTGTGCCGTCGAAGGCGGCGGTCGCTGTGCCAGCCCCCGCCCCATCCACGAATGCGATCTTGAAGTCGTTGGCGAAATCACCGGCCTTCTGAGCGACGATGGCAAAGGCGTTGTTATTGCCGGCCGGGTTGGCAACGTACGAAGCGCGTCTCCATGCCTCCGTCTCGAGCGTCACATCGAGCTTGGCCGGGTCATTGCCTACCGCTGTGGTGTAGGTGGCGTCGAGAGCATCCCCGGCAACTGCCGTAAAACCGTAATCGGCCTCGATTCCGGCGGCGCCCTTGGTGTACTTCACGCGAATATCGCCCGCATCATGGCCGGCACTCTTGGCGGTGATCGTGATATCGTTTTCGGCGCCGAAGCTGGAGACGGTTACCGCACCGGTCTGCGCGGCCCGTTCGACTTCGGCCGTGACGCCGAGAGCGTCGGAGACGAGGTTGATCGACGCCGCCATTTCCTCGATGGTGCTGCCGGCGGCAAAGGTGAAGGCCTCGAAACCGTTCTGGCCGCCCACTTCGAGAACCACGTCGTCGGAGACGGCGCCGAAACCGTAGTTGAGGGTTCCCTTCGTGGCCTGGGTCACAATGTCAACATTGACGTCGATCTGGCTCAGCGATCCGAAGTTGGCCTGGTCGATCTGAACGTCCTGGATTTCGGAGGAGTTGACACCCTCGGTAAGGAAGTCAAGATTGCCGTCGAGCAGCCGCTTGCCCTGGAACTGGGTGGTTTGGGCAATACGGTCGATGGCTTCGAGCGAGGAGTCGATCTGCAACTGATTGGCCGCGATCTGCTCGGCGCTCATGGCACCGGTGTTGGCCGCCTCGGAGACGAGGCCGCGGATGTCGTTCAGGAGCGAGCTCACCTGGCCGAGGGCGCTGTCGGCAGTGGAGATCATCTGATTGGCTCGTTCGCTGTTGGTGATCGCTCGCTCAACGCTGACGATGTCGGATCGCAAGACTTCACTGGCGATCAAACCGGCCGGGTCGTCCTTGCCGGCATTGATACGCAAACCCGTGCTGAGACGAGTCAACGATTCCTGCAGGGTAGCGTTCGACCGCGCCAGGGTCTTCTGGGCGTTGATGGAGCTGACGTTCGTGTTATACCGCGCGTGGTCGGAAATGAGACATTCCCCGGGCGGGAGAGTTTTGGTA
>CAYSCH010000316.1:2719-11288 GCA_964429355.1 uncultured Planctomycetaceae bacterium | reverse complement strand
TCTTCACGTCGGCACACGCCCTGCAAATGCTTCCGGCCCCGCATCCCGTGCTAGACAGAATCCTGCCGGGCCGCACCTGCAAGCGTGACTTGATCATGGAGCTTGCCGACGCCCTCGCAGCCAAGGGGAAGCATCTGCTCGTCTACTACAATCATTCGTGCAATCACAACCAAGATCCTGAGTGGGAAAAAGCGGTCGGCTACCACGCTCCCAACAAGGAACGTTTCGCCCAGAACATCATGGACATCGTCGGCCATATGGGTGAACGATACAAGGAGAAGATTAGGGCATGGTGGTTTGACAGCCCTTACTCCCTGGACCCCAGAGGGCCGCACAACAGCGTCACCACGGACATGACCGGCTTTCAGTTTCCCTGGGAGGACTTCACGGTGGTCGCCAAGCGGGGATCTCCTCAGCGGCTCGTGACCTACAATGCTGGCGTTGCCAATACCTTCTTGTACACGACGCATCAGGACTACTGGGCTGGCGAATTGGTCAACCTCGACACCCCGGCCAAGAGCCGTTACCTCGACAACGGCCTCCAGTGGTTCGGTTGGACGTGTCTGGAGGATCGCCGCTGGGTCCACACCAAACTCGACACGCCGATTCCACCACCGCTGTATACGGACGAACAAGTGATCGGCTACGTTCGAACCTGCAATTCGCATCAAGCTCCGATGACCTTCAACGTCGGCATCTACCAGGACGGGATGATGGCCGAAGCGTCGGTCGAGCAGTTGCACCGGCTGAACCAGGCTTTGCGGCCCTGACATACTAGCAGCCGGTCCCATGCCCCACACAGTAAGGCTTCAAGATGCTGACCAACCGCAGGACATTCATCGGCGCACTATTCTGGCTGGTTCCACTCGTAGCGTCGGGCCAGGAAGCCCCCTTGGCACCGCTCAGGGTGCTGTTCATCGGCAACAGCTACACGTCGGTCAATGATCTACCCGCCATGGTTGCCGCATTGGCCGAGGCTGCCGGTGGACGGAAGATCGAGGTGGATCGCCACCTTGTCGGCGGCTGCACCTTGGAAAAACACGTCAAGGACCAGAAGGCCATCGACAAGATCCGTGCAGAGAGATGGGATGTGGTCGTGTTGCAGGAGCAAAGCCTGCGTCCCGTCATCGACCGGAAACTGATGCACGAATACGCCCGAATCCTGGATGCGGAGATCAAACAGCAACGAGCCAAGACCGTTTTCTATCTGACCTGGGCTCGGCAGCACATACCCGACATGCAGGATGGGGTCGATCCTGCCAAGTCGCCCGAATACGCCAAGGCGATGTACGGGATCAGCGGCGCATCAAAGACCATCGACCTGGATACTTGGTGTCAGCAGCAGAAGGTCGGTTTGGTCGGTGGATTGAACGGAGCCTACCTGGACATCGCCAAAGAACTGGGGGCCGGTGTCGCCCCGGTGGGGATCGCCTGGAAGATGGCGTTGGCAGCGGACCCGCCGTTTGTCCTGCATCGCTCGGACAAGAGCCATCCGACTCCAACCGGCACGTACTTGGCCGCTTGCGTGTTTTATGCCACTCTGTTGGGTGCCAATCCCGTGGGGCTGCCCGGCAAGATCCTGCACGGGGACACAGTGCTGGCCGACATCCCTGACGATCAGGCAAAGCGACTGCAAGAGATAGCCTGGGCGCTGGTGAACCCAGACTCACGACCTGTCGCCCGACCTCCATTCGTCCTTGGTGCCGACATCTCGTGGGTCCAGGAACAGGAAGATCAGGGAACACGGTTCTTTGACGACGGCCAGCAGACGGACATCCTGGTCATTCTCAAGGACCACGGCTTCAACTGTATTCGGCTCAGGGTCTTCGTGAATCCCCAAGCGCCCAAAGGATACTCCAGCAAGGGATACTGCGACCTGGACCACACGCTGGCGATGGCGAAGCGAATCAAAACGGCTGGCATGGAATTCCTGCTCGACTTCCATTACAGCGACACATGGGCCGATCCTGGGCATCAGGTCAAACCTGCGGCATGGGCCGATCTGCACGGCGCAGAATTGGAAGAAGCAGTCCACAATCACACCCAACTCGTGATGGCGGCGTTGGGGAAGCAGGGGACGCCTCCCGACATTGTGCAGATTGGCAACGAGATCAGTAACGGTGTTTTGTGGCCGGATGGGAAAGTCTGGGAAACCAAGGACTGGGCATCGTTTTGCGGCTTCATTAAGGCCGGGATCGCCGGGGCCAAGGAGGTCGATCCCTCGGTGAAAATCATGATTCACTTGGCTTGGGGCGGTCAAAACAAGCAGTCCAGATCGTTTCTGGACATGGTGCTGGCCCAAGGGGTCGAGTTCGACATTCTTGGCCAATCGTACTATCCCAAATGGCATGGGACACTGGGCGATCTGAAATCCAACCTGACTGATTTGGTGGGCCGCTACAAGCAAGACGTCATGCTCGTGGAATACTCGGTGCCGAACATTCGACAAATTAACGACATTGTGCATGGGTTGCCCAGTAGCAAAGGGCTGGGCACGTTCATTTGGGAACCGACAAGGTGGGAAGGGCCAGCGTTGTTCGATGGAAAAGGAAACACAAAGCCTGAGATCGATGTTTACGCTGAGATGGCGAACGAATACGGTCTGCTGAAGCTCAAAGGGGAAGAGCCGTGATGATCAGAACCATGTTTGCCGTTTGCATCGTTGCCGTAACGGCAACTGGCTTTGCCAAAGAACCTGCGAAAAACCTGACTGGACAGGAATGGGTCCGAGTCGCTTCCGACAACCGCTCGTTCGTTCTGGAAAACTCTGGCCGAGAGTTCGTTCCATGGGGCTTCAACTACGACCACGATGGCCCTGGACGACTGATCGAAGATTACTGGGACGACGAGTGGCTGATGATCGTCGAAGACTTCCGAGAGATGAAGGAGTTAGGCGCAACGGTCGTGCGTATCCACCTTCAGTTCGGAAAGTTCATGGACAGTCCCAATCAGCCAAACCAGCATTCCCTCCAGCAACTTGCTCGGCTTGTTGCTTTGGCGGAAGAAGTAGGACTCTACCTCGATCTGACCGGCCTCGCCTGCTACCACAAACAGGATGTGCCGCCTTGGTACGACGAGTTGGAAGAGCAAGAACGATGGGCAGCGCAGGCGGCGTTCTGGGAAGCTGTGGCCAAGACATGTGCCGATAGCCCCGCCATCTTCTGCTACGACTTGATGAACGAACCGGTTGTTCCGGGAGGTGCGGCCAAACGAGATGACTGGCTTGGCCCGGCGTTTGGCGACAAGCACTTCGTTCAGTTCATCACCTTGCAGGCAAAAGGCCGTCTCCGCCACGAGATCGCTCGCCAGTGGATTGATCGGCTGGTCACGGCGATCCGCAAACATGATCGACGGCACCTTATTACGGTCGGCCTTGTGCCGTGGAGCCTCGACCGACCCGGCCTCAGTTCCGGCTTTGTCCCAGAAGAGGTGTCCGAGAAACTCGATTTCATCGCCATGCACGTCTACCCGGAGAAGGGCAAGGTGGCTGAGGCGATGGAGACTCTCCGTGGGTTCGCAGTCGGGAAACCGGTGATCATCGAAGAGACGTTTCCACTGAAATGCTCGCCGGATGAAATGGAGCAGTTCATCGACCAGTCACAGACTGTTGCCTCGGGTTGGATCAGCTTCTACTGGGGCAAGACGCCAGAGGAGTGCCGAAAAGGCGGCACGATTGGCGAAGCCATCATGGCCAACTGGTTGGAGTGGTTTCCGAAGAAGATGGTGGGTGTCTCGGCGCAGACGGCCACACCGCCAACGGAACGACCCTTGACCGAACGAATCCAGGGCCGGACGTTTCCTTCGGTGTTTCAGGCGTGGAGCCCGGCTCAAAACGTCCATGATGAATCGCCGCTGCACACGGTTGCCCGCCATGATTTGGTCTTCCATGGGCCGGAGTTCTTTGGGCTAAGGTGGAACGAAAGGCCGACCGGGCTAGCCAATGGATTCACGGCGGACAGCATCGCCAGGGCCAAGTCGTTCCGGCAGAAGCTCCTCACGCTCAATTCCAACCTCGTCCTCATCGCCGAGATTCGCTACCGGGATGCGCACAAGGACTACCTGCCCGAGGGGCACGAGTGGTGGCTGCGGGACGACAAGGGCGAGATCGTCCCCGGATGGGAAGAAGGCGGATACTTCTGCCTCGACTTCCACAACCCCCAGTTCCGCCGTCAGGTGGCGAAGCAAGCGAAAGCTGCGGTCGAGTCAGGCGTCGTCGATGGCGTGATGCTCGACTGGTGGTCGGATGACGCCAGCAGGCTTGCCTTGATTCAGGAGGTGCGAAGGGCCATCGGTGAGGAGGCCGTCATTCTCGCAAACGCTAATGACCGCCAGACGCCCCAGACCGCTTCCTACATCAACGGTTACTTCATGGAATGCACTGAGAACAAGACGGCAAAGGACTGGCAGAGGATCGCCGACGCCCTTGCCTGGGCCGAACGCCATCTTCGAGAACCTCGGGCCAACTGTCTGGAGACGTGGTATCACCATTCCAGAGATGACCTGAACCTGATGCGGGCCACCACGACGCTCGCCCTCACCCATTCCGACGGCTACTGCCTGTTTTCCGACCCCAATCCGCTGCCCACCCCGGACCACCTCCACAACTGGTACACATTCTGGAATACGAGTCTTGGCAAACCGGTTGCCGAGGGCTGCAAGAACGGGGACGGCACTTGGTGCCGTGATTTCGAGCACGGCAGGGTCATCTACAACCCGATGGGGAACAAGGCGGTGTCGGTGACATTCAGCGAGGATCGCCGAAGTGTCGCTACCGGCGAGATCTCCCTGATTCACGAGTTGGGAAGCCCTGACGGCGATATCTTCCTGCTAGCCAAATGACCGAACATGGCGTCATCACGAAAGACAGCAAAGAGAATGAAGTGATACGGCTATGGGACAAGATGATTGGCAAAAACTACTGTGCCCCAAGTGCAAGCAACTCAAGAAGACCTGTAGTTGCAGGAGCGAGCCCCCGGCACCGAGCAAGTCCAGTGTGGTTCGGGTGGGCCGAGAAACAAAAGGCAGGCGAGGGAAGGGAGTGACGATCATTTCCGACCTGCCGTTGGACGAGACCGGCCTCGCCGAGCTTGCCGCCAAGCTGAAGACACGGCTTGGTACGGGCGGAACGATCAAGGATGGGCGGATCGAGATTCAGGGCGACCATCGGGATCGAATCGTCCAGGAGCTTGAGGGACTGGGATATCGAGTGAAACGGGCTGGGGGCTGAGGACGGACACCATCAAAATCGTAGTGGGCTTCGTAAGTCATCCGGTTGGCAATAGAATGGGAGGAGACGTAACTCCAGACCAGACAGCCCAACTCGATGCCCGTCAGTATGAAACAAGTTCTGTTCCTTTGCAGTGGCAACTACTATCGAAGCCGATTTGCCGAGCACTTCTTCAACTGGCTGGCCGCCAAGGCGAACCTGCCCTGGCGAGCCGATTCGAGAGGGCTGAACCCGTCCGCAGTCAATATCGGGCCCATCTCCGGTCATAGCCTTGACGGTTTGAAGCTGCGGGACGTTCCGTGCAACGGTGACCACCGCTATCCGATCCGGTTGACTCTCTCGGATCTGATCGGCTCCGATCTCGTGATCGCCGTCAAGGAGGCGGAACATCGGGCAATTCTCACGAGACAATTCCCGCTCTGGGCCAACAAGGTCGAGTATTGGCACGTTGATGACCTGGACTGCGCCGACTCGGAGGTGGCAATCGCCCTTCTCGACAAAGAGGTTCGGGCACTGGTGCAACGGCTGGACGTTGCCGTGGGCGAGCAGCCACAGGAATCATGTGCCACTGCAAAACTCCAAGATGAGGCGATGAACGACGGTGTATAAGAGGTTCATTGGCATCGACTACTCGGGCCGGGGCACTCCAGGAACCCGGACGACGGGCTTGCAGATCTATGCCGCCACCGGCGATCACCTTCCCGAAAGATTGGCCCCGATTTCTTCGCCGACCGGCCGTAGTCGGAACTGGTGCCGCCGAGAGGTGGCCGAGTGGCTGATCGATCAGGCTGCCACCGGCGAACGGTTCATCGCCGGGCTCGATTTCTCGTTTTCCCTGCCGGTGTCCTACTTTCAGCGATACGGCCTGTCGTCGTGGGATGCCTTCCTGTTGGATTTCGTCGAGCACTGGCCGACCCATCAGGACGGTGTTTCGGTCAATGGTCTCCGACCGAACAACCTTCGCACGGGAAGTCCTAACGAATTCCGAATGACCGAGCGTTGGACCTCCTCGGCCAAGAGCAACTTCCTGTTCGATGTGCAAGGACAGGTTGCCAAGTCAACGCACGCCGGAATTCCCTGGCTCTACCGGATTCGGCAGGCCGTGGGGAAGAAGGTGCATTTCTGGCCGTTCGACGGCTGGAAAGCCCCGAAGAACCGGTCGGTGATCGCCGAGGTCTACCCGTCGATCCTGCGGAGGCGGTATCCTATTGAGGGAAGAACGGCCGATCAGCACGACGCCTATGCCATTTCCCGTTGGCTCGGCGAGATGGACCGAGGGCTGGTGCTCGACCGCTACTTCGATCCTCCCTTGAACGAGGACGAGCAGAAGATTGCGGATCTGGAGGGGTGGATACTCGGCGTGATGTGAGTCGCCTTCAAGTGGGGCGATTCTTGTTCAGGACGCCCCAAGTGCTTGCGGCTGGGAGAAACGTGATGCGAAGAAGAAAGCTACTCTCGCTGACTGGACTCGGCATTGTCGGGTTGGTGGCTCTGGCCTTCGGAGTGATGCCGTGCGACCCCGATTTTTGTGAAAAGACGTGTCCAATCTGCACCAAGGCTCGGCAAGGCAACCGTTTCGCTCAGTTCCTCCAGCGTGCCGAGATGTTAGTGACCTTTGGCGGTTGCCCTTGGGGCCGGGCACGCCAGAAGAAATACGGCGTGCGGCCCGATGAGCTTATCCCGGTTGACGCCAAAGCGCCCGTCTGAAAGCGTCAGGTTTTGCCAATAGGCATGGCACCTACGAGGCACCACAAACCGGCAACAAGGTATACCAATGGTTCCGACGACACCAAGGCGTCCATGGATTGGGCTGATCGTCTTTCTCGTGATTTGCTTCGCCGCAGCCGGGGTCGGCAGTGCCGTCACGACGCCCCAGATTGATGGCTGGTATGCGAATCTGGCGAAGCCGAGTTGGAATCCGCCGAATTGGATCTTCGCCCCCGTCTGGTCGACCTTGTATGTGGCGATGGCCGTGGCGGCTTGGCTGGTGTGGCGGCAGGGCGGGATTGCTGATGCCAAGGTGCCGCTAGCCCTGTTCAGTGTCCAGTTGGCCCTCAATACGCTATGGTCTTGCCTCTTTTTTGGCCTGGAGAATCCCGGCCTCGCCTTTGCGGAGGTTCTTCTGCTCTGGGTGGCGATTGCGGCGACCATGGTGACGTTCTGGTTCCGGTCGAGAGTAGCCGGTCTGCTCTTCGTTCCGTATCTTGCCTGGGTCACGTTCGCCGCCTTCCTCAACTTCACCATCTGGCGACTGAACGTCTGAGAACGGATGCGTGGAAGATGGCATACCTCCTTCTCGCCGCACTTTGGACTACGTGGTGCGCCGTCCACAGCGGCATGATTTCGCTGACGACAACTGACTTCCTGAAGCGCCGTCTCGGCGCTGGCTATCGCTTCTACAGGCTCTTCTTCAACATCTTTGCCGTCGCAACGGTCATGCCCTTGTTTGCCTATACAGAGTCTCTGCAAGGGCCTGCCCTCTTTCGATGGCATGGCCTTCTGATCGGCGTGCAGGTGTTCTTACTGGCTTTGTCTGGATTACTCTTTCTCGGTGGAGCGTGGCACTACGACCTGCTTCACTTCCTCGGCGTTCGCCAGATTGCGACAGGATCATTTCACCATGCCTTGAGTGACACCGGGAAGCTGAACACCAACGGCGTTCTGAACATCACGAGACATCCGTGGTATCTGGGCGGAATCTTGTTCATTTGGGCAGCATCCGAGACGATGGACGTTGCTGCCCTGGTGATGAACGTGATTCTGACGGCATATCTGATTGTCGGAGCGATTTTGGAGGAGCGGAAGCTTCTCAAGGAGTTCGGCGACGAGTATCGTGCATATCAGAATCGGGTGCCCATGTTGATTCCGGTGCCGTGGAAGACGAATCCGACCAAACATGATCCTGACGATCAAGTAGGAGCAGCGAGACCATGGTGACCAGGGACGTGAGCCGTTGGGGAGTCGGCCCGAACATCTTGGTGTCGGCAGGCGATTGTGCCGCCGTTGCTGGTATTGCCACTTGGCTGTGGCCCGAAGTCTGCCTCATCACGGTGGTGCCTTATCCCGTGTTCCTGGTGGCCGGGATCGTGCTGGTGATCGTCGGCATTCCGATGATGATGGTCGCCGGAAAGGCCGCAACGCTGGCTTACAACTCGGACAAGCTTGCCACCACCGGCATCTTCGGCCTGACCAGGAATCCGATCTACTCGGCCTGGATCGTGTTCATCATACCGGGCCTTGTGCTGTTGAGCCGCTCGTGGCCGCTGTTGCTGACGCCGCTCGTGGCCTACGTGGTCTTCAAGGCCCGCATCGACCGGGAAAACGACTATTTGGAGAAACGGT
>CAYSCH010000316.1:0-2709 GCA_964429355.1 uncultured Planctomycetaceae bacterium | reverse complement strand
GTTTGGCGACGAGTACCGTAACTACAAGGCCCAAGTGAACGAGTTGGTACCGTGTCCACGACGGAAGTGATCGGAGGAGAGCCTGATGGCAACGCTAATTGAGAAACCAACGACCATAGAAGCGGCTGGACAACCGCCCAAACGCATCGAGGAATTCGTCGGGCGGGTGAACTCCAAGACGGCGGCGGTCAGCATCGCCCAAATGAAAAGCCCTTCCGGCTGGTCGGAACCGAGGCAGACGCCGAACTTCGACGAATACACCGTGGTGTTCCGAGGAAGTCTGCACGTCAAGCTGAAGGATCAGGAGTTCGACGTTGCGGCCGGGTAGGCTGTGAGCGTGAAAGCAGGGGAATCGGTGCAATACAGCAGCCCGTCGTCTGAAGGTGCGGAGTATATCGCTGTTTGCCTTCCAGCCTTTTCGCCCAAGACCGTGCAGCGGGAGGCAGATGCGGTGTGGGATGCCATTCCGCCGAAGCAGAGGACCGAGTTCACCCTTGAACCGATGGCCGAGAGCCATGGCCGGACGGTGATCGACATCTTCACCCATTTCGTCACGCAGAGTTTCGCCGCCTATCCCGATCAGCCGGTGCCGTATGAATTCTTCGTTCGATTTCAGCAAATGACTCAGGGCTATCCGGCTTACGTCGCCGTGGTCGGTTCCGGCCAAGTGGTCGGCTTCCTGAGGCCGTTCCATCCGGCCCGCACCCTCCAGACCGTGAACGAGCCGGTTCAGTGAACGGTCAGATTGACTTTTCCTGGCAACCTGATAGCCTTTCGAGATGATCAGAAGCGCCCCTGTTCGTTTAAGGGCGACGGCTAGGGATTCTACTCGCTTCTGCCTGATTTCATCGGAGCGGACAGAACAATGCTGACGATTCCCCGCAAAAAGGGCGAAAGCGTAATCATAGGCGACAACATCGTCGTCACCGTCGTTGAAATCCGAGGCGACGAGGTTCAACTCAGCATCGAGCATCCACCAGAGGCTTGGGATTGCAGGCAGGAGAATTACGAAGTGTTCCAGCGAGAAGAGATGCTCGTCCCGTAGCCAATATGAACCGGCCCGACGCCATTTCTCGGGCAGATCTCCATCTGCTACCCTGTCTCAGGGGGTACCAAGGCGTCGATACAATCGGCATATATTTCCCGACCGCAATATCACAAGGCGGTCTTGGGCTTCCCGTCTGCTTCAGCAGCAAGCGGCTGCTGACACCCACCCGCCGAGTGGTACAATAGTGTCATCTGAGGGAAATGCCGCTTGCCCCAAGGATGAACCATGCTTGTGCTGTCTCGGAAGAAGAACGAAAGCCTTGTCATCCGTGATGATATCATCATCACCGTGATCGATGTCCGGGGCGACAAGGTGCGGCTCGGGATCGAGGCCCCCAAGGACGTACCGGTCCACCGTCGTGAGGTCTACGAGGCCATCAAGAAGGCTGAGCAGGAGAAGCCCGTCTAGACTTCAAGCCCGAAGTGGCCGACGAATGACTTCGCCACGGTATCACCCTTCGTCCCCGAGCAACTCCAGCCTCTTCAGTGCTTCCCTTTTTCCGATCCCACGAACGGCAACGAGGGCTGCAAGCTGTTCTTTACGTGGCCGGGTTTTCCCACTCTCCCAGTTGTAGATGGTCAACTGGGAGACCCCGACGAGCTTGGCATAGTCGGCAGCGGACAATCCCAAGCGCTTCCTTTGAGCCGCCACCGACCGGGCTGAGAAGCGAGCACCTTCGACAGCATCTTCATCAGCTTGGGGTTCTGCAATTCGTTGGCGTTCCTGATCCTCCAAGAAGGCGATCTTCTTTTCCTGCTGCCGTACCTGCCGCTTGAGCGTGGCGATTTCTCGTCGATATTGTGCAACGGCCTGCTTGGTGGCCCCCGTTTCCGCCTTGATCTCTTTCCTTGCCAAACGGCGTATTTCTTCTTTCAGTGCATCGGCTAGGTTCGCCATCGTGTGCTCCTCTGTTCTTTGGTGTCCTGCCCGCCAAATATATCAGATTATAGCCCAAATGGACGTGGATGCGAACGGTCGTATCAATGGTGATGCTTTTCGGTATAACCGGCCAGCCTTTGGTTGCCCGGATTGAGCTTCACCCCTTTCCAGCACGGGATCAGCAGGGCATCCGCTGTTGCATCCCCCATATTCCTGTCGCATAATTGCTTACGTTGGCACTTCACCGCACCTACTTTGCATAGGGACAAACCTATGGCATCCGCACTTACTCCAAGAGAAAAAGAAGTCGTCCGTCTGGCAAGCCTTGGCTGTACGGTCCATGAGTCCGCCAAGATACTGAAACTGGCCCCCAGCACCGTGGACAATCACAAGGCCCGTGCGATGGCGAAGTTGGGCACCGACAAGGCAGCTTTGCTCACTCGGCTTGCGATTCAACTCAAAGTAACGAGCATGACCGACAAGCTCACGCCCGCCGAGAAGAAGAAGAGCGGTAGGAAAGACGACGGCTGGAACTGAAAACGGTCGGCCGGACCGGGAGACGACCTCTTTCTCGCACGAGAACCCTACCCCATTGGGGCGGTTGCCAAGCTGGCACGATACCGATAGACTTTCGATGGCTGGCCAGCCGAGAGTGAGGGCCGATACACCGGGTTTCACCGCTAGCTCGTTTGGAAACATGGGCAGCAGGTGACCGATATTGGCGTATCGCCTCTCCGCTCAGACAATTCATTTTTCGAGAAGCCCGCCGCTGTGGTGCGGGC
>CAYSCH010000315.1:3387-11297 GCA_964429355.1 uncultured Planctomycetaceae bacterium | reverse complement strand
CGCAGCGCCCATCGGGTCGTCAGGTGGACCCAACACGTCCTCGACTGCAACCCCGACGCAGCTCCGGTTGTTCGCGACCGTTCAACTCCGCTTGGGGATACGGACCCCATGCCGTTTGGGAAGTATGCGAACGAGACACTTGGTAAGATTCCGGCCGACTACTGGAGCTGGTTCGTGAAACAGGATTGGACGGAGCGGTGGCCGGCGCTGCTCACGTACGCCAAGGCGCATGAAAAGGCCCCGGTCGGGATCGGCACCGACCGGGGCTGCGCCGCGGAGAGGCAACACGGCGTCACCCTCCCGCACGTGGACCTTCCGGCTCCTTTCTGACGCAATTCCTTCTGATCCCGTTCGACGTCGTCGTGGTGCTTGACGATCTGTTTGATGTCGCCCGTGATCTCAACCTGCTTGACGATTGCCCGGGAGTTGTCGGCATTCGTCTCGAGGAGCCCCTTCATCATCGCCTGGTTCTGGTAGATGAACGCACCTAACAGAAACATGAGGCAAACCCCTGGCAATCCGATCCAAGCGACGGCCTGCCACATACCGTTTCCCTTCAAGACCTCGGGCACTCTGGGCATTATGCACCTTCCTTGCAAGTCGATGGTTTCGGAACTGCTATCGTTCGGCGGCCAAGACGTCCATGAGCAACAGGATGCACTCCGCTAGGAGCCACATTCCCACGGGGCCCTGTTCAGCCAACCGTTCCAACGTCTTCCGTTTCGTTTCGAGCTTCGCCAGGGCCTCTTGCTTCGTCATGGCTGACTCCTTCCAAGACTGCCTTGGGGATCTTGTCGAAAAGGGCTTCGAACCGAAGTAGGATCCGGTGGAAGTCTTCAGCCACCGTCCGGAACGCGTCCAGGGTCGGATTCGCCTTCTGCTCGAGCGTGGCGACCACGGCCTCGCATGCGTCCTTGACGCCGAACGGCCCGCCAACCTTCTCTTGCTCTTGACCCGCCATCATCGCCATCCTCTCCCGAATCGCCGGCGAGGATTCCATTCGCCGTCCATCGGTTGCTGGGCCGCCGGCGGCGGCTGTTGAGGTTCGGTCGGAGCGGCTGCCTCCACGGGCACGGAAGGCGCCGAGGGCTGCACGTCGGGAACCCAGACTTGCGTCAACGTGCAACCATTGGGGCCGCAAGATCGCCGCGTCTCCCAGTGACCCGTGGATGCGACGGCCGCCGCGGGCAGTTTCAGCAGTGGCAGCTCGGGCATCGGCGGCGCCAGGGTCGGAGCCCGTTCAACGAACGCAGGCGCCGGTACCAACTCGACGAATCGAGGCACGGGCATTCGTTCTGCGAAGTGGGGCACTGGTACCGACACCCCAACGAGCATCACAACCGTTGCGATCGTCGTCATGGCTGTTTGACCTCCGTGGTGGTGCGGATCGCGAACGCTCCGTACTGGAAGTTCACGGCCTTGTACTTCGCCCAGACGCCGAAGCCGCCATCTCCCCAGGATTCGCTCCAGGAGTTGAGGTCCAGGCCTTGCGTGGCGTCGACATGCTCGACCTTGCAGACGGCGTGGCCATTCGAGCCGTAAACGACCGGGAATCCCTTCAGGAGAGCGGAGACCATTTCCGCAATCGAAGTGATGTCGTAGAACTCCAGGATCTTGAACGCCTTGGCCGCCTCGACGGCATCGGCAGAAGGTTTCGCCTGCCACCCCTTCGAACGTGGCCAGACGGATTCCGGGGCGATCCCGTTCTCCCGGGCGAAGGCAAGGTTCTCATCGATCGACGATCCTTGATCGCGTCCGCCGCTGGTGGTGTGATAGATGAACCATGGATTGAGAACCACGTGCGGCAGGTTGGAGAACGCCCGAGAGATCATGACGGCGCCGGCCGTCGCCTCCGTCGCGCACGAGCCGACGCCGTCCTGGTCAAGGATCGTCTTCACGTACGGACGCAGGCTGATCTTGCCGACGTACTTCGCCCAGTCTGATTCGGGAATCACCTCGATTGCGTCCCGAAGCAACGGACACCACTGGCCAACCTTCGACTTGCGAGGCAAGCAACCGGGCTTGCGGTCGTCAATATACACAGACGGATCGTAGACGGTACTCATCGCACCGCACCTCCTTTCGCCTTGTGCTTCGCTATCAAGGCCTTCATCGCGTCGACGGTCTTGGGCAGTTCGCCCTCGTAAAGAACGACGCCCTTCGTGTCGGTCAAAAAAAGCCAAGCTGTCTTTTGTCCGACTGCCCGCTGGACGTATGCCTTCACGTCCGCGGAGACCTCCACCGGCTTGCCATCATCACCGATCGGATCGACAACTCGAAAGTGCTCGTCCTTGAATAGCTTTCGCACCTCCGGACTGGCAAGGACGATAGCCCGTTCAGGCGTACGGTTGCGACTCTCTTCAACGACGACCGCCCACAGGTCCGCTACAGGCTGAGGATCGGGCTTCGGGTCCGGCTTGGGATCAGGCTTCGGATCAGGCTTCGGATCCGGCCGAGGGTCGGGACCTGGCCCGTCTCTGCGAACGAGATCGTAGACGACCTCACAGAGCGAGCCGTCCTTGGCGACATAGAAGACGTGGAACGGCTTTTCAGCGATGCCGGTATCAAAGACGATCGCCTTGCCAGCGACCGTCGCACCGTCATCTAGCCGTACGGGGACCGGGAACGATTTGCCCGTGGGGATGCCGTCGGCAAGAACCGACGACGACAGAAACAGAACGATCAGCGCCACTCTGGAAAACATTGAAGGGGCCTCCCGAAAGAGCCCCGCCCCGAGGCATCCCCGGGGCGAGGCTGAGTTAGGGTTCCGATCAGACCGACGGGGCTGGAGCCGGCGAAGGTTCCGGCGACGGCTTGGGCTCCAGGAAAATCGGCAGGATCTGCAGAATGATCGGCAGCAGCTTCTGGATGATCTCCAGGAACTTGCCATCTCCCCATTTTCCCGGCATCGCGGACGTCAATCTGGCGGCATCTTCCGGAGTCAGGCAGCAATCGCAGCCGCCGTCGCATCCTTCCTTCCGCCGGGCCAGCGTAACGACCTCCCCGTTCGGCAGCTCGATCGCCGCGAACCCCTGCAACTTGAACTGGTTCGCCAGAGCCGAGATCAGATCGGCCAACGCGGGATTCAACTTGGCGAACCATGCCTTCACGGCTTCGACGTCGCTGAACGCCGGAAGGGGTAAGGCGACGGACACCAAGGCCAACAACTTCTGAAACAGGGACATCGAACCTCTCCTTTCTAAAGACCAACACCTGAAACGAAAATCCGAAAGAATACTCAATCTGTGTTTTGCGGAAGTCAATCACTCTGGACGGCCAATCGCCGCCGGCTTCCCTTACGCCTCTTCGGCGGCTTGTCCGCGTACTTCATGGTGTTCATGCCGATGATTCCAACCAGAGCCCAGGCCGCGTCTCGGGTCATTCCGTCCTCGACGAGTGAGCGGGCCACGTCATCGGCCGTCATGGGCATGACGAGGTTCCGAGCGATCGACGCGGGCGTCGACTTCTCCTGGCCAAACTCCTTCCCCGAGAGAATGTCAACGGTTGCCCCAGGGATCGGGGCAAGCTTGGACCGGGCAAACCGCCAGAGGTACTCGTCGCCTTGGTCTTGCCGCGTGCGAGGTTCCCCGGTCGTGAAAAGGTACGCTCGCTTCATGGACCTGGCGATAAACACCATGGCTTGGGATAGTCCGCCAAGGGGATCGACCCGGCGATCACCAATCCGGATCTTCCCAAAGTCGGAACTCGTTGGATCCCACGCGATCGTAGGCTTGTTGGGGTCGTCATCGTCCCACAGGAGAGCCATTCCCAATTGAGCCAGCCCATAGAAGGCGGCAAGACTCAGCGCGGAACGACCGTAGAACTTCGCGGCTATTTTGCGAGTCCGAACGTCGGATCCCTTGGCCCAAAACGGATGGCCGGCCAGCAACTGGAACTTGGATACCCAGTTCTGCGCCGAGAAGAAAACGTTGTTCACGGCACGGACTGACCGCTCCCAGCCGCCCAGGGGCCCACGGCCGGTCGATTCGTTGACGAGCAGCGCAATCACTTTCCCCTGATCGGCCGTCAGCTTCCCGTTCGTCAGTTCCTCGCCCCGGACGATGGCGTCGAAGGTTTTGGCCCGCATGTAGTTCAGGAACGCGACGGAGACTCGTTCGGAGACGGCAATCGGCCAGATCTTCTTGTTCCACCGGCCAAGGAAGTTCTCCTCCTGGACGGTCGTCGTATCGGTAATGGCCAAGCCCGATCGCTGACCAAACTGGAACGTCGGCAAGGTCTCAAGTTCCGCCATCAGGCGATAGAGCCCCTTGCCGGTCCACATCGCGTTGACGGCCTTGCCAGCCCCGACGATCGCACGTGCCGGATTGAAGAGTGCCGCGACAAATCCCTGCCTGAACAAGGGAATGTCACCAGACACCATCAGTCCGCGCGAAGCCCCGGCGATGTCCACAAGAACGTCCGCCACCTTCCCCGTTAGAGATCGGTTGGCCCGCTTCCATTCTTCCTCCATCTTGCGGAACTGCGTCTTCTCCTTGTCCAGTTCGAATCGGAGATCGACAACCTCCTTGCTGTAGGTCTTCTCCGATTTCGGCGGACGGGGCCCGAAGTCCTTGTTCGCGATCCGTTGGCGCAGATCTCCCAACCGCTTGAGCAGGATTCTCTTGTAGGCAAGATTCGCCCGCTCCTCCGGTGTCATCTTGGGATTCGCCGCTTCCCGTAACTCGTCTCGCAATGCTCGCAACGAGTCGAGATGGGCCCGCTTGGCGTCCAGCGTGGGCGATGACAGCTTGGCCGGATTCGCCTTGGGGCCGATCCTGCCGGCCGCCAGATCCGCCTGCAACTGTGCGATCGTCCGGTCTAGGGCCTTTTCCGCGGCCGCGATCCGTTGGGCTTGGGTTGCCGGCGCCTTGGGGAACAACTCCGCGTGCAGCTTGGCCAGTTGGTCCCGCTGTTGTCGCAGGCTGGTCAACTCTGCGTCCGGCTTCAGTTCCGTCCGGTCCCTGACAATCCGCTCTCGCGTCCTGATCTCGGTTTCCAGATCCGCGATACGATTGCGAACGGCCGTCTTGGCAGCATCCAGAGCGCTCTTCAGTTGATTCTCCCGCCCGGATACGGGTACGGGGATCTGTTTCTTCAGCTCGTTCACTTCAGCGATCAGATGCCGCTCTATGTCGTCCGCAGTACGTCGTTCCACCCCCGTCTTTTTCGGAAGTAGTCCAGACTTCTCAAGACGACCAGCGACAGTCTCGACGGACATTCCCGAAGCCAGCCACGCCTTGGCTTGCTTAATGGCTGCGACCAAATCGTCGATCTTTGAGAGTTGCTGCAACTGGCCGCGGATCTCCCGGACCTTCACACTGACCGCGTCCTTGGATAGTTCGTGGAAATCCCCGTACCCCGACATGGCGTCCGCTGTTTCCCGTCGGGTGATCTCGGGAACGATCGCCTTCAACTCTTCGTGCACCGCGGTAACCACCGCGTCTCGTTCCGTCATTCCTGCCTCGACAAACGACCTGGTCAGCTTCCGAGCGAATCGGGAGATTCCGGCCAGGTCGGCTGGATCGACGTCGGGCAACGGAATGCCGCCCTCTGCCTTGACTTGGTTCCACGCAGCCAGGAATGACGCCTTCGACTTTTCAGCCATCGCCCCGAGGTGCTTTCGTGCCCGGGCCATGAAGTCCGAGAACGTGACGACGCCCAGGTCGACGTAGGCCTTGACGACCTCGACGGACGCTCCGATCAGTTCCGCCTGCTTGGACGCTTCCTGTTCGGGATCGAGCACGGCGCCAACCTGGCCCAGGGCTGCGAACTTTTCCTTGAAACCGGCCCACGCCTTCTCGATTCGCTTGGCGGCCGCCTTCTTCTTTCTGGTGGGAATCCGCCGTTTCGTCTTGGCGACTTCCTGGACCGCTGAATCGATTTCCTTCTGGACACGGCCGCCGGCCTCCTCGTCCTTCCTGCGCTCGATCTCTCCCTCGAGAGCGACGATCCGTTTGTTCAGCTCCTGGATCTTCTCCGACTCCTCGGCCGTCAACCGCTCGCCACGCTTGGCGATTCTCGCCCGCCTGGCCATGTTGGAGAGAGTGTAGTCCGAGTAGAGCTCGATCTGACGCGCCACGCCGGCGCGGCCCCACTGTCTCCCAGCCCCACGAACCGCTTCCTCGGCGCCCTGGAGCTGCAGGAATGCCTCCTCGGCTTCGGACTGCAGAACGGCGGCCGTCTCAGCATCGCCTGCCTCGCTGGCAGCAAACAACTGATCCGAAACCCTCGCGAAATCGTTGTTCAATCGCCGGTAGTGCCGCTGCAGAACAGCCTCTTCCTCCGGTTGGACCGGGCGAGGAGTCTCCTTCAATTCGCGGACGAGCCGAATCCCGGCCGCCCGATCCTCGTCCATCCGGCGCCCAGCCTCATCGAGCCACTGCTGCTGCGACTGCTTCTCGGCCGGCGGGATCGGAGCGTCCCCCCGCTCCTCCCGGATCTCGTCGACAACGGCCCCTTTCGTGCTGGTGGGCTGTTCGGCGGCTGCAACAGGTTCCACCTGTTCAGCGACTTGACCGACAGCGTCGGTACGGACAGGGAAGGCACGAAGAGGACCTTGATCGGCTACAGGGCCAGTTTGCGGGCCCGCTGTTGCGTCCGGAGGAGCCTGGAGGTCTCCCAGGGCCTGTTCGCCACCCGGAGCGATCCTGGCGACCGGAACCGTTGGGGCGATCCTGGCGACCGGGACTGATCGCAAGGTGTCCGCGAATGCCTTCCGCGTTTCGGCATTCACACCCTTGGGAAGTCCGGCTTCCTCCCACTGGGACCGGCTGGGCGAATCCTGGCCGGCGATCGCAGCCGCCTCCTCCGAATGCGAGTCGGCCCAGGCCTTGGCGTGCTGGGGCTTTTCGATCATGCTGCTGACCAGCCCCGGGGAGTTCACAAAACCGCAGGTAATGATGGTTTGGACGGTCGTATCCGCAATCGTGTTGGCGATCGCCTCAGCCCCGACCGCGTTAGGATCCACCCCCGCTACAGCCTTCGCCGCGTTGTGACCGACTTCCGTGATGATCTCTTCGGGGAGTTCTTGCAGAGTCGATTTTCCAGCCTGCTTCAGCGCCTGCTTGATTCCCAGGGCCGTCGTCGCCCTTGCCGCGGCGACTTTCTCCAGGCCGCCAAGTCCCACCGCCTGGAAGACCGAGGCTACGGCCCCCTCAATGACCCCCTGGGTGATCGAGTAGGCACCAAGCTTTGCCCCTTTCAGTCCCGCCTCTTTCCCCTCGGTGATTGCCTGGTCGGCTTCCTGCCCGGCTGCAAGCCCGATGGCCGCGTAGGGCCCGCCGGCTCGAGCCGCAAGAACCATCGTCGGAACGGTGGTCGCTGCCCCTCGGACCCCTCGCTTGATGATCTCCGGGACCATTCCGCCCTTGTCTAACTCCCTGGCTGCCGTCTCGTACGCATCGGCCCAGCGGTTCGTCCAATCGGCCGACTCGCCGCTAAACAGTCGCTGGGCGGGGGCAAGAACACTAGAGCCGATACGGATTGCGGTCGTTTTCGCGTTGGGGAACCACGATTGCCCAAGATCCTGTTGGGCGTACTTCAGCATCCGTCGCTTGTCTTCTTGGATGTCTCCGCTTGGAGCAGTCGGAGTCTGGACAGGGGCGTCAGGAGATTCTGTAACGACCGAAGATGTCTTCCACCACTCGCTCTGATCTTCGACAACTGGGGAATCCTCCCACCATTCGCTCATGGTTTTCTCCGCTTTGACCCGTCAGGTGCCAGGTAGATCGTTCCCGATGGCAAGGCGTCGAACTCCGCCTTGCTCCGGGGAGAAGGAAGCCCCGGCCGGCCATGCTGCTCCGCCATCGCTTGATCTTCAATCGCCCACAACTGCCGCGGGGAAGGGGATGAAGCATCCTGCGATCGGATAGATGGCGAATTTCCGCCTTGCTCGTCAAACATCGGGCTCA
>CAYSCH010000315.1:2043-3287 GCA_964429355.1 uncultured Planctomycetaceae bacterium | reverse complement strand
TAATATCGGGAAGATTTTGATCCCCCGGGAGCATCGGGGCCGGCTTGCCGACGGATCGGATAGATGGCGAATTTCCGCCTTGCTCGTCAAACATCGGGCTCATAATATCGGGAAGATTTTGATCCCCCGGGAGCATCGGGGCCGGCTTGCCGACGGAGACGAACCGGCCTGGGTCGGTCGGGTCAGGCAATACCCGATCAAGAAAGTCTTGGATCTCGTTGTCGGAGTATCGCTGCTTGATGCCTGTAACCTTTCCGGTCTTGTCGAGTACGTCCACGGTTTCCTTTGCCATCTTCTCGTGCAGTTGGGCCCGGGCCTTCTGGACGTTGAGAAGGTGGGTCGCCTGTGCCTTCTCGTAATCCATCTGCATCTTCTCGGCGTCCTGCTCCAACTTCAGGGCCTTGGTGGAGTCCTGCTCCTTCGGGAACTGCCAGCCGCGCATGACTTG
Source organism: uncultured Planctomycetaceae bacterium (assembly GCA_964429355.1). Taxonomy (GTDB): domain Bacteria; phylum Planctomycetota; class Planctomycetia; order Pirellulales; family Thermoguttaceae; genus JAAYAY01. The sequence goes on along the minus strand of CAYSCH010000315.1, from coordinate 2,839 downwards.
GACCTGGCCGTCCTTGTCCATGACCATCGGGACGCCCGGATAATTCGGATGGAACCCGACCTTCTCCTGTAACTGCTGGCCGAGTGGAACCGGTTGCTCATCCTCGGGGACGTTCACCGGCAGAATCCGGCGAATCCTCTGCTGCAGTTGGCGAACCGCGTCCTGTTTCTGCTCATCGTCAAGGGTGGCGTCCTGATCGACGCGGAACATCGCATCCTGATACTTGGCGATCTGCTGTTTCTGCGAAGGCGTGTAGCGCAGTTTCCCCTGCCGAACGCCCTCGGCCATTTGTCGTTCCCACTCAGCCTGCGCTTCCATTTCCTTTCCACGGATGTTCATGCGCTGTTGGGCGCTTAGATTCATCCCTGCAAGGCCAAACTGAGCGTCTCTGTTGAGTAGGTTCAGGTCAAACTGTGCATCACGATTCAAGAAGGCTTGCTCTGACTGAGAACCCAACGAGGCTTGCAGCCGTTCCCACTCAGCTTGTCGATTCAAGGCATCTTCGGCCGCCTTGCTCTCCAACTGCCGTTCCTGCAAAGCCGACGTGTGCCCAAACCCCTGTTCGGCGCGGGCTCGATCGATGTCAGCCAATCGCAGATCGCGTTCAGCTTGGGCGCCGTACCCCATCTCCGCCAACTGCTGTTGACGATCGGCCTCAAACTGCGTCCGCTGTGCGTCGTACGCCTGCTGCAGCAATCGCTGGTTCCAGTCGGCCGCCTGTTGTTCCGCTCGCAGGGCCTGCTCCCAGTCGTAGCGGTTGTTCTGCCGGGCGATGTCCTGCAGGAAGCCGGCTTGC
>CAYSCH010000315.1:0-2000 GCA_964429355.1 uncultured Planctomycetaceae bacterium | reverse complement strand
GGTCGCGAATGCCCTGCCAGTAGCGATCGTTGAGGATCCCCGAGTATCGAATGCTGGCGAGGTTGTCGTCGAGCGCATAGTTGGGCTGGTACGGGTCGCTGTAGTCGCCGGCCCATCGGCGGTACAAACGCGGAGTAACCATCAGCGGCATGATGAACCTCGTTTCAGGAAAGACCACTCCACCAGGAACGACCCGTCGGCAACCCGAAACTGGACCCCAACTGGTACGGCTGGTAGTTCGACACGAACGATACCGGGTACCGAGTCCCCGACGACGAAGACGACGAGCCGCTGCTGTTCATTCGTTGCTGGTTCTGCGCCAACTGCATCATCGCCAGGGCGTTCGAATACGCCTGCTGACGGGCATTCGCCTGATAGCCGAGGAGATCGCCACTGAGTTCGGTTTGATACCGCAACTTCTGGGCGTTCAGCGATTCGTTGAGCCGGTTCATCGCGTTCGATTCTTGCCGGGCGATACCGGACCGAACCGAGGGCATGATTGTTGATCCAGTGATCCCGCGGTTGATGAGATCCTGAATCCCACGCGATCGAACGTTCGCCCACCGCTGTGACTCGTCGGCCTTTTGCTGGTTGCCCCAGTTGGCCAATTGCGCCATCGCGTCCGCGTAGCGCTTCTGATAGCCGGCCGTGATGTCGTCCACGCCCGGGTTGTAGGAGTAGTACGATGAGTAGGTCGGATAGGTCAACATGATTCTCCCTAGGAAAGGACGTAAACATCAGGATGAACACACCAGCCGTCGCCTACGTATGTCGCACCGTTGTAAAGGTTTAGCCATGCCCAAAGCGAACCCCGGTAGGTTTGCCCTGAGAATATGACGGATGGTCGTATTCGCAATTCGCCCAGCCAACCCCCAATCGGAAACGACTGCCAGTCAGTAATCGCTGGCCAGCTCGGGATGTAGTACGCAATCCCATTGTCACTGCCGATAGCAATGTGGTTTCCTTCTGGCGCCATCCACCGTACCACATTTCCGGCCCCCAGATACCAACCGGCATTACTGGAAAACCGGGCTGCCATAACTCCCATGCCATCGTGAAATCGCAGGTGTGGATAGCCGTTTGCGGACCAAAATCCTATTTCACCTAAGACCGTCGGCATGCCATTCTCTTAAATAGTGGGCACCACAATCCGATTCGGGTAACAAATCCGGTTAGCCGTGTCGAACCTCAGCACTGAATTTCCGCTAGCGTCGAGGATCACAGACCGGTCGTGCTGTTTGTTTGGGCCTTCACAGCATTCACCAAAACAGAGTTGAACGTGGGATTACCCGTCGTGTTGATTCCCTGGGGAAGACTCAGCGTCGTTGTACTCTCGCCTTCCGTGACGATGACCTGATTCGTTGTTCCCTGTATGGTCTTGGCGCCGGCGATCGTCCTGAACTCGTAGCCTCCAGCCCCATTCGAACACAACGCCTGCCCGGCAATTCCGACCGTCGTCAATCCTGTTCCGCCCTTGAGAACACTGATCGGAGTACCCTGCCATGTCCCGGCAGTAACCGTACCGAGAGTCGTAATAGACGTACTCCCGGACCAAGACGATAGCCCCGTTGTCAGAGACGCCCAGGCCCCATTCAGCCTCCCGTAGAACGTGGATCCCAACGGCGCTTCGCCCAGCAGGTTTCCCTGGATGTAGAGGCCGTTCTTGAAAATCGGACCGTTGGAAACAGAGTTCGAGGCACCGATTGAACCGTCGGCCGACTTGTACGACTGAGACTGAACGGAGGTCGAAAACGAGCCTGCCGTTGCGTTGAAGTTGCCACAGACGATGTAGCCGGCCGCGTTGTCGAAGTTGCCGGTTGTGACGGTCCCCAGTTGCGTAATGTTGGGAGACCCATTCCAGTAACTGATGCTGTGCGGATCGTCCCCGCCGTTGGCCGTGTGGGTAATGTGCGCGTGTGAGTGGTCCCCAGCGGCCACTGTGCCGGGGTTCGTGCCGACGTTCAACGTGGCGCAATCCCCCAGCCCCAGCGAGTTCCTTC
>CAYSCH010000314.1:0-11388 GCA_964429355.1 uncultured Planctomycetaceae bacterium | reverse complement strand
ATCGTTCCTCTCAACACGAGCCTGCACGCTCCGGTCGAAATCAGTAAAGAACGGTTCTGGCTCCGCGTGATCAAGCGAGGAAACGTTTTCCAGTGCCTGGCGAGCGAAGATGGCAAGTCGTGGACCACCTATTTCGACATTCCTTGGGACGACGGTTCGCTGAAAAAGGTGGGGCTCGTAGCCAAGAACGGTCCCGTCGAAGGCGACATGGAGGCCCAGTTCGACTTCTTCGAACTCCGCCAACTCACCGACGAAGAGCAAGCCGATCCGGTCTACAAAGCACGCCAGCAGTTGCTGGGGAACTGGAGGTCGGTGGAGCGAAAGATCGACGGCAAAGCCGTCTCTGAAGGCCCCGATACACTCCTATCCGTGACTCCCGGCACGTTCACCCTCAAGGAAAAACGGACCCTCGTCGTCAGCTACACCGTCGACCTGAGCAGCTCGCCCAACCGCATCACCCTGATTCCACGGGCGCACGGTATCGGTCAGTTGGTCAACGGGGTCTACTCGCTCGAAGGCGACACGCTCACGCTCTGCCTCAATCCCAAGATCAACGGCGATGTACCGAAGACCCTGGAATCGAACGAAGGCGATGGTTACCTGTTCCTCAAGATGCGGCGAGAGATGGAAGGCAAGTAGTCAACCGACACCATGCCGTCTCCGCGAAGCAGCAGTTCGCGGAGCAAGAACGAAATGCGGTCCGTCGTCGCTTGGGCCTCTGCACAAACGCCTCGCTGTCCGCCCGCACTGCTAGTCGGGCTATGCGCTCACTTCGCAGAGCGGCTCGTCCGTACGCTGCCGATCGAGCTTTTCCCGGTCCTGCAGCCAGTCCGCGTAGGTGTAGATCACCACACTCGTGTCGGTCTCGCGGATTTCAAGCCGATCCAGTTGGAAGCCGAACTCGGTGATTTCCGAGAATAGCCTCATCGCTAGATTCTCCACCGAAGTAGGAACGCCGAACCTTTTGAGTTTGAAGCACTCTCCCGTACGCTGCGTGTGATGTTTGAGCGTTTCGTAGAGCGGATCGTGCACGTTGATCAGCATGCCGTGATCGTATTCGGCCTTGAAGAATGGCTCGAGCACCGCATCGAAATCGCCAAACAGCGTGGAGACGGCCCCCTTGCGTTCTACGTCAAAGAAGCACGATACGTTGTAGCGGTGGCCGTGTAGGTTGCGGCATTTGTCCGCCAATTCCTCGTTGCGATGGGCAGCATAGAACTTGTAGTCTTTGCGAATGATCATACGCACCTGTCCTGGAGCGACTGGGGTGGCTTCGTGTGGGCTGTGATGTACACGATCAGTTATTCTGCTTTCGGTCCCGAGGGGCCTCTCCGCAACTGTCAAGACTTGTGAATGAGGGCCATAATCTCGGCGCGGCTCGCCGGATTCTCTCGAAACACCCCTCGAAGGGCACTGGTCACCGTGGCGCTGCCCGGCTTCTTCACGCCCCGGATCGACATGCAGGAGTGCTCCGCCTCGATCACCACGGCAACACCAGACGTCTCCAACTCCGTCTCGACCAGGTTGGCAATCGTTTCCGTCATCCGCTCTTGAACCTGCGGACGCCGGGCCACTTCGTCGACCACACGGGCCAACTTGCTCAGGCCGGTCACACGCCCGTTGGGCAGATAGGCCACGTGAGCCACGCCTTGGAATGGAAGGAGGTGATGCTCGCACATGCTGGTGAACGTGATATCCCGAACGAGTACGACCTCGTCGTAGGACTCGGGAAAGGTCACCCGGAGATGACGGGCGGGATCGCATCGCAGTCCTCCGAACATCTCGGCGTACATCTTGGCCACCCGACGCGGCGTCTCCAGCAGCCCGGGCCGGTCGGGATCCTCGCCGACCGCCTTCAAAATCGTCCGCACGGCGCCCTGGATGGCCTCCAGGTCAACCTCCCCAGACGGCTCGGGCCGCCCCAGACTGGCCGAACCGGTTCGTGCCAACGGCGTCTCGGGATGTTGCAGGGCTCTCAGCATGGTATTGGCTCCTCGATTTGGCTTCGCTCTTGTCATATGCGGTTGGTATCTGGAGCAATGATCGCCCTCAACCTAGTTTTGACAACGGTGGCTGTAATAAATGCACGGGGGGTAGCTCAGCTGCGTGTGGTATACCTTATCTAAGTATCGTGCCAGTCACGAGTTTTGCTCCCAGCCGGGTGCTCTCCATTGGTGTCCAGCGGACCGCCCCACTTTCGCGGAATCACAGGACATTTGAAAATTCGTGCAATTCGTCCGAACCTGCGAACAAGTCTTCTGGTCCCTGCGCGCGGGGGCTGGTGCGACTTGCGAAGAGCCGTAGCAAGTTTGTGGTGTCACCGATCCCAACCCTCAACCAATGTCACTGCGAATCCAAAAAGGGTAAGAAACGGGCACCGTCCCCTCCGCGATCGACAGTGCACAAGCAGAATTATCGCGGAATGGGAATATCGCGGTACGAGAAGACCAGACCAGCGATCGCGTAAGAAGTGAGACCGACGACAAACAGCACCCCGTTGAATTGGGTCGAGAGGGCCAGCGTCTCGCTGCCCGCGAAAATCAACTTGGGCGGGTCGTAGGCCGACAGGAAGCTCAGGTACCCCAGCCACTCGCCTGGTTTCCAGAGTGAGGCGACCATGTCGAGCAGGAGGGAGATGATGAGAAAGCCGCCCGCCAGACACATCGTCCGCCAGCGATTGCGATCGAAAGCAGAGAAGAAAACCGTAATCCCGGTGAAACAGAACATCATGAAGAACAGGTTGACTGCCCCCGGCAGGAAATCCGAGGCTCGAACGGGCTCCCCCTCCAGACTTACGGTGAGAATCCCCAGCCAGTTGCCAATCCAGGTGCTGAACGCTAGCAGAAACGCTCCCACGGTTGCCACGCTACCGACGGCAAACAAAGTGCTCACGCGGCGGAGCGGCAAGGTCAGAATGAGTTCGTAGGTGCCATCGGCGATCCCGCCGCTGACCGCGGAAGACCCGCGCGCGATCGCCCAACCGAAGCAGATCAGCAGGGTCACCAGATGCATGTAGAGAATGGTGAGTCGTCCCCGGGGAGTAGCGAATTGCTCCAAAGGCACCGGAACGACATCTTGCACGAAATCGGGCAGGATCCGCAAGAAACTCGCGATCGCTCCCATCTTGAACAAGCTCTGTAACCATACAAAGAACCAACCGAATAGCAGGAGGAGCAGGCAACTCAGGAGCAACTGAGTCCGGGCGTCGGCAATCGCTTTCCTCCAAATGGCTGCATTCATCTCAGCATCGCAGAAGACATGTCATTGGGATGTTATGTTCGCCTATCTTGCCTCTCCTTCAGTCTACACAGAACGGGCCCCGTCGTCTTGGAGGCAGACAGTCGGGACGCTATGATACCCGGCCAGACCTGTTTTCCGACGATCCTTCCCCTGCCGACGAACGGCTTGAAACGTAAGTCAGGACATGCGAAACACGGTCTCCTTACTCGCTTGCGACTCGGGCCAGTGCAGCGAGGACGCAGCCACCCGGCCGGGACCGGCGGCCTGTTACTCCCTCGAGCATGACCAATACGAAAGCCCTCTCATGGATTCTTCGCTGGAGCTTGCCATCCGGCAAATCACTTTTGCCCGATCCTATACCCTAGGTCTTCTCAACGATGTCGACGAATCGTTGTGGTTCACGATGCCCGATGGGTGCTCGACCCACATTGGCTGGCAGATCGCCCATCTGGCAATGGCCCAGTACGGGCTTTGCCTGTTCCGTCAGCGCGGTCGTGCTGATGTCGATCGCGATCTCCTCCCGAGAGGGTTCGTACAAAGGTATGGAAAGGGTTCCACACCGGCACCCTCCCTGGCGGACAACCTGAGCCCGTCCCAGATCCGCGATACGCTTGAACGAGTTAACCAGCAGTCCTGCAAGGAAATGGGCGAATTCTCCGAAGCTCAACTGAACGAGCCGATCGACATGCCTTACGCCGTCTACCCGACGAAACTCGGGTCGCTCCTTTTCTGCTCCCACCACGAAATGCTCCACGCCGGCCAGCTCGGGCTTCTCCGCCGCCTGTTGGGCAAGCAACCCGTTCGCTGAGAACGATTCGCGGACCGAGTGACGCGGATCCCTTTCCCGATTGCTCGATGCAACCTGTTTTGAGAGAATGGGTTAGTCCAGATGAACCGGATCAGGGAGTGGGCAGGCGGCGTAACGTATACTATTTGGGGAGTGGGACCGGATTCAGGGCACTGATCGACTTTCTACGCGAGATGGTGGCGGTTGAACCCCTTCTGGAAATCGCGTCAGTCCATCTCGATGTTTTTGGAGAACGTGGCCGTGTTGAAGCTCATCCAAGCACTCAATAGCCTCCTGGGGATGCTTCTGGCACTGATCATCGTCGTTCTGCTAGTGGCGGGCGGTTGGTATGCGTTCCAGAACTACTATTCCGAACGGTTTTCCTTGGAGGCCGAGTTGGCCGCCAAACAGGAAGAGGTCAACCATCTTGCCGAAGAATTGACCAGCAGTCGAGCTGAAGTCGGCCGACTCGCAAAAGACGTGGAAGAGAAACGCAAAGAAATTCAGCGGCTGGCGACGGCATTGAAGTTCATGAAAGTCGATCAGCGTTTGGCCCGGATCACGGTTCTTTCGCAGAACGGCTCCGTGGAAACCGGGGATTTGTCGACCCGGTTCAGTTTTGTCGAGGTCGATGGAGAAGGCAAACCGCTGGCCGAGCCCAGGGTTTTCAGTATTGAGGGCGACCTCGTCTACATCGACTCCTGGGTGATCAAGTTCAACGACGAGTATGTCGAACAAGGTGATTCGCTTCGTTCCACATCGATCTACCTGTTTCGCCGCATGTTTGGCGAAAAACAGCTTCCCTCCGAAGGTTTCCTCCTCGATAAAGAAGGGAGTGCCCCCTCGGTCTATCGTACAGGGGAGAACGAGTCCGAGTTCGAAAAAGAGCTCTGGACTCGGTTTTGGGACTATGCCAACGATGTGCAGCTTGCCCGGGAGAAGGGAGTCCGTGCGGCGCACGGCGAAGCCCCTTCGATCCAGCTCCGACCCGGCAAGACCTATCGAATCGAGCTCCGAGCTTCAGGCGGCATCTCGGTGGTTCCTGAGGCTACGGCGAAACCTCAGGAGACATCTCATTTGGGGGCAGGGATGCCGAGCGCGGAATGGGTATCTGCCATAATGGCATGAGTTCCGGGAGCGACGGCCGCAGCCACCGGGTCGCGATGAACCGTCTGTTTAGCCTAAGTTGTTAAGCAGAAGGTGTTTGTAACTCAGTACGCCGCGTTGGCACGGACGTTGCATTCTAGGTGAGGCTAAAATCCGTGTCGACTGCCAGAATTGGTCCACCGGCGTTTCTTGAGATCACGACAGCTATCGCCCAGGCGGGGAAAATCGTTCCCTGCGGGCGCCGATTGAATTCTCGCCAGCAACAGGAGGAATCCGCTGTGGCAAAACAGATGGTGTTTGACGATGAAGCTCGGCAGCCGTTGGCAGCCGGCGTCAGCAAGTTGGCCCGAGCCGTCAAAAGCACGCTCGGCCCTCGGGGGCGGAATGCGGTGCTCGACAAGGGTTGGGGTGCTCCCAAGGTGACAAAAGATGGCGTAACGGTCGCCGAGGACATCGAGTTGGAGGTCGGCTACGAGAATCTCGCCGCCCAATTGGTCAAAGAGGCCGCCAGCAAAACGAACGACGTGGCGGGTGACGGGACGACGACGGCCACCGTTTTGGCCGAAGCGATTTTCACGCAAGGGCTGAAGATGGTGGCCGCCGGGGCCGATCCGATGTCACTCTCTCGGGGGATTCATAAGGGGGCCGACGTGGTGATCGAGTCCATCGCCAAGTCGGCTAAGCCGATCGACCCGAAGAACAAGAAGGAGATCATGCAGGTTGCGACGATCGCGGGCAACAACGATCCGACGATCGGGCAGGTTCTGGCCGACGCTTTCGTCAAGGTAGGCAAGGACGGTGTGATCACGGTTGAGGAAGGCCGTCAGGCGGAGACATATGTCGAGGTCGTGGAAGGCATGCAATTCGACCGCGGTTTCCTCTCGCCTCATTTCGTGACCAATCAAGACAATCAGACGGTCGAGCTGGAGAAGTGCCTGGTATTAATCCACGAGGAGAAGATTTCCAGCGCCAAGGATCTCGTGCCTCTCCTGGAAGCGGTGAGCAAGGCCAACAAGCCGCTGCTGATCATAGCCGAGGATATCGAGGGGGAGGCCCTGGCGACGCTGGTCGTCAACAAGATGCGGGGCATCCTCAACGTTTGTGCGGTCAAGGCCCCGGGTTACGGAGATCGCCGCAAGGCCATGATGGGTGACATTGCCACGCTCACCGGCGGGCAGGCCCTGTTCAAGGATCTGGGGGTCGCGCTTGACGCCGTGAAACTCAAAGACCTTGGTACCGCCAAGAAGGTGCTGATCACGTCGGATAATACGACGATCGTGAGCGGCGGCGGTTCGAAAGAGGCGATCGAAGGCCGGGCTAACCAGATCCGCGCCGAAATCGAGACGACGACCAGCGACTACGATCGAGAGAAACTTCAGGAGCGGCTCGCGAAATTGGCAGGCGGTGTGGCTCAGATTCACTGCGGGGCCGCAACAGAGACGGAAATGAAGGAGCGTAAGGCGCTTCTGGAAGACGCTCGCGCCGCCACGGCCGCTGCTCTCCAGGAAGGGATCGTTGCCGGAGGCGGAGTTGCCTTGCTTCGCAGCGAGAAGGCGCTCGACAAACTCGAACTGACGGGCGATGAAGCTCTCGGCGCCGAGATCATCAGGAAGGTCCTGGACGCTCCGATGCGGGCGATTGCCTCAAACGCCGGTATGGAAGGCGCGGTGGTCGTCAACCGGGTTCGCCGAATGAAGAAGAACGAAGGTTATGACGCCGACCGCGACACCTACTGCGATCTGGTCGAGGCGGGCATCATCGACCCGGCCATGGTCGTCCGGACGGCGCTGCAAAACGCGGCAAGCGTTGCTGCCCTGCTGCTGACAACCTCCTGCCTGATCACGGAGATTCCGAAGGAAGAGCCGGCTGGTCCGCCTCCTGGTAGCGGCATGGACGGAATGGGTGGCATGGGAGGAATGGGCGGCATGGGAGGAATGGGCGGCATGGGGATGTAGTCGCGTGCTCTACGAACCAGTCTGCAGTCGGGTAAGGCCGATGGCTTGGCCCGGTTGCTTCGAAATTCAAGACAAAAACCTATCCATCAATACACGAGGGTTCAGACCATGGCAAAGGATATCAATCTCAATCCGTTGGACGATCGTATTGTTGTCGAACCGGTTGCTGCCGAAGAGAAGACGGCGGGCGGGATCGTGCTTCCCGACTCAGCGAAAGAAAAGCCCCAGCGTGGCATCGTGTTGGCAATCGGTCCCGGTAAGCTGTTGGACAATGGCGAGCGAGGCGAGTTGTCCGTCGTCGTGGGCGACGAGGTGATCTACGGCAAGTATTCCGGCAGCGACGTGGAAGTCGACGGACGCGAGGTGAAGATCCTCCGCGAGAGTGACGTTTTGGCCAAGGTGATCAAGTAGTACGGCGGAGATCGAGCCGGCGGGCAGCGTTGAAGGCTGCTGCCCACGGCCGGCTCAAGCCGGATTCCTGCCGATCCGAAAACAACGAACACATAAGGAACCGCCATCGTGGCAAAGCAACTTCTTTTTGACGATCAAGCCCGTAAGCGGATGCTGCAGGGCGTTGAGAAGCTGGCCGATGCGGTCGCGGTCACCATGGGCCCAACGGGTCGCAACGTGATCCTCGACAAGTCGTATGGTGGCCCAACGGTCACCAAGGACGGCGTGACGGTCAGCAAGGAAATCGAGTTGGAAGACCGATTTGAGAACATGGGCGCCAAGCTCGTGAACGAGGTGGCATCGAAGACGTCGGACATTGCGGGGGATGGCACAACGACGGCGACGGTGTTGGCCAGAGCGATTCTCAAGGAAGGTTTGCGGAACATCGCCGCCGGCAGTAACCCGGCAGCGATCCGGCGTGGGATCGAGCGAGGTGTCGATGCCGCGATCGAGCACCTGATTTCGATGCGGAAGATCGTGACGAAGCAGGAAGAGATCGCCAACGTGGGCGCCATCAGCGCCAACAACGACCATGCGATCGGCAACCTTTTGGCCGAGGCGATGGAGAAGGTCGGCAAAGATGGTGTGATCACCGTTGAGGAAGGCAAGACAGCCGAAACGACCTACGAGGTCGTCGAGGGGATGCAGTTCGACAAGGGCTACCTCTCGCCATACTTCATCAATCGTTCAGCGGAGATGGATTGCCAGATCGAAGACGCGCTGATCCTGATCCACGAAAAAAAGATTAGCAACATTCGCGACCTGATACCGATTCTGGAGAAGGTTGGCCAGACGGGACGAGCCCTGTTGATTATCGCCGAGGACATCGATGGGGAGGCATTGACGATGCTGGTCGTCAACAAGCTTCGTGGTGTTCTCAATGTTTGCGCCGTGAAGGCGCCCGGCTTCGGTGACCGCCGCAAGGCCATGCTGGGCGACATCGCGATCCTGACGGGGGGAACGATGATCAGCGAGGATCTGGGCATCAAGCTGGAGAACCTGACGCTTGAGCACCTGGGCCAGGCAAAGCGAATCACGGTTGATAAGGACTCGACGACAATCGTCGAGGGTGCCGGAAAGAAGGCCGACATCAAGGCACGCGTTGACCAGCTTCGTTCGCAGATTGAATCGACGGAGAGCGACTACGATCGGGAGAAGTACCAGGAGCGCCTGGCGAAACTTTCGGGCGGCGTGGCGGTCGTGTCCGTGGGTGCGAGCACCGAGGCCGAGATGAAGCAGACGAAGGCCCGTGTGGAAGACGCCCTGCACGCGACCCGTGCTGCCGTGGAAGAAGGTGTTCTTCCCGGCGGCGGTGTTGCCCTCCTCCGGTGCAAAGAGGCGGTTGAGGCTGCACGTGCCGGCGCCAAGGGTGACGAGAAGATCGGCGTCGACATCGTGGGGCGGGTTCTCAGCAAGCCCCTTGAGCAAATTGCCGACAACTGTGGCCTGGACGGTGCGGTCATTGCCGACGAGGTGCGTGAGAAGCCGACTAACACCGGTTACGATGCCGCCGCCGGAGTATACATCGACATGTTCAAAGCCGGCATCATCGATCCGCTCAAAGTGGTGCGCACCGCGCTGGAGAACGCGGCCAGTATTGCGGGCTTGATGCTCACGACGGAGACCCTGGTCACCGACCTGGAGAAAGGAAAGAAGGGCGTTGCGACGGAAGGCGTCGTACGCTAGAGTAACCGCTTTTCGTGATATTGGAACGGGCCACCTCACACATCGAGGTGGCCCGTTTTCGCCTGAATCGCTGCAAGGCCCCCTGCGAAGTTGGTTTCCATGGCCGAAAGACGCGACTATTACGAAGTGCTCGGCGTGGAGCGTTCGGCAACCGAGAAGGATATTGCCGATGCTTACCGCAAAGCGGCCATGAAGTATCATCCGGACCGCAATCCGGGCGACGACGAAGCCGTGGAACGTTTCAAGGAAGCGGCAGAAGCGTTCGAAGTGCTGAATAACGCTGAGAAACGCGCCCGTTACGACCGCTACGGCCACGCGGGAATCGATGGTATTCAGGGCGGAGCGCCTCACTTCCACGACGTGGGAGACATTTTCGAGGCCTTTGGCGATATTTTCGGCGATGGTCTCTTCGGCGGTATGTTCGGCGGAGGCCGCGGAAGAGGGCGGCGCGTGCGGCGCGGCGGAGACGTGAAGTGCGAAGTTACCCTCGACCTGTTCGAGGCGGCTCGTGGTACGTCGAAGGAAGTCAAGTTCAGTCGCCACGTGAAATGCGAGAGCTGTGGCGGGTCTGGTGCCAAACGAGGAACGCAACCGGAACAGTGTGCTTATTGCGGGGGACAGGGGCGCGTTGTCCAGTCGACGGGGATCTTCTCCGTACAGACGACTTGCCCTTCCTGCCAGGGGCGAGGAACGATCATCCGCGACGCCTGTCTTGACTGCCGTGGTTCCGGCCTTACCGTCCAACGTGTGAAGCGTGAAATCAACATTCCGGCCGGCGTCGACACCGGCACACGTTTGCGGCTGCAGGGAGAAGGTGAACCGAGCCCCAACGGCGGGCCGCCGGGCGACTGCTACTGTTTCATCCAGGTCACCGCACACTCCCTGTTTCACCGGGACGGTGACGACCTGATCTGCCAGATTCCGATCGGGTTCGCACAGGCGGCGCTCGGCGCCGCGTTGGAAGTGCCGACTCTCGACGGCCGCGATGAGCTGAAGATCCCTGCCGGTACGCCGAGCGGCGAGGTTTTTCGCCTCCGAGGTCGTGGGATGCCAAGCCCGCGCCATCGCGGGCGGGGTGACCTGCTTGTGCAGGTCTATATCGAGGTGCCCAAGACCCTGACCCCTGAGCACGAGCTGGTGCTGCGGGAACTGGCCGAACTGGAACATAAGAACGTTTCACCGGAACGAAAGAGCTTTTTTGCAAAACTCAAGGACTATTTTTAGTGCCGATTTCAAACCTGTGGCCGTCCGTGGAACTCCGTTATGGTTTTGAATGACACACCCCAACCCGATTCGCAGCCGGACGATTTGCCTCAGGGCGAACCGCGGGAGTCTAGCTCGTTGAAAGACTTGACTGCCGCCGAGGATGGCAAGCTTGCGGACGACGAGCTGGTAATCGACGTCGAATCGGTGGCAAACCATCTGGCCGCCGACCTCGGCAGGCTGCAGACGGAGTTGGAGGAAGCACAGAACCGGGCGCTCCGCAGCTCCGCCGAGCTGGAGAATTTCCGCCGTCGCAGCAATCGCCAGCTAGCTGAGGAACGTCGCTATGCGAACCTCGACCTGTTTCGCGAATTACTCCCCATCTGGGACAACATGGGGCGCGCCGTGGAAGCGGCGCAGAAGGTCGGCGAGGCAGGATCGCTGCTCGAAGGATTCAAGTTGGTCCACGCCCAGTTGGAGAGTGTACTGGAGCGGTTTCATTGTGTGAAGATCGAAGCGGAGGGGCAGGCTTTCGATCCGAATCTTCATGAGGCAGTCTCGCAGATGCCTTCGTCCACACACCCGGCGGGGACCGTGCTATATGTGACGCAGGTCGGGTTCGTGCTGCACGACCGCGTCGTGCGTCCATCCCAGGTGGTCGTATCGACTTTGCCATCGGGATCAGATCAGTACGACTCTGGTGGTATGAAATATGTGGACAACGAAGGAACAGCCGGTAACGACTTGCCGGGCAAGAAGCAGGAATAGGAGCCCATCCCAAGACCAGAAAGAAGACCTCCAGCGGGGGGCGGCAGGACCGGAGACAGTCTTAGGATCGGCTCGAAGAAAGGGGAGTGCCGGGTCATGTCCCCAGTGATTTGAGGAATTGATGTACTATGCCAACCTACGATTATGTTTGTGACGCGTGCGAACACGAATTCGAGCTCTTCCAGCCGATCA
>CAYSCH010000313.1:8763-11397 GCA_964429355.1 uncultured Planctomycetaceae bacterium | reverse complement strand
ACCGGCCCCGTGGGCAGCGCCACCGACTGACCGGGCTTTCCGTAAGGCTGAAACTCGCCGGACCCGCCCGGCTTACCGAACATACCGGGCTTGTCGAAAGACTCGCCCGTCTGCAGTTCCGTCGATGTGGCTGTGTAGGGCGTCGCGTTCCGCTCAGGCTTTGAGAACGATTCCGGCTTGCCGTAGTCCGTCGTGACCTCCGTCGAATTGCCACTGATCGCCTGGTTGATACGGACTTGCTCTTCGATCTGGACGAGCAGGTCGTCGGCTCCGCAGCACAGGCTGGGCCGCAACACTTCGGGGGGAAGGCTCCGAAACAGCTCCACGACAGCCGGATACTCGATGTATCCCCGCTCGATCATCAGGTAGAACCGGAGGAACAGCAACCGGATCCGGCTCGGCCGGAAAGGTATCTCTCCGCTGGGGACCAGCGTGACCCAGACCTCCCTGGCCTCATCGTAGTCGCCCCGCTTGAGTGCATCCATGATCTGGATCTGCATCGTCACCGGGATGGCCTGCTCGATCATCACGGCCGCGACTTGTTCGGGATCGTACTCGGCGGGCGGCAACCGCTTCTCCAGAACCTTCGCCAGGTCCAGCAGTTGCTCCCGGAAGAACTCCCTGGCCCGGTCGACTTCCTCCAGGGTGATTTGTCGGCCGACCAGCCCATGGATGTTCGGTTCGGGATCGGGGGTAATCGGATCCAGAACCGGGGTCACGGGCAGTTCGTTCGGTTGTACCTGCGGTGTCGCTGGATGTACGGTCTGTGTTGGCGGAACGAGCTGCGTCGGCGGCTGAAAGGTCGGCCGCACGTTGTTCCACGTTGGCTGGGGCCCATAGAGGGTGTTCGGAGCCGGCAGGCGAGTAGGCGGGACGAACTGGAGGTTCGGGATGATTTGGGGTCCGCCCCCGCGGTTGCCCGGAGGGTCGTTGCGGTTGGGATTGAAATTCCATGTCGGATTCGGCCTCCCGCCGCTGCCGAAGCTGGAGCCGCTGCCCATCCCGCTCCCGATCGTGACTCGGCTGCCCCCTCCCCCAAAACTGATCCCGCCGGCCCCAAAGGAGAGACCGGAAGACCCGACGGAACCGCCTCGAATCGCACCAAAACTCGGGGTCGCAATGGTCGCATTCCCCCCCGCGGGGCCCCGGGCGTGAACGACCGAGAACGACACCCCCAAAAACGCGAGTCCCAGAAAAAGAACGACGGATCTGATGGGCGAGCTACACATCGGACTGTTCCTCCAGACTTCCGGGCAAGGACCTCACCCCATAGATGCCCAATTCCGTCGGTTACCCGACAGGCGGGATTCGAGACCTTGCGGAATCCTCGGGAATCGGCCCTCAGACGACCAGTCTTGCCAGAGCCCGGGCAGTACCCGGAGCCGCATCAAACCGCGTTTGGCACGCAACGGGATCCGCGAGAATTCAGGCCTGCACGCACCGCATACTTGCGAAGTCTTCCTTGACTCGTCCGACGAAGATTGACGGAGCACTGGCTGGGCAGGATCACTGTCCGCATCGGCTACCACGCCCAGTTCCCACCTGGCAAAAGTTGACTGCTATTCGCCGACACACGCCCTTCACGGCCGCAACAAGAAGGGCCGGCTCAGATTGTCCACCAGGATCGGCGTCTGCGTCGTGCCGGGGAATGTCCTGGTTTTGCAGGCAGTCCGATCCCATCGGAATGTGCACAGCCGGCCCAGCGGGATCAGTCCACCCAGTTCTCAAGTTGCAGGTCGGGAATCTGTCGAAAATGTTTGAGGTTTCGAGTCACCAAGGTAGCACCATTGGCCAACGCAATGCTTGAAATCAGCAAGTCCGCTCGCCCAATTCTACGCAGCTTCTGGTCCGTCTGCAGACGTTCCAACGTCTTGCCCGCTGTCTCGTCGAATGGTATCACAACCAGTTCATTCAGCAAGCGTTCACTGCGGTCCAGTCGCCGCTGAGCAGTCAGCACTTCGGCCGTCTCTCCAGCCTTGAGTAAGTTCTCGCAGCGAGCACGTAGCACCTCGCATTTCGTGATCGAGGTGATGCCGATTTCCGTATCGGTACAGTCAGCCAGCCGTTCGACGACGAGCGGATGATTGGCCCACAAGTGCGAGAGCGTATCGGAGTCGCGCAGTCGCATTCCTATTCCGCCTCCTCAGCTCCCGAACGACCACGCCGCTTGTAGATCGCCGCTCGCAGTTCCGCAAGATCCTCCTGGTCGTCCTCAAACACGCCGGCCTGGCTGAGGAGGATCTCCTTGCCCGACGCACCTCGCAGCCATTCCTCCAATGCTGCTCGCGAGAACCGCCACTCCTCGCCAAGTTGACGTCCTGGAATCGCGAAGCGGCTAGCGTATCGTCTGACTTCCGCCTCGGAAAGACGCAGGTATTCCGCGACTTCCTTAACGGTGAGCACTTCCGGTTTCTCTTTTGTCTGGACCATAGAATGTGTCCTTGGGGGCAGTAGTCGCTCTTTCGACTGAGGGAATCGCCTGCGGGCAAAGGAGTCCTGATAGGGCCACAGCCACGAGTCTCACCATCGACGCCCACAGATCGTGGTCCGATCCTCTCTCTATGTCATTGTAGCAGTTGAGAGCCAATCGCGATAATGGAATTCTCGCGAGCTTTCGTCAAGGACATTGAAGAA
>CAYSCH010000313.1:0-8753 GCA_964429355.1 uncultured Planctomycetaceae bacterium | reverse complement strand
ACCAACGTCATGGCAGGACTGAGCTGGTTCAACACCTGCGGGTGCGGTCTTAGAATGTCATGGCCGCAGCAGGAAGGGCCCGCTCAGATTGTCCACCAGAATCGGCGTTTGGGTCGTGCCGGGGAATGTCTTGGTCACGTAGTCCGTCACCGATTCCTTCAACTGCGGGAAGATTTCGTCGAGGGTCACGGGGCCTTGAGCGCTGCGGACCATCTGGATGAGGAAGTAGGTCATTGTGCTCAGGTCCCCCTCCTTGCGCTCGAACGATACCTGGCTCGATGTGGACGAGGCCAGCAGCGCCGTGTCGCGCTGGCCGATGTCCTTGATTCGCCCCAATTCGCCGTCAAGGAAATCAAACTCGGCGGCCGGCGGCTCCGGTGCTCCCTTGATGGCCTTCTGCCCGGAAGACTGGCCGCCACTGTGGCAGGTGTCGAGCACGATCAGGATCTGCCGCCCGTCGAGCTCCTGGATCCAGCGTCCGAACGTGTCGTCCATGATCATCGACTGGCGGATCGTGGCCAGCGTGTCGAGATTGCCGTCGTGGGGCACGAGGTACTCGTCAAAACCGTCCTGCTCGTCGCCGCCGTCGTCGGCACAACGCGATCCGTGCCCCGACCAGTAGATGATCACGCTATCGCCCGGCCGGGTAGCCGCCGCCACCTGGCTGCGGATCGTCTGCTCGATGTTTGCCCGCGTCGCCTTCTCTTCCAGCAGCACCCAGCCCTGCCCGATCTGGCCATGTTCGTGCAACACCTTGGCCACCTCCGACGCGTCGCGGTGGCAGACGGCCAGATCGCGGATTCGCTCGTCCACATACTGGCTGACGCCGATGAACACCCCTACGCGCCGAGACGGCCCGTTGTCGGCATCGCGTTGGAGTCGTGGCCCCGTCGCACTCCCCTCGATCTGGGACGAGCCGGTCCCGCTGGCAGACGTTTCCCCCGGCTCCCTCGTGATGATCTTGACATGGTGTTCTGCCCAGTCCCCCGTATCCTTGGCCTCTTCGACATAGACGGCCCGCACTCCTGACAATCGAGCCTGGGCCCCTTCGGCCAGTATCAATCGTCCGAGCGCACCGGTATCCATCGGTTCGAGCGACACGATCGCCTTGAGCACCTCTTCGCCATAGGGCGGCCCGATGCGGAGGCGGAAGCTCGGCCTGTCCGGCTTGGGGGGCCGCGGCAGCACCACCGGTTTCATGGCTTCGATCCAGTTGTCTTCACCAAAGGCGTTGGGAAACAGGCACGTGACCATTCCCCCCGCATCGCAATAGAGGAGGTAGAGATAGCCGGCCTTGGCCGAAACAACGTTCACCGCCATCTCCTCGCCCCCTCGATACACGCGCTGGGGTTTATCTACGTCAACCCGTACCATGAACGACGGGTGCTCGTTGCGGACCTCGTCTACGACAACCTCGCGAGGATCGTCTGCAGGCTTTGCCCCTGCGGCCGATCCGCCGATGACGATGAGTCCGGCAATCAGCAAACACCCCGTGAGAACCGGCCGTTCGTATCTCATCGCTCAAATCCTCGCATTCTCCCCTCCGCAAGTCAGGCTGTGCCTGACAGGATCCATGTGTCAGGCACAGCCTGACCTACTTTGGGCCGACGTAATACGTGATCTCGTCCTGGGCAAACTTACCCAGCACCTGCCCGGTATCGATCTGGCCGATTGGTTCGTCCTCAAGACTCTTGCTGTGCACGTAGTCGGTCAGTAGCGTCTTGATCTGCTTGTGCTGGGTCGGAAAGAGCCGGAAGCCGTAACCCTGCCAGGCGGCCGAATCGCGGCCGGAGTCGGCCTTCCCCATCTTCCCGGCCGAGTCCGTCTTCACCTTCCCCACAGCTCCGCCAGGCCTGCTGCGATCCAGCCCGGTCAGCGATAGCCGCCGTTTGGTCACGAGAACCTTGATGCGGTGATTGCCAAATGGCTCGGTCGTCAGGCAATGGCCGACTGCCGGGCCGGGCACCTCGAAGGTCGCCCCTGCGGAAATGCGGTTGTCGCCGTCCGGTGTCGGATAGAGCAGCCTCAAGTCTCCTTCCGGCGAGACATGCAGAACATAGACGTATCCATCTTCCTCCGAAGCACCGGCAATCGCAAACGGCTCGCCCGTCCGGTACTGCACTTTGCCGAACTCCGTGAGCCGGGCGTCGAGCCCGAAATCGGACGTCTTGTCGACGATCGCCGCCACGAGCTGCAATGGACTGAGGGGCAGGGGTGTATCGCTGCCCGCCGCCGTGGCATCGGTCCTATCGCCCCCGTAGCCCAGCCAGCCGTCCAATCGGCTGTTGATCGGCCCATCCGCCCCGCCCGTGGCGCCCACCAGACTTTTCACCGTCTTGTAATCGATCTCCGGATTCTCGGGCGTGGGAACGTAAGGGTACCAGGCGAAGTCGGGGTGGTTCATCACGCTGTAGCCGGTCCAGCGCCCGGTGCCCATGACCACGGCACCGCCCCGTAGCTGGAACTCGAACGTATAGTTCTGCAAATGGGGGACGGTTCCCAGAAACTCGGGCGGCACCGAATCGTCGGCGGCACACAACTGGAGAAGACCTTCGAACCAACCGTCACCCAATGGGCTGGGATGGTACTGAATCCGATAGGCAAACACGGGATAATTCCAGACCTGCTCGCCCGCATCCAGGTCCATCACGATCCCCACGCCGTGCTCCTTGATGAACATCTTCAGCAACTGCCACAGCATGTCGGGAGCCATGTCCTGGAGGTCTTCGCTCCCCTCGCCATCCCCGTAGCGGTCGCCGTAGTAGTTCGCCACATCGAAGGCGTGGCTTGCCGAAAGCCAACCCTTCTGATCTCCAACCGATATCGCAACCGGCGGCTGCCCCGGGATACTTCTGGCAACTTGTTCCACTGCCGGCTCTCGCTCCAGGATCGCGGCCGCCGACCACCCGTGACAGTAGCCGTGCCAGGCAGGAACCTGGGGGCCAGGCGGCTTATTCTCCAGTTCCCACCACTGGGCGTGTCTGCCGGAAAGGGAGTCGTATTTTTCCAGCGGCCCGAGCAATTCGCCCTTGGCAACAGGCCACCAGTATCCGGACCAGGGAATCCGTCTGGCTACCCCTTCCTCGACGGCATCCTGCGCACCGGTTGCCGAAGTGGACAGAATCACCAGCCCCAGCACGGCAATCCACAGCGTCCTCATGGCTGCCCCTCCTTCCGATCCACCGACACCAACCGCGACACCGTGTAGCCGTTGTCGCAGTAGATCGGCCAGGGACGATTCGCCTGCCACAGTTGACGAATTTCTCGACCCTGCGCCTTGAGTCGCACTTCCGTCATTGGCCGATCCGTCAGGCTCTTGGCGAACGGATCCTCGACAAGCGACTTCGCAAAATGCTGGTTCAGCAATCGGGCGACCTCATCTTGCGGCACCTCGTGGATCTCCTGTTCCACCTGGCAGGAAAACCCTACATCCCCCAGTTCCTTCCGCTCCCTGGCTCTGCAGTACGACGTGTAGCTGAAGGTCTGCATTCCCTTCGTGCCCGCATACAGCACGGGCGTGTCGATCGGCAATGCCGAAAGCGGCCCGAGGATCGGGGCGGGCTGACCCGAGCCCGAGTCGTAGCTCATCGTCATCTCTTCGAAGCCGCCGACAATGGGCAGGCAGATCGTGATCTGCCGCAGAGTAAAGGAGTGCCGATCGAGCCAGAACACGGTTCTCGCAGTCCCCTCGACATCCCCCTCGCACCTTACCTCCACACAGAAACAGTCTTCCGAGAGCGGTTTCTTCGACGGTGAAACATCGAATTGCCATCGCAGAGGTGGAGCGTACACGGTTGGGGAGGCTTCCGCCCGAACGTGAAGTGGCCGGCTCACCGTTTCCACCACCCAGCGATCGCCCGCCTCCCATCGCGGCACCAGTCCATCCAGCCGCGGCCCTTCCGCCGGCTTTGGCTCCTGGGCCAGGCCCGCGACCGGACCACCGACCAGAACCATCAGCACGCCGCAGAGACCGGCAAACCTTAGAACCGATCTCAAGACATGCGGCGATTCCGGTGATTCCTGCCCGTGGGAGGCTTCTATCGTAGTTTTGAAACCGTTTCTCAAGTTTCGCATCTCAGCTCTCCACGGCTCAGGCAGACGGAGGGCGGGGTGTCCCAGACGGTTCTTCCCGAACAGAGCGCCGCCATTCTCCCATCCATTGGACAGACTGTGTAGATACCATGCCCTTTGGGCGGCGATTGCCGACATATTGTCGGATTCGCGTCCCAGAGCCGATACGAGAATGACTGGTCGTGTGCATCGCCGCCCGTGGGCGACTCATCGTTTTGCGGCAATCTTTCAGGGCCAATTCCAGTATCTGTGGCGATTCCAGCAGGAACTTTCGTCGCGGATCTGTAACCGCTTTTCGGAATTGATACTGTGTCTGAGAATGCGTCGCGATACACCTTGCCACACTGCACTGCGGCTTCGTCAAAAACACTCCTTGCAGGCAATCACCGGCATCGCGAAAATGGCTTCTATGCCCGACCAACCTCACAACGATATCCACGCCCTCTCGGATGAAGCCTTGCGCGAAAAACGCGTGGTGGCGTTCGGGTCGTTGATGGCCGCCTTTGCCCTGACGACCACGAAACTTGTCGTGGGAATCTCGACCAACAGCCTCGGCGTCCTCTCCGAGGCCGCCCATTCGGCGTTGGATCTGGTGGCCGCCGGAATCACTCTCTGGGCGGTGCGGATCTCGGGCAAGCCGGCCGACGCCGAACATACCTACGGGCACGGAAAATTCGAGAACCTGTCGGCCCTGGTCGAAACGCTCCTCCTTCTGGTGACGTGCATCTGGATCGTCTACGAAGCGACGGGGCGGTTGTTCTTTGGCCGCCACGAGGCGGTGGATGCCAACTTCTGGGCCTTTGCAGTGATCACCGTTTCGATCGTCATCGATGTCTCTCGAAGCCGGGCCCTCCTGCGGGCCGCCCGAAAACACAACAGCCAGGCCCTCGAAGCCGATGCCCTGCATTTCTCCACCGACGTTTGGTCCTCGCTGGTGGTGCTGGTGGGGCTGGCTGGCGTTCGGTTGGCTGACGCAGGGTGGACCTGGATGGAGCACGCCGACTCGGCTGCCGCCTTGGGGGTTGCCCTGATCGTGATCGGCGTCAGCTTCCGTCTGGGAAAGAAGTCGGTCGCCGACCTCCTGGATGCGGTCCCCGAGGGACTACGGCGCGATGTGGAAACTGCCATTCGCGCCGTCGACGGAGTCGAACGCGTCAAACGCCTCCGTCTGCGTCTGAGCGGAGCCGACTATTTTGCCGACCTTACGGTGGCCGTCGATCATGCCATTTCGTTCGCGAGGACTCACGAGATTGCCGACGAGATCGAATGCCGTGTCCGCGAAATCCTTCCGAAGGCGGATGTCGTCGTTCACGTGGAACCCGAAGCCCGCGACAACGAACCGCTGCAGACCACGATCCGCGTCCTGGCGGCACGCCAGGGACTCGGGGCCCATGGGATCCGCATCTACCAGGATGCGGCCGATCTGGCCGTCGAACTGCACCTGGAAGTCTCCGACACGCTTAGCGTGAGCGAGGCGCACGACCAGGTGACGGCCTTCGAACGCGAGCTTCGGAAGGATGTTCCCCAACTGAAGCGGATCGTCACTCATATCGAGCCGACCGGAAGTAACGTGGAAGAATACCCCGCCTTGCCTACCGGTAAACCCGAGGTTGAACGAGCTCTCCGGAAATTCGGCCGTCAGCAGTCGCCACCGGTTAACGTCCACGACATCTCGGTGCAGCGAACCGGCGACGAACTGGCCGTCTCTTGCCATTGCACGCTCGATCCCGCGATAACGATCACCGACGCTCACGAAATGACCGAACGTATGGAGAGCAACTTGCGATCCGAGGTCCGTCAGATCGGCCGGGTCGTGATCCATGTCGAGCCACCCGGCAGGCACTGATCCAACTGGCCCGGCCCCGTCCACCGGCCCAGCCGCTGTTGAAGTGGCTTGGCTGGCTGGAGTTGAGGGGCGGTAATCTCCCGGCCCCGCAAAACAGGGGGTATTTCACCACTCGGGGCCCGCCGCCCAAACCCTATACCTGGTAACGACGGTCCACAAGGGCATTGCGGATGGTATAAACTTGCCGTAAAGCCGTACGGAGCCCCGGCGGATGTCCAGGTGAGGGTCATCACCCTGTCTGGATCGGCGCAACTTGGTGTAAGTTCTTGGAAACGGATTTGGCGCTGCTGATTCCTGGGCTACATTTCCCTGACGGCGTGGCTGGCCACGCCTTGGTGCGGCATCCTGAAGTTGCAGGGCCGGCCAGTCATCCAAGTTCGGTAAGATTCACGAGCAATCGTGAAGGGAGTCTGCCGTAAACTGGCGATGTCGGGCCGACAAGGCACTTGGAAGCCGTTGTCGTCCACGCAAGATGGAGCCTCCCGGACGGATCCGCCGATTGGTGCAATACCGATCCGACTGCGGCTTGCATTTGCGCTGATTGGAAGGCGCGATCGACGACGTTTTCCCGTGGCGGAAACGTTGTGGATCGTGCCTTCCTTTTTTTCGTTCTCGACCGGCGGGAGGATCGCCCGTGGACAGCGATCGCAACTTGTTCTGCAAAACGTACTTCCACGCCATTGCCGAGAGCCGAGAATTCTCTCCCATTTCTTCAGAAAGTCGGCCTTGACGCGTTTTCGGATTATCCTTATCCTGCCCGCCTCATGAGTGATTCATGACGTCGTTCAAGGATGAACGGCGAAGGGAAGCCGAAAGGTTTCTCGTGCATCAAGGTTCAGCATGGGGAACACGTTGTAGCGAACGGGTTCCTGCGGACCGCGAAGTGCACTACCGCAGGCACGGATGCCGAAGCGGACGCGCTTCGAGTTGAGACGGGCCGGTCAGGGCAAGCGCCCGAGGCCTCGTGCCGACGGTGGTTCCACTGTGAGCCATCCAATCGCTCCCGGAAAAGTTCTCGTGTCCTTCGCCCCCCTGGGACGCGACCTTTCCGGGGGCCTTTTTTTGCGCGCATGGCACTCCGTCAGCCGGTCCTGTGCGCTGCACCAATTGCCTGGATTGCCACCGGTCCTGATCTGCAGGCTGGGACCCGGGGAACCCGGACAGAGAGAGACACTGCTACTGGGGCGCCTTGCCCAGCGGCCACAACTCCCAGCGGCGGACGAAGATCTCGGCCAGTTCCGTCTGGAACGTGAGCTTGCCGGCCTGGGGAACGGCCTGGTAGCCGCAGTTGACCACCGTTCCGTTCACCTTGATCGTGATGCGGTCGTTCTCACAGATCACGTCCATGCGGGTCCATTGGCCGGCGGGGCTTTCCACATCCTTCGGGCCGCGGAAGCCGAGCTGGTCCTTCCAGTCCGGGTCCCGGCCCCACCAGTTGATCCGTCCGCTGGCGAACGTCTGCGGGGTCCCTTCCTTGCTCCAGACGGTTTCTCCGTCGCGGTCCTTGACCACGTCGGCCGTCAGGGAAAGCGGGACAGGCTTGCCATCGGAATCGTTTCCAGGAACGACGAGAATGTCGCCCACGCCCCCCTCGATGATCTGGGCCTCGATCGAGGCCATCCAAATCCCGGAGTAGGCGCCCTCCGGACCGGTGCAGTGGACGAGTACGCCTGAGTCACGGGCGGACTTCTCGCGGCTTCCCCAGGTCCGCTCGCCCCACTTGAACTCGCAGATCATGTGGTAATCGCCGTATTCCTTTTCGGTCGAGATCCCGCCGATCCCGTTGCCAGAGATGTGCAGGAGCCCGTCGTGAACGGTAAAGATGTCTCGCGGGTCTTCATATTTCGTGTCCTGCATGAAGACGTAAAGGCCGGCCAGGTCCTTGCCGTTGAAGAGCTTGATCGGGCCATCGGTGGGAACAATCGGCGCAGGCCTGTCGGCGGCGCCGATCCGCGGAGACACCCCGAGGAAAATGAGACCGAGGATGAGAAGAAATTGGGTAGTGCGGCGGAATGGAGAATTCATGGCTTGGCTCAAAAGGTGTTGATCCTGCGTTTGGGCGGCGCAAGAAGCCCTGACAAAACGCGAGAGTCGCCCACGGGCACGGACGTGCACAATCGGCAGTTCTGTCAGCGGCTTTGAAACGGGGGGCCGAAACGGCTCCAGCATAGCACCGCCAGGGCGAAATGCAAGCAATCAGCTTCATGGCGATGGGCCCGGTTCGGACTGCATGATCACCAGCAACCGATGACTTGCCTGGAGCCGGGTGTTCGGATCGGCCGGGCACTGGATCGAACCGTCGGGATGCTCGATGGCCACGATCTGTACACCGTAGCGGTTGCGGAAGTCCGACTCCCGAACCGATAGGCCCACGGCATCCAGCGGAACCATGAGCCGCCGCACATGCGGGCCATTGACGTCGCCCACCGGCGCCAGAAGCTGCTCCAAACGCGTCTCCTGGTCGATCTCCAGCAGACTCCTGTGTTCGCTGATCGCAAGCTCCTTGAGCCCGGCGACATGGGTGAAGAGCGTGTCGAGAATCTTTCGCCTTTGGAGCACACCGAGAAACCGGGTTGGATGTTTGCGAGAAACGACCGGGAGCACGGCATAATCGACCTGGCGGAACAATTCGAGCGCGTGATAGAGTTCCTGGTCGGGCATGGTTTTTACCGCGGGCTCGGTCATGATGTCGTCGGCAATTACCACGCTTGCGAGCGCATCGCCGGCGAGCACGCGGTCGAGGTCCGGCAGCGAGATAACGCCCTCCAACTGTCCACGCTGAACGACCATGAAGGTTGGGAGCTGTCCCGGCTGGATCTTCTCGACGATCTGGCGG
>CAYSCH010000312.1:0-11498 GCA_964429355.1 uncultured Planctomycetaceae bacterium | reverse complement strand
ATTCGGGCGAGCGGCAACTGGCCGAAGAATCGCTGCGTCCGCTGGCCCAGGGCACAAACGAGCTTTCGATCATGCTTGAACAGCCCAAGGAAGCGATGGAGACCCGCTGGGAACTCGTGGCCGACAGCGCCGCTCTGGCCGAAACGCCGCTCACCTGGGCCCCGCCTCGCCACTGGACACTCTACGTGCTCAAGTCGGCCCACGTCGATATCGGACTCCACGATTCGCAGTACAAGCAGCGGTTCTTGACCGACGCGTGTCTCGATGAAGCCAGAAACCTGGCGGAGGAAACGGCCGACTGGCCCGACGCGTCCCGCTTTCGCTACGTGGTCGAAGGCCTCTGGTGGTGGTTCAACTACCCCCAAGACCGATCGGAACGGCTTGCCGGCGAACTCGTCGAACGCTATGTGAAGCGAGGTATCTTCGACATCGGCGCCTCCCATTCGGGCAACCACACGCAGGTCTTCAGCGTCGAGGAGCTTTGCCGCAGCACCTACTACGCCCGCAGCCTGCGCAACCGCTGGAACGTTTCCGCCGAAACCATGATCATGGCCGACAACAACGGCATCACTTGGCCGCTGGTTACGGTCTTTGCCGACGCCGGGATCAAGAACCTGGTGTTCCTTCCCAACGCCTGGAATCCGGACGCGCGTCGTGAATACTTGGGGTGGGGGCGAGATGCCTCTCGTGACCACATGGGCGCAATCGAAGAAGCCGGCGGCAGCCGGATTGACGTGGGGTGGCTTTCGCCCTTGCCGCACCTCTTCTATTGGCGCGGACCGGACGAGAAAAGCCGCCTCCTGGTCTGGACCAGTCCGACCTACACCAGCGCGGGGCACGACTTCGGCATCCAGGCAGAGACGGCGCCCCGTGCCGAATCGAACATGGCCCGGCAACTGGCCAAACTCGAAGCCCGTTATCCCTACGACCTCTGGCTCGTTTCGTTCTATAGCGATAACGAGAAGCCGAGTCTCGAAGTTCCTTCGTTCGCGAAGGAGTGGAACTCGCGATGGCGATGGCCTGAACTCAGAACACTCGGCGACCTCTCCGAGCCGTTCCGGCTGGTCGAGAGCCGATTCGGCGACAAGATCCCGACCCTGCGCGGCGACATCACGGGCGGCTGGGCCCAGCATCCCGTGTCGACTCCGTCGCTCCTGGCAGAGAAACGTGCCGCCGATCGTCTCCTTCCGGTCGCCGAGAAACTGGCCACCCTGGCCCGGCTGTCCGATCCCGATTTCGTCTATCCGACGCTCCCGCTGCGACGGGCATGGGACGCGCTCATCTGCAACGACGAGCACGGCTACGGCACGAGCTACTACAAGGGACGCCCTGTTTATGACACCTGGATGCAGAAGCGGGACTGGATCAAGCGCGCCCGGGAAACGGCCGAGCGGGAAGCCGACCGAGCGATCAAGGCACTTGCCGCCCAAGTGCCCGCCGAGTCGCGATCGGTTCTTGTGTTCAATCCGACTTTCCAGGCGCGGTCCGGCATCGTGCTATTGGACATGCCAAGAAGAACACCGCCCTGCGTGCACTATCCCGACGGCTCGGCAGCGCCGATCGAGGTGGTAGGATCCTGGGTACGGTTCGAGTCCAGGGAGATTCCGCCCCTCGGCTACGCCCTCTACGGCCTGTCGGACGGTGATCTGCATGAAATCAAGCGGGAACCGCTCGAGGAGCCGGCCACCGTGGAGAACTCGTTCTACCGTGTGTCGTTCGACCTAGTCGGAGGGATCACGAGCATCTTCGACAAAGAGCTTCAACGCGAGTTGATCGATTCCTCGGCTCCGCACCGGGCGAATCAGTTCCTCTACACAAACGACGTTCACAAGACCTATTCCTCGCCCATGGCACCGGCGCAAGACGTCCACTTGACCTTGGAAACCTCACCACTGGGCCAGACCGTGGTCGCCCGTTTCGACGATCGAATCTCCCGGGCCTCGCCCGAGCAGCGAGTAACGCTCCCGAACCATGAGAAGCGGATCGATATCGAGAACAACCTGTGGAACGTGCGCGATCTGGCCAGTGACGACCGCTGGAATCGTTTCGGCTACTACGCCTTTCCCTTCGACGTGCCCGGCGGCGTGTTTCGAGTGGGCCTGAACGGCTGCTTCGCCCGGCCTCGCGACGACCAGACCGGCCACGGCACCGAGGCCTACATGGCCGCCCGGGACTGGACCGACGTGAGCAACGACCAGTTTGGCGTGACCCTGGTCCAATACGACAGTTGTCTGGTCGAGTGCGGGAAGATTCATACCGACAAGAAGGAATTCGGACGACCGATCACGACGAGCCACCTCTACAGCTACATTCTCAACGACTGGCTCTATGCCCACGCCCACGTCAACGGACCGTCCGACATCAATCTCCAGTATCGCTACAGCATCTTGAGTCACGCGGGCAGTCTGCAACACGCCCGCGTTGCGCGGTTTGCAGAAGACACGCTCACCCCGCTCGTGGCCACGGTCATCTCCGGGCCCCAGAAAGGCGGCCTGCCGCCGGCCCCGCATAGTTTCCTTTCCGTCGATGCCCCCAATGTGGAGCTCATGACCTTGAAGCTGAGCGAAACGCCCGGTCGTGGTGTCATCGCCCGATTCCACGAAACGGACGGCAAGGTCAGCGACGGCGTGAACCTTCGGGTCGGCTGGAACGAAGACGCTCGACTAACGAGTTGCTCCGTCCTGGAGGAAGATCGCCACGTCCTCGACGGGGCCACAGTGAAACTCGCTCCCTTCAGCTTCGCCACCCTTCGGATTGAAGGGCCGACTGGTGCCCTTCCTGCCCCAGAACCTTCCGTCGGCCAGTGTACCGACAAGAGCGTGACCTTCGCATGGCCGCCCGTCGCCCGGGCCTGTCAATACCAGGTCTATCGCGGCGAACACGCCGACTTCCCAGCCGATGAATACCACTTCCTCGCCACCACTCTTCAGCCGCAATACACCGACGACTGGCTCAAGTGCGGCATGGCCTACCACTACCGCGTGGCCGCCGTGGCCGCCGATACAAGTCAGGGCCCCGCCTCGAATCCCGTGTCGGCAACCACGCTTGCCAAAGGGGATTCGCCGCCTGCCAAGGTCGGCTCCTTCTACACGGGCCTCATCTCCGATCCCCGCGCGTGGCGAGGGGACGAGCCTGACATCCTCTATCTCCAGTGGGGCCAAAACCAGGAGCCGGACCTTTCCCACTACGAACTCTACCGCGGCGATCGAGATGATTTCCAGTTGAATGACAACACCTTTTTAGCCAGAGTGGAACCCGGCCCCTACGTGGTCGTGCCCTATGAAGACAAGGAACTCGAGGGCAATGCAGCTTACCACTATTACCGAGTCCGGGCCGTCGATTGCGACGGCCATAAGGGCGAGCCCAGCGACTTGTGCATCGGAAGAACCCGGGAGATGGCTGGCCAACGACACAACACGTCAGGGAATGCGCCAACACCACCGCCACCTCGCAGAGTCGAATGACGTTTCAAGGCGCCCCGAATCGTTGTTTCCCGCAGGCAATTCGCAGCACCATCCTGCGTCCGTCTTTGTCACGATCATCAAGAGGCCCCTTTCATCCTTCAGGGTATGCTCACCACCTCGCCCCCATCCCGGGTCATCATGGCCCGAAGGGTCTGGGGATCGATCGTGCTCGAAATGAAATGCACGGAACCGTCGGCCATCGCCACATTGACGCCCCCCGGGTGTACATGCCGCCGGCCGGTCCCGGATGGATTGCTGATATAAGCGACCGCCTCGTCCACCGTCATGTCACGGGGCTCCATCCAGGGGATACCCGAGTCGGCCACCTCGATGGCCATGATCGTATTGGAGGTGCCGTCGGTGATGTCCGACATCTTGACCACTTCATTCGGCTCGCCCCCCACGGTCCCCGTGCCGGCGATCATCACGTAGTTCGTTTCATAGGGAACCAAGCCAGGATCGGATGGGCACGTGTAGACCGTCGGTCGGGCGCTTTGCAGAACCTGGTTACTTGGGCTGTCCCACGGTTCGTCGAAATTGTAGCTGTCATAGATCATGCTCTGCTCGACAAAGGGTAGAATTGCGACTCGCCAGCTCCGCCGCGACTTGCCTTCCTCATCGGTGAGCACGGCCGAGGGAAAGCACTTGTAAACGTCGTGATAATTGTACATGGCCAGCGCAATCTGCTTCAGATTGTTCGTGCACTGGGCCCGTCGTGCCGCCTCTCGGGCCGCCTGGACGGCCGGCAGGAGAAGGGCCACCAAGCCTCCTCCGCACACGAGCAAAACCATCGCCACAATCGCCAGAATGACCCCGATTCCCAGTCCCGATGAGGATCGCTGGGGCGGACCGTACGCCGGCGAGCCCACCGCGCTTGCGGGAATCGTGATCGTCTGCCCGCACGAGGCGCAGGGTCCCGTCTGGCCGGCAAACCGATCATCCACATTCGTGTAGGTGCCGCAATGGGGACAGGTAAACGGAATCGCCATGATCTTGCATCTCCCAGAAAAGTACCCCAAGAGCCCGTCCAAAACGTCGAACGAACAGGCGGGCCTTTCGGCGTTTCACCTCTTGCCTGCCGGGCACCATCCACTGGCCGAGCAAGCGCGGATTGGGTTCTGAGACAATTCCCCTCCGCCTCGATCTCCGCCAATCGTCCGCAAACCGGCAATCGCAACGGGCAGTCAACCAACCGCACAAGATACCCAGAATATCGCACAAACCAGCGTGCCTGTCCAGAAAAGAATACCGGTCTGGTAGATGCCAATATACCTGGCCCGAAAGCGAATAACGCACCGGCGGAGCCTGCTGCCATGGCGATGGATACCAGACCGCCCGATCGTTGCAGCGGGCTTGGGACGCAAACACCCGTCAGACGCCTGTTGGTAAGAAAGGCTGACCCGTGGAACTGACAACCGTATCCTGCAACAGTTGCGGAGCCCCCCTGCAGATTCCTGCCGACGCCCGCTTTGTCACCTGCAATCACTGTTCGGCCCAACTCGCCGTCAAGCACAACGAGAGTGTCACCTTCACCGAGCTGTTGGGGGAGATCGGCCAGCAGACCCAGCGGATTGCGGAAGATGTTGCCGAACTGAAATACCGCCAGGAGTTGGAGGATATCGACCGTCAGTGGGAGCAGGAGCGTGAGACCTACATGGTCGCCGGCAAGCACGGGCATCGCCACATACCTTCCACCTTCGGCAGTGCCGTCAGCGGCATCGTGGTCGTTGTCTTCGGACTCTTCTGGACGGTAGTGGCCAGCCAGATGCCAGGCCCACCCATATTTCCCTGCTTTGGCGTGCTGTTCATTGGGTTTGGAGTTGTCACTTGTATCGCTGGGTTCGCCAAGGCCCAGCAGTACACGGCCGCGGAGCAGCGCTATCGCAGGCGGCGGTCGCAGGCTCAACGCCGGTAACCTCGCATAACCGACAGACGGCTTTCAATTCCAGCCATCATCCTTCCGCCCACTCTTGCGTTTCTCGGCTGGTGTATTCATTCCAGTGCGTGTGGCCGCAAAGGACGGCCACCACGTTCGACGCCTGTTCCACGACCTGGAGAGCCTCCACGCCCTTCGACTCGTCCGGAAGCTTGTAGCCACACGAGGCCAGACCACCCCGGCAATGCATCGGGAAGTGCCCAACGATCACGGTCGGCGTCTGCCTGTCGCGAGCCAGTTCCTGCTTCAGCCACTCGATCTGTTCCGGCCGGTAGCCGATGCCGCCCGAGTCCGAAGAGTCACAAATTGCGGATAGACCTGAATTGGCGGGTCAGGCAACTTCGTCTTGCGGAGCGTCACATCGTCGAACCAGCTTTCAGCATCGCACGACATGGCCAGCATGACCTCCCTGTCGCCAGCCTTCCACTCCTCGCCGCGCAACTCCCCGACCAGTTGCACCCACTGGCCGGCCCGGCCGCCGGCGACCGAAGCCTTGGTATGCCTTCTCTTCCCGTCGCTCGCCGAGATGTAGAACCGGACCGTCTCCCCGGCGCCGGCGTAGACCCACGCCGAGAACTCGTAGTCCGACTCGAGATCGACCACGCCGTCGAGGCGGAAGTACGCGCCTCCCGACCCGTCTGTCGGCGTCACTCGTAACGAGCGCTCGCCGGAATGGGCCCGGGCCGTGTCGGCCGAATACTTCGCCCGATAGGTGTGAAAGTCGGGCAGTGTCCCCTCAAAGCCTTCGCACAGCACCACTTCGTCCACCACCGGCAACGCCTCGGCCGCGCAGACGACAACTCGTGCAGGAGCCAAACCCATCTACACCGCCAGCCCCATGGCACGCAGACAGTACCTTCCTCTCATGACGGATCCTCTCCGATGCCTCTCCACAGTCCCCCCAACCGCGGCGATTCTAGTCCTGCTATGGTCGGCCGTCAAATGCTCCATGCTCGCCCGCATGTCGGCCCACCTCCGACAATGGATGTATGACCGCTCCAGGGCAGCCGGAACGGTTGATGGGAACGGCCGCCTTCGGGAAGTATCCTCCATGCCCATGAGCCGCTTCAGATCGGGGAGTGCGGCTCCCCGTCTCTGCGCGAGTCCTTTCCGACTCGTATGCCGCCCTGTCATACTGGCCGAAAAATAACCAGCAGCACGCTCTCTTTCCCTGCACAGCCACGAGCTTGCCCTCACGTGTCCCAATGCTCCCAAGATTCCGCGCCCACCTTCGTCTATAATATCCGGCTTTCTGTCCCCTGACCGCGCGCCGTCCTCACCCTTGCCCCCCTTGCCTGCTCCCTTCCGTTAGTGTGAATTGGTTTCGGAGCATACCTCACTTGTGGGGGTTGCACTTAGGATTCGACTCAGAACTGTAAATACGTTCACTGTCATCGCTTACACAAACCTCTCTTGCCCAAGTGCCATTTCGGCGCACCAGCCGCATGCGGCCCGAAATGTACATTTTACCCCTATTGATGTCTTCTGCCGCCGGCTCCAGACGCCCCCCCAATCGCTGACCACGACGACACGTCCGACGCCCGCCCGACAGCCATTGGCTTTCAGCCGTCGATTTCGGCTATACTGTCCTCTCGCCTTCCCCTTCGGCCCACCGCCTTAAGTCGATCCTGCCCCGCACAACCCAGACCCTGCATTCTCAACCGCTCGAAAATCAACCTCCTCGCCAGCTCCTGGTAGCCACCGATCCATGGAATAAGGATGAACCAATGAATTGCCAGCTCAAAAGAATACCAGCGACGGCATGCGTGCTGTTCGCCGCACTCGCATTCCTCCTCCTATCCTCCGCTCAGGCAGCACCGCTCCCCGACTGGACCGCCAAAATCCGCCCCGACCACCCCAGACTCTTCTTCAATGCCGACACCTGGCCGGCCGTACGCCATCGCGCCCTCAACCAGGAACGCGCCTGGTACGACTCGATCAAGGACCGAGTCGACCGGCTGGCAAACGAACTCGACAAGGTCGATCGTCCCGGACCCCAGGAACTGGGCCCCGAGGCGGCCTGGGCGGCCTTCGTGTTTCTCATGACCGACGACGTCCGTTACCGCGACCTGGCCAAGAAGTGTCTCGATACGAGCCTCCGCTTCTACGATCAAAGCTTCGAACAGAAAAAGACCGTCAACTGGTACTCCACCAGCCGCGTCCATGCTGTGATGGCCTGGGACTGGCTCTACAACCACCTGGCCGACGCCGAGCGGAAGGACCTCATGTCGCGACTGGTAACCGCCCTCGATCGGGTCATCAAGGCCAGGCCGGCCATCTACCGCGAGAATATCTCGGGCTACAACACCGGCTTCTACGGCGCGCCAAACTGCCTTTGGTTCATCGGCTGCACCGCCTTCGGCACGGGGATCGAAACCGCGCGTGTGGATGAGTGGCTCGTCTGGGGCCACGACGAAAACCTCAAGATGCTCGAGCACCGCCGAAAGGCCTGCGGACAGTCCGGCGGCGGGGCGTCGCCGACCCTCGGCTATATCTTCGGCGCCTACCCCTGGGCCGAACAGAATTACTTCTACACCTGGCTCTCCAGCACCGGCGAGAACATCGCCCCCGACTGGCCCCATAGTGCGTGGCTCGCCCGTTACGTCATCTGGAACTGGATCGACGCCAAACCCGTCCCGGTCGAATTCGGCTACGGCGACACGCCCCACACCGACAACCGTCTCCCCATCGGCCAGCTCTACACGCACATGGCCAACATCCGTCATCTCTACGCAGAGTCCCTCCCCGAGGCCGCGGCCCTCGCCCGGCACCTCCAGGAGAAACTTCCCAACCAGTCCTACTCTCGAACCTGGTTCATCTATCCCTTCCTGCTCGCCAACCTTGAAAAATCGCCCCCGGCAGCCGATCCCACAGACCTCCCCAACGCCTTCCACTTCGAGCCTATGGGGCAAGTCTTCATGCGATCCGGCGCAGGGCCCGACGACACCTACTGCCTGTTCAGTTGCGGCGGCATTCTCAGTCAGCACCGGCATTTCGATGCCCTGAATTTTGTCATCTACCACCGAGGCCACCTGGCCCTCGATTCGGGCACCCGTTACCTCGAGTTCGACAACGGCCAGCATCTGGCCAACTACTTCGCCCAGACCGTGGCCCACAACTGCGTGCTCATCCACCAGCCAGGCGAGCCGCCCGCCCGTTATTGGGGCGGTACCGTCGAGGGCAACCATGGCGGGCAGCACAGACAACTCGGCTCCCAGCTCAAAGCCCTCGAAGTAACCGGCACCTGTGTCTACGTGGCGGGCGACGCCACCGCCTGCTACCAGCATGGCATCGTCCGACGCGACGGTCAGCCTGACCTGCCCGAGAAATGTACCATGGCCACCCGGCAATTCGTCTTCCTCAAGCCCGATCGTTTCATCGTTTTCGATCGCGTTGCCACGACCGACCCCGACTACCGCAAGGAGTGGCTCCTCCACACCGCCCACGAGCCCACGATCACCGGTACCACGTTCCGCGCCGACCACGGCGACGGCCGCATGTTCTGCCGCACCCTCTTTCCCGCCGATGCCTCGATCGAAAAAGTCGGAGGCCCGGGCAAGGAGTTCTGGGCGGCGGGCAAGAATTGGGAACTGGTCGATCAGGGCCTCAAGCCGGAAAACAAGGCCATGATCGGACAGTGGCGTGTCGAAGTCGCCCCCGCCACCGCACAAAAGGAAGACTGCTTCCTCCACGTGATCCAAGTTGGCGACCAGAATCTGGACCGGATGGCCGACATGGAACCCATCCAGGCCGGCTCCCGCCTTGGCGTCCGCTTGCCCCACAACGGCCGCCCGCTAACGATTACCTTCGCCACGACCGGCGACCTGAATATGCAATCGGATGGATGTAGCCGAAATCCTTGACTACCAACAGCCACGGAACGGAGCCTATGCGGAAGTGTTCGATTATCCTCACCGCCTCCCTGGTGATCTTAGGCCTGCCGGCGGCCTCCACGGCAGCCGAAGACTGGCCCGGCTGGCGCGGCCCCCGTGGCGACGGATCCAGCCTCGACACCGCGATCCCCCTCACCTGGAACGGCCCCTCCGGCGAAAACATCGCCTGGAAGGTCGAAGTCCCCGGCATCGGCCACGCCTCGCCCATCGTCTGGAACGATCGCCTGTTCCTCGTGGCGTGCCTCGAAGACCAACAGCAGCGGATCCTCGTCTGCTACGACAGCCTGACCGGCGAGAGACTCTGGCAGCGGACCGTCCTCACGTCACCTCTCGAAACCAGACACAAGCTCAACAGCCACGCCTCCAGTACGCCCGTTACCGACGGCCAACTGGTCTACGTGGCCTTCCAGGCGGTCGACGGGCGGACCGAGCCTTCTCGCAACACGGGAACCATCCGCCCGGTCACCGTCGGGCAAATGGTTGTGGCCGCCTACGACTTCCAGGGCAACCAGCGATGGATCGTCCGTCCCGGCGACTTCGCCAGCGTACACGGCTTCTGCTCCAGTCCGGTCCTCTACAAGAACCTGGTCATCCTCAACGGCGATCATGACGGCGACTCCTATATCGTCGCACTCGACAAGGCCACCGGTGCAACCGTCTGGAAACAACCGCGCGAGCACAAGACTCGCAGCTATGCGCCCCCGCTGATCCGCGAAATAAACGGCCGCACTCAGATGGTCTTTCCCGGTAGCCACTGCGTCGTCAGCCTCGATCCGAACGACGGCACGACCCATTGGCAGATCGACGGCCCAACGGAGCAATACGTCGCCTCGATGGTCTACGACGGCAACCTGTTCTATCTGGCAGCCGGGTTTCCCACCTACCATGTGATGGGAATCCGCCCCGATGGAAAAGGGAATGTGACCGATTCCCACGTGGCCTGGCATGTCACCGACGCCAAATGCTATGTCCCGTCTCCCGTCCTGACGGACGGTTACCTGTTCGTGCCCGACGACCGCGGCACCGCCAACTGCTTCCAGGCCGCCACCGGCGAGCGGTTCTGGCAGGAACGCCTCGGTAACCATTTCAGCGCCTCCCTCGTCACCGCCCGGGGCCTCGTGTTCTTCCTGGCCGACGACGGCACCATGACCATCGTTCGGCCCGGCCCAAAGCTCCAAGTTGTCGGCACCAATGAACTTGCCGAAGAGTGCCGCGCCTCCCCCGCCATCGCCAACGGGCGGATCTACCTTCGCGGCGACAAACACCTCTATTGCATTCGCACCAATGCAACCACGAGTAAATGACAAAAGCGGTTTCTCCCATAAAAACCAACGTTACTCGCTTCCTGATACACGGGTGGCAACCCCAGGGTGGCACGTCCCTGAGCGCAGCCAGGGGCGTGGCGAGCACCAGCGTTACCCGTTCCCATATTTTCCAACCAATTCACGGCCTGAAAATACATCCTGCCGCCGAAGGTATAAGGCACTAAGTGCATCTGCTGCCATCACTTGCGCCATTGACTCCTCAGTTCATGCATGCTCCGGGTCAAATTGCCGTCCCCCCCGGCTTGCGTACCTCCCAGGCGCACCTATCCTTCAATAGGTGCAGGGAGAGAGCAACAAAACGAGGGAGTCCGCCACCGGCATCGATGGGCATGATGGGCGAGTTGGCCATCGGCTCTCATAGATGCCCAACGAACAAGTCGATCCGTCTCAACCCACAACTCACTCACGATGGCAACGAACCGGAACGCAGTCTCCAGCGCAATTGGACTCCGCCCACCCCCTCGCCACGGCTTCAGCCTGGTCGAGGCCATGGTTGCCATCTCGATTATGGCCATCGCCGGCTCGGCCCTGCTATGGGGCGTTGCCAGTGCCATCCAGACTACGGACGACAATCTCCAGCAGACCCTGGCCATCGGCATGGCCCAGCAATTGATGGACGAGATCGTCGGCAACCGCTACCACGCCGTCGGTACCGACGGCTACGAGTATCCCTTGAGCGCCTCCGCCTGGGAAAAGAGCGGACTGGGGCGGGAACGCTACAACGACATCGACGACTTCAACGGCCTTCGTTTTTCTCCGCCCGTCGACGTCTACGGCGCCCTGATCGGCACAGGCGACGATGCCGGCAACCTCCGTCATCCCAACTTCCGCGTTGTCCACGATTACTTCGAAAACTGGCGCCAGGAAATCGACGTGTTCT
>CAYSCH010000311.1:8223-11523 GCA_964429355.1 uncultured Planctomycetaceae bacterium | reverse complement strand
TCAACGAGGATTTCGAGAAGGCCATCACAGCAGGCTACATCTTTCCCGGCTTCGAAATCAATGCCCGATTCGAAAAGACCGACGTCCTCATCTCGCTGGCCAAGCTCAAGCAACACGCCTGCGCCGGAGTGACCGGCGCGGTCAAAAACTTCTTCGGCATCACCCCCAGTTCCCTCTATGGCGACGATGGGCCCAGTGAAGACGCCGTCATGCACCGGGCGGCCATGTTCCATGCTGCGCGGGGCAAGCCGCCCGCCGGCGTGCCCCAGGAAATCGACCACAACATCCCCGCCATGGGCAATTTCCGCGTCCCCAACATCACCGCGGACATCTTCGGCGCCCGCCCCAGCGATCTGAACATCGTCGAAGGGGTTCGCAGCATCTCGGGCGGCGAGGGGCACTGGAACGAAGGCATCGCCCTGGTCGAACCCAAGCTCATGCTCGTCGGTCGTAATGGAGTTTGTACCGACGCCGTGGCCACAGCCGTGATGGGCTTCGATCCCCAGGCCGAGAGCGGGCAGTTTCCCTTCCAGGGCGACAACCACCTGCAGCTCCTTGCCGACGGCGGCATCGGTACCAATGAATTGAACAAGATCGAAGTCCTTGGTCTCTCTGTCAAGAAAGCTTTATACCCATACGCGCCGGCCAAATCGTAGCGGCGTCGCCAAATCGCCTTCCACACGTTGGAGATTGATATGATTACAAGAGTGGTTCGAACCGTGGCCGGCGTATTCCTCGCCCTGATGTGTTCCATTGTGGCCGCAGCCGTTCCGGAGATCGTCTCCCATGCCCCCAATGGCTGTGGCCTCCTCGGCCGCCTGGACGGGAAACGCGTCCTGATCGTTTCCGGCACGCCCGAGGAGATGGGCGCCGCCCACGGCGCCCTCTTGAAAGATCTGGTGCACATCACAATCCAGCGAGTCGTGTACCTCGTCGGAGGCGCTTCGACCGCCGAATCCGGAAAGTGGTTCTTCGACGACATGGCCGAGATCCAGCGGCGCACCGCGTCCCACCTTCCCGAACGTTTTCTGGCCGAATGCGATGCCATGGCCGCCGCGGCCGGCATTTCGCGGCTCGACGGGCGGTACGGCAACCTCTTCCCGGAGAAGTTCCACTGTTCCGGCGTGGCCGTCCGGGGAAAGGCCAGCCTCGATGGACGCGTCGTCCACGCCCGAGTGCTCGACTACATGCGCGATATCGGCTTGCAGGAATCGGCCCTGGTCGGCGTCTTCCTGCCCAAGGACCACAATGCCTGGATGACGCTCGGATATGCCGGCTTCATTGGCACGGTCACTGCCATGAACGAGAAAGGCCTCGCGGTCGGCGAGATGGGCGGCCGAGGTGAGGGCAACTGGGACGGTATGCCCATGAGCTTTCTCCTCCGAGATATCATGGAGCGGGCCGACAACGTCGAACAGGCCCTCGAGATCCTCGAGACCACCCCGCGCACCTGCGAGTACTACTATGTCCTCAGCGACCGCTCGCGGAATATCGCCGGAGTCAAGGCCACCCCCGGCGAGCTCTTGGTGCTCCGTCCCGGCCAGCAGCACCCCGAATTGCCCCCCGTGCCCGAAGACGTGGTCTTCTTCTCGGCAGGCGATAGGGCGAAAGCCCTGAGTGAGCGGTTGCACGAGGAGTACGGGAAGATCGATGTGCCGAAAATGATCCAGATCATCAAACGCCCCGTCGCCATGAACAGCAATCTCCACAACGCGATCTTCATCCCCGAGTCGCTCGATATGTGGGTGGCCGATGCCGGGCCTGATAGCGTTGCATGCGACGAACCCTATGTCCACGTGAACCTCGGAGAACTCAAAGAGTTTTACACCGCCCATCAGGCACCCGGGCTCTCGGACACGGCCCGCGACGGAAGCCTCCCCCTAACCGATACCTCCCACCCGAAATAGGCCTATTGCGTATTTGACCGAGAATCACTAACCTTAAATGTTTGTCCACGGTTCGGCTCGTTTGGTGATTCTGCGATGGAATTGAGTGTTCGGGATTCGGCAAAGCTGCTAAACGTCTCGGAGAAGACCGTTTATCGCTGGGTCAAACAGGGTGAGCTGCCGGCGTGCCGGGTGAACGACCAGTATCGATTCAACCGGGCGGAGCTTCTCGAATGGGCAACCTCCCGAGGCATTAACCTCTCGGCCGAGATGTTCGCCGAGTCTTGCGGCGGGATCGCGCCGGTGAGTCTGGCCGACGCGATTCGGGCAGGAGGCGTCTATCACGGGGTCGAGGGGACCGGAAAGACCGAGGCCCTTCATTCGGCCGTATCGGTCATGCCCCTGCCGCGAGAGGTGGATCGAGAGTTCGTGCTCCAGTTGCTCCTCGCTCGCGAGTCCCTCGGCTCCACCGCGATCGGGCGTGGAATCGCCATGCCGCACGCGAGGAATCCGGTGGTCATGCATGTGCCTTGCCCGATGGTCACGCTGTGTTTTCTGAAGCAGCCGGTCGAGTTCGGCGCGTTGGATGGAGAACCGGTGACCACGCTATTCACCATGCTGAGCCCCACGGTGCGGGCCCATCTGCACACGCTGGCGCGTCTTTCCCATGCCCTTCAGCGGCCTCAATTTGCGGATGTCATATCGCGCCGCGGTTCTCGCGATGAGATTCTCGCAGCCTGCGAGACGATCGACCGCAGCATCCCCACCTCTCCATCTGCTGCCTTGTGAGTGTTCGCCATGTGGCTGTTTGCTGCCGGGTTGATAATCTTGTCGGTTGGGGCATTGTTGTCCCTGCTCCTGTCGAAAGCTCCCAGGCTCGCGTCGTGGACGGGCTCCGCCAGTGCTGTCGCCGGATGCCTGTCGACCCTCGTTGCTGCGGCTGCGGTCCTCTGGTCGGGACAAACACTTGAAGCGACTCTCTCCTGGGAGGTTCCGCTGGGGAGCCTTGCGTTGGGTATCGATCCGCTTTCGGCGGCGTTCATCCTTCCGATTGCCCTCATCGTTGCGATCGCGGCAGTGTATGGCGTTTCCTACATGCAAGGTTCGTATACCTCTTCCAGCATCGGACCTTCCTGGTTCTTCTTCAATCTGCTGGCGGCAAGCATGTTTCTCGTCGTGGCGGCGCGAAACGGGCTGTTGTTCCTTGTCTGCTGGGAAGGCATGTCGCTGGCTTCGTTCTTTCTGGTGTTGACCGATCACGGACAGAAGTCGGTCCGCCGTGCAGGCTGGATCTATCTGGTCGCCATGCACCTGGGAACGGCGTGCCTGCTCGTGCTGTTTCTCCTGCTGGGACGATCGTCCGGAAGCCTCGAATTCGACCTCTTCGCGGTACATCCCGAACTTGCGGGTACTC
>CAYSCH010000311.1:1281-8123 GCA_964429355.1 uncultured Planctomycetaceae bacterium | reverse complement strand
GGTACTCTGTTCATCCTGGCGCTGATCGGGTTTGGGACGAAGGCCGGTTTCATGCCGCTCCACGTCTGGCTGCCGGAGGCCCATCCGGCCGCGCCTTCCCATGTTTCAGCGGTGATGAGCGGTGTGATGATCAAGACGGGGATCTATGGACTCCTCCGCACCATCACCTTTCTGCCGGATCTGCCGTCATGGTGTGGCTGGACGCTGCTGGCCGTGGGGGTCCTGTCGGGGATCGGCGGTGTTCTCTTCGCGCTCGCTCAGCATGACATCAAGAGCTTGCTCGCCTACCACAGCGTCGAGAACATCGGGATCATCGCGATCGGTGCGGGAGTGGGACTCCTGGGAATAAGCTATCGGATCCCCGCGATGGCCTTTCTGGGATTTGCCGGCGCGCTTCTTCACGTCTTGAACCATGCTCTGTTCAAGAGTCTGCTGTTCATGGGAGCCGGCGCGGTGCAGCACAGCACCGGAACTCGTGATATCGATCGACTTGGCGGTCTGCTCAAGACGATGCCGATCACGGGCGGAGCTTTCTTCGTCGGCGCGTGTGCCATCTCCGGATTGCCGCCGCTGAATGGTTTTGTGAGCGAGTGGATGATCTATCTCGGCGTGTTGCTGAGTGTGGCGGATCCGGCACGGGATTCCACAGTAGCATGGGCCCCGCTTTGTGTGCTCGTCATCGGAGGCCTGGCATTGATCGGCGGCTTGGCGGCGGCGTGTTTCACCAAGGCTTTCGGATGCATGTTT
Organism: uncultured Planctomycetaceae bacterium; assembly: GCA_964429355.1. Lineage (GTDB taxonomy): Bacteria > Planctomycetota > Planctomycetia > Pirellulales > Thermoguttaceae > JAAYAY01. Next base: position 7,376 of record CAYSCH010000311.1, on the reverse strand, counting down.
CTGGGGGAACCGCGGAGCGACCAGGCACGACACGGCCACGAAGCGGGACCGGCAATGCGTGGGGCGATGGTGACTCTGGCCGCAGCGTGCCTCGCCGTTGCCCTGACCGCGCCCGTTTTTCTTTACCTCTTTCGCCCTGCCGTGTTGACGATCGTTCCTCCCGCCTCTCGGGAATCGGTTGCTGCGGTCCTGCCGCAATCGTTCGGGCCGCTCGCGGGTGTTTGCCTGGTCTTCTGGGTTCTGCTGGTCGCGATAGGCTTTTTGTCATGGGGTCGGCGGAGGCTGCAGGTTGCTGCCAGGGTGAACCGCGTGCCGACATGGGATTGCGGCTACGCCGCCCCAACACCCCGCATGCAGTACACGGCATCGTCGTTTGCGAGCCCTCTGCTGATTCTGTTTCACTTGTTCCTGCGATCGCGGATCGTGTTGCACCCGCCGACAGGTCTGTTCCCCAAGAACGCCGGTTTTGAGTCGGAGACTCCGGATCTTTTTGGCCAGTACGTGTTTGGTCCGCTTTTCGCGGCAGTCGCCTGGGTCGCGTCGAAACTGCGGCGTTTCCAGCACGGGAGGATTCAGCTCTACGTGCTCTACATCGCCTTGACGATTCTTGTTCTCCTGATCTGGAAACTGCAGGGTAAGTGATGTTGGCATTATCGGGTATCGTCCAGATCGTGCTGGCAATGGCTCTGGCTCCCTTCCTACAGAGCATCATCAACCGCACCAAGGCCGTCTACGCCGGCCGTCGCGGCCGGCCCTGGCTCCAGCCGTACCGCGACCTCTGGAAGCTCGTGCAGAAGGGGACGGTTTACAGTCGCACCACCACGCGTCTGTTCGTCGCCGGCCCGATCGTTGGCATCGCGGCCACGGGTCTGGCCCTCGTGATGGTGCCCATCGGCGGCGCGCCGGCCCTGGTGTCGTTTCCCGGTGATTTCCTGCTGGTGGCCTACCTGCTGGGTGTTGCCCGTTTCTTCCTCGTTTCGGCGGCCCTCGATACCGGCTCGAGCTTCGAAGGGATGGGGGCGAGCCGCGAGGTGCTGTTCTCTGCCCTCGCAGAACCGGCCTTGCTCCTGTCGCTGATAGCGCTGGCGGCCATGTCGCATTCGGCGTCTCTGTCGGCAATCTACGCGGCGGTCGACTACGGAGTCCTGGCGACGACCGCGGGGCCTGCCATCTTCCTGATCACCGGCGCGTTGTTCGTCGTCTTCCTGGCTGAGAATGCCCGCATCCCCGTCGATGACCCGAACACGCACCTCGAACTGACCATGATCCACGAGGTGATGGTTCTCGATCACAGCGGCCCCGATTTGGCCCTGATTCAATACGGCGCGGAACTGAAGATGTGGCTCCTGGGCAGCTTGCTGCTGGGTGTGGCGGTGCCGCTGCGATCCGGATCGATCTGGCTGGACCTGCTTGTGGGATTGTTGGGGTTGGGGCTGGTCGCCGTGCTCGTCGGCATCGTCGAGTCGAGTATGGCCCGTCTGCGGCTGGTTCGCGTGCCCCAGTTCCTGATTGCCGCCTCCATTCTCTCCATCGTGGCTCTCTTTCTCGTGATCAGGTGAGACCGTGGCACTTTGGCTCGACATACTGCTGGTGTTGCTGATCTTGACCAGCCTCTGGCTGCTCGGCTCCAGTCGGCTCCGGGCCTGCATCCAGGCCGTCGCCTTCCAGGGGATCCTGCTGGGACTCCTGCCGCTGCTCTGCTCCCCGACGATCACGTTTCGGCTGGCCGGTGTTGCCGCGCTGAGCATGATCGTCAAGGCGCTGGTATTGCCGGCCATGCTGCGCCGTGCTGCGCGGGAGGCCAACGTCCGCTACGAAGTGCAACCCCTGATCGGGTTCACCACCTCACTCCTGCTGGGCATCGTGCTCTGGGGTCTGGCCATGCACATATCCCGGAGCCTGCCCCAGACGATGCTGCACGTCACTCCGCTGCTGATTCCGGTCGCGATCTTCACCATTTTCTGCGGGTTTCTGCTGATTGTCAGCCGCAACACGGCCGTCATGCAGGTCATCGGCTACCTCTGCCTGGAGAACGGCATCTACGTGTTCGGCTGGGCGTTCGCGATCGAGGAGCCGCTGCTTGTCGAGATGGGTGTGCTTCTCGACGTGTTCGTTGCCGTGTTTGTGATGGGAATCACGATCTACCGCCTGAGTCGAGAGTTCGACACGATCGAAACCGACGAACTGGATTCCTTGAAGGAATAGTCCCATGCTTGGCCTCCTGGTCGCCGTACCGGCGATCGCTGCACTCATTTGCTTCGCCCTTCCGTGGAACCGGCTCCGCCGGACGATCCTCGTATTGGCGGCGGCGGCGCACGTCGGACTGACCGTGACGGCATGGATGCAGCCCCCCGCTCCCTTGCTCGAGGGCTGGATCGCCGTCGACGCCGCATCGCTGCTGTTCCTGGCGATCACCAGTGCCATCTTCTTCGTCACTTCCCTGTACGCGGTCGGCTACCTGGCCCAAGAGAAGCACCCGCCGGAATCGGATCCGCCCGAGGCGGTCCGTTTTGTGAACTATCCGGAAGCCGTTTTCACGGGCTGCCTGCTGCTCTTCTTTGCGGCCATGACCCTCGTCGTGATCAGCCACCACTGGGGACTGATGTGGGTGGCTGTGGAGGCCACAACCCTGGCCAGCGCGCCGCTGATCTACTTCCACCGCCAGCCACGATCCCTGGAAGCAACGTGGAAGTACCTGCTGATCTGCTCGGTGGGTATCGCGCTGGCCCTGCTGGGGAACTTCTTTCTGGCCGTATCCGCCAAGGCGTGTCCTGGCGGGGTGATCCACCTGACGGTGGCCGGCCTGGAAGGGCATGCTGCCCAGCTCGACCACCTTTGGCTGCGGGCCGCCTTCCTGCTGCTGCTGATCGGCTACGGAACCAAGATGGGCCTGGCCCCCATGCATACATGGCTTCCCGACGCGCACAGCGAGGCCCCGTCGATGGTCTCGGCCCTGCTGTCGGGCGTCCTGCTCAACTGCGCCTTCCTGGCCGTGCTGCGCGGCCACAGCCTGCTGGTCAAGGCCGGCGAGGGGGAGTTCAGCCGCGACTTGCTGGTGCTGTTCGGCCTGATGTCGATGGCTTTCGCCGCGGTGTTCGTGATCCGGCAGGGCGACTACAAACGTCTCCTGGCCTATTCGAGCGTCGAACACATGGGCATTCTCGTTCTCGGGGTAGGCGTGGGCGGTATCGGCGGTTTTGGCAGCCTGCTGCATGCGGTCAACCACTCGCTGACCAAGGCCATGCTGTTCATGGTGGCCGGCAATACCCTGCACCACTTCCACACAAAATCGACCAAGGAGGTCCGGGGGCTGTTTCACGTGCTGCCGGTGACGGCCTTCCTGTGGATGGTGGGAATGCTGGCCATTACCGGTTCTCCGCCGTTCGGGCCGTTCCTGAGCGAACTGGTGATCCTCAAGGGCATGATCGACGGCGGCCGTATTCTCGTGGCCGTCTTCTACCTGCTCGCCCTGGCAACGGTGCTCATCAGCATGTCCGCAATCGTGATCGCCATGGTTTACGGCAAGCCGGCCGACCTGCAGTCGCCGGCACCCGCGGCCGGCGAGCCCGGCAGTCCAGCCGTGCCGCAGCGCCATGCTGCACGATCGGAACCGCTTTGGTCGGTGCTACCGCCTGTGCTGCTGGCACTTGCGGTAACGCTGCTGGGGCTCTATCTTCCCCAGGAACTCAGCCGTCTTCTCCACGACGCAGCGAATGCCCTGGGAGCCGAATGATGTCTTCTGACGTAAGTATGACGGTCCACAACGGCCAGGCCTTTGATGTTGGGCAATCGGCCCTGGCCGATATCGAGCGCTTTCGTCAGGCCCTGCTGGAAGCAGTGGCCGGCGGGGCCAGGATTGCGGCGCTTTCGGCCCGGCCCTCGGGGCAACGCGGCTTTGAAATGGTTGCCGTCACGGCCTTTGATGCCGAGGGCGTTCTGCAGGTGCTGTCGGCGCCGGTCGGGACGGAATACCCGTCGATCACCGCCGAGTGCCCGCAGGCCCACTGGTTCGAACGCGAGATCCGGGAGCAGACCGGTATCGTGCCGCTCGGCCATCCGTGGCTCAAGCCGATCCGTTTCTCGGGAGCGCGGAATACTTCCGGTACCGACGGTGCGGCCGTGACCTGTGGGGTCACCGACTTCTTCGCCATGGCCGGCGAGGAGGTCCACGAAGTGGCTGTGGGGCCGGTCCACGCGGGGATTATCGAACCAGGTCATTTTCGTTTTCAATGCCAGGGTGAGTCGGTGTACCATCTGGAAATTTCGCTCGGCTATCAGCACCGCGGCATCGAAAGGGCACTGGTCGGCGGTCCGGGCGCAAGGACGATGCACTATGTCGAGACCGCGGCGGGCGACACGTCGATCGGCCATGCGATCGCCTGCTGCCGGGCCCTGGAATCGCTCGCCGAGTGCCGTGTGGCCCCCCGTGCCCAGGTGATTCGCGGGATCGCGCTGGAGCTGGAACGCGTGGCCAACCACATAGGCGACCTGGGCGCGCTGGCGGGCGATGTCGGCTACCTGCCAACCATGTCGTACTGCGGCAGAATCCGAGGCGATGTTCTGAACATGACGGCCCTTCTCTGCGGGAACCGTTTTGGACGCGGACTTGTCCGCCCCGGCGGCGTGGCCTTCGATCTCGACGAGGAGGCGGTGCGGGAGTTGACCCGGCGAGCGAAGCTCGTGGCCAACGACGTGCGCGTGGCCGTCGAACTGCTGTGGGAAAGTCCTTCGGTCATGGCCCGGTTCGACCGGACGGGCGCCCTGCCCGCCGAAGTCTGTAACGAGATCGGGCTGGTTGGCCTGGCAGCTCGAGCCTGCGGCATGCCCCGCGACGTCCGTCAGGACTTTCCATTTGGGATCTTCCGTTTTGCCCAGATTCCGGTCTCGACCTGGGATTCGGGAGACGTGTTTGGCAGGGCGTACGTGCGCTGGCTGGAGATCCAGCGGTCGCTGGCCTTCATCCGGGAGCAACTCGAAGCCTTGCCCCCGGGGCCGGTCCGGTCGCCGATCGGGCCGCTGGCGGCGCGACGGATGTCGGTCACGCTCGCCGAGGGATGGCGCGGGGAAATCTGCCATCTCGTGTCGACCGGTGTCGATGGGCGCCTCGACTGGTACAAGATTGTCGATCCGTCGTTCCACAACTGGTTTGGCCTGGCGATGGCGCTGCGGAATCAGCAAATCTCCGACTTCCCGCTCTGCAACAAGAGCTTCAACCTTTCCTACTGCGGCCACGACCTGTGACGCGGAGACGAGCATGCTCAAGGTAATCAAGGCAAGACTCCAGCAGCGTTACCGCACCATGGCCTATCCGGACGGGCCGCCGCCCGAATTGCCGCGGCACTATGCCGGGTTGCCGGTGATCGACAGCAGCAAGTGCCAACGAGATTGCCGCCAGTGTGCCCAGGCGTGCCCGACGGAGGCGGTACACGTGGATGCGTCGGCGCGGCAGGTGTCGCTCGACACGGGCCGTTGCCTGTTCTGCCGCGAGTGTGCCCGTGCCTGCCCGTCGGGAGCCGTGCAGTTCTCCCGCGAGTTCCGCATGGCCTCCTCCGATCGCGAAGCTCTGGTCGTCACCGACAATTCTCCGCTCCCATCGGTCCAGCTCGACGGCGCTATCCATCGCATCCTCGGCCGATCGCTCCATCTCCGCCAGGTCAGCGCCGGCGGATGCAACGCCTGCGAGGCCGACACCAATGTGCTCGGCACGGTCGGATGGGATCTCGGACGTTTTGGCATTCAGTTTGTTGCATCTCCTCGCCACGCCGACGGCCTGTTGATCACAGGTCCCGTGACGGCCAACATGCGCCTCGCCCTCGAGAAGACCTACGCAGCCGTCCCCTCACCCAAAATCGTGATTGCCGTGGGTGCCTGCGCCATCTCCGGCGGTCCCTACCTCGATCATCCGGAAGCGCACAATGGGGCCCCGTCTGTGGTTCCTGTCGACGTCTTCGTCCCTGGCTGCCCCCCCCACCCACTCACGATTCTTCACGCCCTCCTGGCCACGATTCGCCGGCTGCCCCACCCGCCGTAATCCCTCCAGCGATAGCCCCTGGTTGGAGTACAGGCTTTAGCCTGCCCCCCATGATATTCCCGTG
>CAYSCH010000311.1:0-1271 GCA_964429355.1 uncultured Planctomycetaceae bacterium | reverse complement strand
GTGGGCTTGCCCCGCGCTCGGCTTGGAGTACAGGCTTCAGCCTGCCCCTTCCAAACACTCTGCCACCACAACGATACCCCCGGTGGGCTTGCCCCGCGCTCCGTTCCTCTCGTCACCGACACCCCACCACAACGATAGCCGCGCGGGCTTGCCCCGCGCTCGGGTTGGAGTACAGGCTTTAGCCTGCGCGTCCTCAAAACTCTCAGTCATCACGACCCCGCCCGTGGCACGTCCCTGAGCGTAGCGAACGCGTGGTTTCTACAACCGGCGTCCCTGGTCGCCCGCGCCCGCGTTCCGTCCCTGCTTTGCCCACCAGCTTGTCAGCCCGGGCCCGGCGGATCTACCATCCAGCGATCCAGTCGGTTATACATACGGCATCCTGCGGAGTCCCTCCTCGAAGCAAACCGCCCCTCACTATCGGAGGCAATCCTGTGCGCAATGGTCACGAAAACAGCAATCCTCGTCTTGTCCACCTGGAACAAATAACCCGGCAAGATCGCCGTGCGCTGAAAGGCTGCTGTACCGGTCGGCCCATCGGACGGCGTCAATTCATCAAGATTGCCGGCGCAGCCGCGGCGGTCGCCTCGGTCGCGGGCAGCAAGCCGCGCGCGATAGCCGGGCCCTTCGAGGCCAAAGACGTGGTCGACCATTTCGTACCGGCCGATAAAAAGCTCGATGCCCAGTGGCTGGCGGCCCTGACCCAGCGAGGCGAGTCGGCCGTCTATACCGGGACCGATCTGGAAACGATCGGCATGCCCGTCGGCGGCATCTGCACCGGCCAGATCTACCTCACCGGCGACGGCCAGCTCGCCCATTGGGACCTGTTCAATCTGCCCACCGGCGGATACGGTTACCCCGACAAACCGGCCGAACCGGCGGCAGCGGTCGATCAGGGGATTGCCGTGCGAGTGCGAGTCGGCGATAAGACCGTCACTCGGCGGCTCAATGCCGAGGGCTTTTCCGCCGTTCGCTTCTGCGGGGAGTATCCCCTGGCCACGGTCGACTATGAAGACAAGTCCCTGCCGATCGCGGTGACCTTGGAGGCCTTTTCGCCGTTCATTCCTCTCAACGCGGCCGACTCGGCTCTGCCGGCAACGGTGATGCAATATACGGTCAAGAACACCTCGGCGGAGCCGGTCGACGTCGCGCTGGCCGGTTGGCTGGAGAATGCCGTCTGCCGCCGGAGCTCCGGTGAGCATTCGGGCGACTTTGTCAATCGCGTGGTTCGCGGTCCGGAAGCGACGACGATACTTGGTTCGGCCCGAAAAAGC
>CAYSCH010000310.1:0-11524 GCA_964429355.1 uncultured Planctomycetaceae bacterium | reverse complement strand
CCGCACTTCGCCGAACCATAAATCAACAGATCGCGAGCCGGATGGGGTCGGGGTGGTGTGTGGGCGCGTGCGTTAGCTGTCACTCCTTCTCACCATCCGGGCGAGCCGGATGGGGTCGGGGTGACTCGTGATGATTGGCGGTGACGCGGATCGCGCCCATGTCGTAGTCGCTGAACGTGCCCACGTAGTAGCCTTCCTGCCAATGAGGCGTCTGTCCCAGAATGTAGGCCAGGTTGTTCTGGAAACAGAGGGCGATCTCTTGTGGCGACTGGGCTATACTACCGCGCAATGCCGCATGCAGGTGATCGGGCATCACGGACAAGCGTGAGATCTGGTAGCCCCTTTTCGCTGCAATCCGGAAACAGCCGTCACGGATGGCTGCAAGTCGCTCGCAGTCGCCGACGCGGCAGCGCTGGTGGACGACCAATACCAGATGGAGATTATACCAATATTTTCCTCGTGCCGACTCGCAGGGTTGCGAGAGATCGACTTGCGGACAGCAGACAGTGAACTTTTCCATCTGCTGACGAAAATGCGGATCGATGAACCCTTCTTTTCTTTGGCTACCTGATGGGCAATATATGTCTCCACATCGGCACGTGTGTTGTTGCCGACCGAGCGGAGAACGACGTTCCGTGTGAACCCAGGGAATCCTGGGGCCAAGCGGCGCCAAGCGTATTGCAGGCGTCCCTTGACGCGGGTTGCGATGACAACCGGCGAGACATCAGGCTGGGCACTCAAGGCGGCTTGTACGGTGCGGGCGACAGAGCGGTGTTCCAGGAGACGCAGACCGTCCTCTTCCCACAGCGGCGCAATGGCATCCCAGTCCGGCGCGCATGCGGGATCATCGCGGAGGCAACCGGTCCAGGCGTAACGAAGCTGATAGGCCGGTTTCGCCTGGCAAGCGCGATAGAGAGGCTCAAGACTCATTGGATGGGATCGTCGGGAATTCAGGACGTGGAAGATCATTCCGCCAGGAGTATTTCGTCGCGTTGGGGAACTTCGCGGGAGTCTAGCCAATGCCACGCACCCTGTCAATAATTGGACCTGTTCCACTGAATTGCGTCCTAACATTCGCGTGACAAGAAGCTATTACCGCGAAGACGGGAAGATCACAAAGGGCGACAGGGCGAGAGCGGGCGTTGTGCCCAGGAGGGATCAGGCTCAGCTTGCTGTTCGTTGTGGACGTCGCAGCCCGTGCGGGCGTGACCTTTGGATCCGCTAACAAACGACCGGCTGTGAACATCCATGCCCGTGGGAAAGCCGTACGTGCTGCGAGGAGTTCTCAGTGCAAAGAGGCCCGGCCGCACCGCGGCCGGGCAGGCAAGTAAAGTGGTTTGGGAGCGGCGTGTTAGCTGTCAATCCTTCTCACCATCCGGGCGAGCCGGATGGGGTCGGGGTGATTCGTGATGGTCGGCGCGGACGCGGCGGGGCAGACGAGCAGAGTGGTTTGGGAGAGGTGTGTTAGCTGTCAATCCTTCTCACCATCCGGACGAGCCGGATGGGGTCGGGGTGGTGTGTGGGCGCGTGCGTTAGCTGTCAATCCTTCTCACCATCCGGACGAGCCGGATGGGGTCGAGGTCAGGAGACTCGTGATGGTTGGCGCGGACGCGGCGGGGCAGGCAAGTAGAGTGGTTTGGCAGCGGCGGTGTTCGCTGTCAATCCTTCTCGCCATCCGAACGAGACGGATGGGGTCGGGGTGACTCGTGATGGTTGGAGTGGACGCGGCGGGGCAGGCGTGGGTCATGGGGAGATGCGAAGGAGCTTTCCGCCGCCAGGGGGCAATTGCAGGGGGGCGCGGGGGCTGCCGACGGGGGACCAGGTGCGGGCCGTCGCATCGAAGGTATCGAGGGGACGGGGGCCGGCGAGTGTGAGGGTGGTTTCGGCCTTGTAGTCGAGGTTGACCACGACCACATGGGTTGGCTTGCCGGGCGTACCGAAGTATCCGAGCAGGGCACCGCGGACGGGCTCCGGCGGATTGTAGGCCAGGGGAGGCAGCGGCGGATCGAGACGGAAGGGGGCACCCTCGGGCAGCGGCTCGGCGCCGGAGGGCAACATGCCGGCGTGGTAGACGGCCAGCGAGCGGCAGGGCTGAAGCTCGGCGGCAATGGCCACAAATTCTCGATTGAGAGTTTTCAAGGCGTGGTAGATGGGAGTCGGAGTGCCGTCCGGCAGGGCGATCGCGCCGGTGTGGCCCGGGTGACAATAGACGTAGTAGGAGATGCCCTGGGCGCCGTAGGCCAGGGTGGTGTAGACGAGGTAACGCATCTCGTCGCCTTGCGGTACCCGCCTGACGGGAGTCCAGGAGCATGCCTGCACGATGTTGAGGAAGGGGATGTCGGCGTCGTGGGCGGCACGGCGGATCAATGCCAGGTTGAGGAAGTAGCCGTCCAGGTCGCCCTCGGTGGCGAACTGGTAATGGTCATAGCTCATGAGAGACGGCTTAACGACGTCGATGTATTGGCGCAGATGTTCGCGGTAGGCCGTGACCGTATCGCCGCTGGTGCCGAGCTGCTCGTTGGTGGCGTAGGTGGGGAAGAGATTGATGTAGGCCAGATGCGCCGGATCCTGCTGGCGGAGGTAGGAGACCAGTTTTCCGAGCGGAGGAAAGGCCGCCGCGCTGGGTTCATCGGTGATGTGGTAGCTGTAGAGGGCCGGATGATTGCGGACTCGGGCGATGAGGGCATCGAGTTTCTCGCGCTTGGCCGGATCGTCGAGCGAGGCCGGCGAGAGGAGCCCGTCCTGGAGGAGAGCCCGAAGACCGTGCCGCTGGGCGACGTCGAGTTCGTTTTCACTGCACCAGACGAGATTGAATCCTCCTTCGGCCATCTGACGGGCCGTCTGGTCGGTCATGGCCGGGCCGGCCCAGTAGGTGACGATCGGCGTGTCGATCTTCCAGGCACTATGGGCTGCGGAATGGGAATCGGCAGCGGGGAGAGGGGAAACGGTCGCACAGACCATCAGCAGCAAGACGACGACTGGCAATCTCATCACGAGTCTCCTGTTTTCGACGTGTCGTTTCGATGGGTGCGTTCTGCCGGGCAAGGGGAATCGTCGGGCGGTCCGGCACATGGGAGGCCATTGTAGCTGGCGGCGTGCCGGGCCACAAACGGCAGGGACGTGCGGAAGAACTGGCAGAGCTGAAGAACAGCCTTGCGGGATTCCCGGAGGGAATTGCGGCAAGGCGATTGACCCGAGCGCGGGGCAAGACTGGGCGGGTCACAAACCACGCCCTTCGCTACGCTCAGGGACGTGCCACCCACTTCGTTGTGACGAGAGCGGGTTCTGGGGAACGCAGGCTGAAGCCTGTACTCCAACAAGTGCGGGGCAAGGCTGCGAGGCGATCTTCATGACGACTGTTTCTTCCGGGAATGACGTAAGGGCCAAAGTCTGGCGACTTCAGCTACGATCCGGACGGAAATTCGACTTGACAGGTCGGCGGACTTGTGTATAGTGTACCGTTGCAAGCGGTACACCAGACAGCAGGCAGCCATGCTTCCAATCCGAGTCACTCCCGGCGGCAATCGACCCATCTACTGGCAGGTCATCGACCAGATTCGCCAGGCGGTGGCGGCGGGCCAGTTGCAGGTGGGGGACGCACTGCCGAGCGTCAGGCAACTGGCGGAACAACTGGTGGTGAACCACAACACCGTGGCCAAGGCGTATTCCGAGCTCGTGCGCGACGGGGTTCTGGAGAGCCGGCATGGGCGTGGCGTGTTTGTTGCGAAACGCCGCTGCGTGTTTTCCGTGAGCGAAAGAAGGCGGCGACTGGAGAACGCTTTGAACGTTTTTCTGTCGGAGGCCCTGACCCTCGACTTCGATCCTCAGCAGATTCAGGACGAGGTTGCCAGGCGGCTGGAACAGATGACGGCGAAGGAATGACGGAGCTTGATCGATGCTTGACGACACGATGGTCATTCGAACTCAGGGCCTGACGCGCTATTTTGGCCGTAAGGCGGCGCTCGCGAGTCTGACGCTCGACGTTCCGAGAGGGCAGGTGACGGCCCTGGTGGGACGCAACGGTGCGGGCAAAACGACTTTGATCCGCATGTTGCTCGGCCTGCTGCCGCCCACGCGAGGCCGATCGGAGCTGCTGGGATGCGACAGCCAGTCGCTCACGCCGCAGGTGCGGACACGTGTGGGCTATCTGGCCGAAGGGCACTTTTTGTGGCGGTGGATGCGAGTCTGTGATGTGGCCCGATGGCAACGCGGCACGTTTCCGCGGTGGGACCAAGCGTTGTTCGACGCGATCCTGAAGTTCTTTGCCGTCGATCCCCAGGATCGGGCTGACCGGATCTCGCGAGGCCAGCGAGCGGGCGTGTGCCTGGCCATGACGCTGGCCACCGATCCGGAGTTGCTGGTGCTGGACGATCCGTCGATGGGCCTGGACCCGATCGCCCGTCGGGCACTGGTGGAAGGTCTGTTGGCCTTCGCGAGGCGCGATGGACGGACGATCTTCATCTGCACCCATTTGCTGGACGACGTTGAACGGCTGGCCGATCGGATTGCGATTCTCGGCAACGGCCGCCTGCTGGTGGATGCCGGTCTGGCGGATTTTCGCGAGCGGGTGGGGGGCTGGATCGTCGACGCCGAACCGGAGGCCGGGCAAATCGCCCGGATTCCTCGGCTGATCGATTCGCGGCACGTGGGGGAGCACACCCAGCAGCTCGTGGTGGCAGACCCGGACGCGGACACCGAGGCGGCTATCGGGCGGCTCGGCGGTGCGGCCCGGCGCGAACCGTTGACACTGGAAGACGCCGTGCTGGCCTATCTGCGACCCGGGGCCACGACCGGTTCGATTTCCGCAGCTTTGGAGAACGCGCAATGATCCGTGTTTTCTGGAAGGAAATACGCGAAAACTGGAGATGGGCGCTGCTGGCCTTCGCTGCGATGGCGGCAGCTTTGGCTCTCACGTGGCTGCAATCTCCCTTGGTGTTTGACGGCCAGGGCAGTTTCGACCTATTTGCCGGTATGATTGCCGTACTGACTGCCATTGCCTTGGGTATCCTGCAAGCTCGGCGGGACAACCGTCCTGCGGCACGGGCGTTGTTGCTGCATCGTGGCATCACGGCCGCCGCCGCGTTTGCCGGTAAGCTGCTGGCTGGTCTTGCGTTCTACTCGTTCGCCGTGTTCGTACCGATCCTGGCGATGGCGATCTTCATTGCGATCAACGGGATTGAGCACAGAGCAGCATCCGCCATTTCGCTGGTACCGATGGCGCTCTTGGCGATCGCCGCGTTCGGACTGTGGCCGGCCTCGCTGCTGATCGTACAGCGGGATGCGAGGAGCCTTGGGAGCCGTCTGCTGCCGGCGGTGCCGGCGCTGCTGGCGGTCTTCGTGGGCCTTGCCGCCGCGAGTATCAGGGATGGCTGGTTTGCCTTCTTGCTGATATCCGTGCTGAATGTGTTTGTGTTGCTCTTCGCTGCGCGAAGTGTTTTTACCAGTAGCGGTCAGATCGCGACCGGGATTGGCCGGGCGGCACTGGCACTGACGATCAGCATAGCGTTGCTTGCCGTATTCTTGTTCGGTGCCTTAATGGTCGAGACGTATCGCGTGACAAATGGAAATGCGAGTTCAGATCCTCGCAGCGTCTATGGGGTACTGCTGGGGCCCGAAGGAGAACCGTGGCTGGGACGCCGGGACTATTCGGACCGCGACGCAACGTATCAACTTGGACAGGTGGCGAAGCTATCTGCCGGCCGCTCCGTGCGCAAGGAACTCGGGCCGATTGCCGAAGGCTGGGAAGAGACGCCCTCCAGGCTGATTGACCAGTATTACGATTACGCTGTACGGCAGTATTGGGCTCGGTTTGTGCAAATCGCCAGTGCGTCCGCTCCAGGTTCCGCGGGATTCATGCCACGCGAGTGGGTATTCGACCGCCAGGGCGATGCCATTCTGGTGTATCAGCTCACTGCATCTGGAGGACGGCAACAGCTTCGGTGGCAACTGGTGCAGCAGTTGCCAGCACCAGGGCAAGCCCGATCGTTCGGCGAGATCCGACGGATTGGAAAGAGCGACCGAGAAGGCAATTTCACGCTCGTCACTTCGACAGGCGCTTTCTACGTTCCGGGCGACGGCTCGGCCGTGGTCGCGATGTATCAAGCCCCGACCGGGTCCCCGATCCTGGATTCTGTGGACAATTCGCACAGGCCAGGGTATCGCTCGATGAAGGCGGCAGAGGAGAAAGGCGAGCCTTTCAGCATGATGCTGCGACTGGCAGATCGTGTGGTGCTGCTGGAAAGCCATCTCGATGAGACTGCGGCGGCGCAAGCCAGGCCGGTCGGCGAGGCAGGCAAGCTTGGCCGTTTGTATGCAACGGAGATTCAACTGCCCGACGAGTTGACCGAGCCCAAGACGCTCAGCATTGCCAGGGATCCCCAGCACAACGGCACCTATCTGGGCCTGGCACAGAGCGGAGACCCAAGTGAGCGCCGCATCACGTGGGCGCGATTCGACGGGAGCGGACGGATCGCGGCCCAGCAGGAATACACGGAGAACACCGGTTCCGATCTCGCCTCCACCAATGACGTTTTCACTGCATCCATTCCGCCCGGCTTGTTGGGAGCTGCCATAATCATCGGAATTGCGATGACGGATGACGCCTCGATTGCGAAGGCCTGGAAGAAAGGCTGGGAGTACCTCCAGAAGGATCCTGCAAGAGCCGCTCGAGACGCTCTGCTTGCATTGCTGCCGGGAATCGTGGGCGTGCCTCTGGCGATCTGGGCGGCTCGGCGGCGGCTCGAAAAAGGCCGGACGTGGCTCTGTATCGCCTGGGGATTCCTGATGGGCCCGGCCGGAAGCCTCTCGATTCTGGCCGTCTATCCGCGGATCGTACGGGAAGAGTGCGTTTCGTGCCGGCAACCCACAAGGATCGATCTGGATCGTTGTGAGCACTGCGGCCACTGTGCGGACGACGTGCCGCGACTCGGTATCGAGATTTTCGATCGAGACCAGCCCGCAGCGACTGAGCCGACGGCAACGATCGGGTTGTGCTGAGAGGGGCGAGCACGAGGTTGTCACGCAAGAACTGGCCTGTCGTGCCTCAGGGGCGTGCCACTTGCGCGGCAAGGCTGCGCGGCGATCATACGTGGTGGGGTGTCGGGGGCGAGGGGTAACCGAGCGCGGGGCAAGCCCACGCGGCTATCAAATGGGATGGCAAAGGGTTCTGGGGAACGCAGGCTGAAGCCTGTACTCCAACAGGGCGCGGGGCGAGGCTGCGCGGATTTCGTAGGTGGTGGGATGTCTGTGACGAGAGGAACCGAGCGCGGGGCAAGCCCACGCGGCTATCAAATGGGATGGCAAAGGGTTCTGGGGAACGCAGGCTGAAGCCTGTACTCCAACAGGGCGCGGGGCAAGGCTGCGCGGGAATCAATGTGGTGGGGTGTCGGTGAAAGGGGTTGCCGTGTCGCAATTCGGCGCGGTTTGGCCATAAGTATGCGCCCGAAGGAGTCGGAGCCGATCCCAAATAACAACGTGCGGCCCGAACGGGCCGAGTTTTGCACATACGACCTCTGAAACATGGTCCAAATGGCCGATTTGATCTTCCGTTTCGCGCACCGGCACCTGATCTGGTTCCTGGCAGGCTGCTACTGCCTTGGTGCCTTGTGGCCGGGCGTGGGAATGTGGATCCGCCAGTGCCAGCTCGGGCCGCCGGTGGGGCAGGGAATGGGGCCTTCGCTACTGAGCGTGATGCTGGGGCTCCTGCTTCTGAACGCCGGACTCGGGCTCGATCATGAGCACCTGCTTCACCTGAGACGCCGCTGGCCCGTCCTGATCGCGGCATTGCTGGCCGGCATTCTGCTGCCGTTGGCGTACCTGGTTGTCTTGTGCTGGCTGCCGGGATTTGCCGATGTGGCGACGAGACTCCCCCTGCTGTTGGGGATCGCCGTCGTTGCGGCCATGCCGACGGCCGGTTCGTCGACGGCCTGGTCTCAGAATGCCGACGGCAATCTGGCGATGAGCCTGGGGCTTGTGCTTGTGTCGACGTTGCTGAGTCCCCTGGTGGCGTATGGGGTGCTCCAGTTTCTGAACGAGGCCGTTGGCGGCGGGGGAGGGGAGGCGACGATCGCGTTTGCATCTCAAATGGCCGCGGCTTTTCTGGCTCTGTGGGTGATTGTGCCGGCGCTCGTCGGGATGGGCATCCGGTGGTTGCTGGGGTCGGCCCGCACGAAGAGACTGATGCGTCATGTCAAGCTCGCCAATCTCATCAACCTGCTTCTGCTCAATTACTCCAATGCGTCGCTTGCACTTCCCTCCCTGGTCGAGCGACCCGATTCGAAGTTGCTGGTGACGGCGATTCTTGCCTCACTTGGATTGGCAGTTGTCTCCTTTGGGGGGGCGGCGGCGATCTCCCACGTGTTTCGGGAGCAGCGAGCTGAACGCGCCTCACTTCTCTTCGGGTTGGGAATGCGCAACAATGGGGCCGGGCTGGTGCTGGTGGCGACGGTTGTGCGCGAGCCGGAGATCGTGCTGTTGCCAATCATTTTCTACAACCTGATCCAGCACCTGGGGGCGGGAATCGTTGACCGCTACCTCCTGGGAGACACCGAGGATCCATCGCTCAACGGTTCGCGGGGCGATCGGCAGGATAGAAATCATGGACGATGACGAGCCAACCGAGATTGGCGAGTTTGCGGCTGGGGCCGGGCACAAACACCGGCTCAAAGGCGGCGCAACGGGGTGAGGTGGGATTGGCAGCGACCGGATCGAGGTAGTTCCTGGAAACGCAGAGATCGCACAGGGACCGCCTTTCCCTGCGCAGGAAGGAGTTGAATCGCTGCTGACGAAGTGTTTGAAGTCGGGTCACGAGTGACGGGTCCAGACAAATTGGATCCGACTGGGCATCCGTCCCCGCCAGCGCCGCGGTCAGTCCCGAGTGGTCGATGATCTGGCCGATTCGGATCTGCCCGGTCAGGCCGTCGTCAAGCCAGTTCTGGCGATAGAGCTCGACGATCGTGACGGCCGAATTCTCGACTCCTGCCTGAAACCAGGTCAAGTCTTCCAGCCTGACGGACATACTCAGGACGCCGAGAGGTTGGTCGGCCTCTTCATGGGTCGATGCGAAGATCGGCATGGAGAAGGCGAACTTCCATTTGCCATCTTCGGAAGTACTGAGGTAGGGCGCCGAGACGGTTTCTTCCCGGATCGGGGCTACGCGGGCCGGCTGATCCACGTCAGCATCCAGATCGGCCGGCGAGCCGTGGAAATACGATCGGGTCCAGTAGTCGGACTGGCCGAGGGAAGATCCATGCGGTTCTCGCGCAACCTGGCGACCGGCGGCATCGGTGACAAACCAGGTCGTTTCTTCCTGTTCGCTGGGAGTCAAGCCGCTGTCGAGTTTTGCGTCTTCGAGCCATGTGCGGAGTTCGGAGAATTCCCTGGATTCGACTTTTGCGTCCTTGGTGGCCAGCAACAGCTCGGGCAATCTGGAGTCTCTTGCCGCGACCCGGAGCATATTCAGCCGGCGCTGGATCTCCTTGCCGTAGTCGCTGGCCACGGAAACCGCATGGAGGTGCAACTCCTTGAGTCGCGGCTGGGAGGATCGATCGTAGATCGTGGCAACCGAGCCGATTGCGGCCCCCATCAAGGCGATGGCGGCGATTGCCCAGAGAATCGCCCGTCGTGTGAGGAGAGAGGCCAGCGGTCGCTGCGGTTTTTGTGGCTTCCTGCCTGGCAGATCGGCGGGAATCGTCGTGCCCCTTTCCGCCAGTGCGGCCTTCAGTTGTTGCTGGTCTGCAAACGGTTCGAGTTCGTGAAGCAATTCGATTGCCGTGGGGAACCGTTTCTCGGCCTTTTTGGCCATCATCCGATCGAGCAGGGGCTGCAAATGGGCCCCTTGCGGACAGAGGTCTCGAAGCCGAGGTATGGGTGCGTTCTGGTGGGCGAGCATGAGATGGACGGCCTGCGCGGCGCGGGAACCTTCCGCCGTATAAGGGGGCTGCCCGGTGAGCAGGAAGAAGAGCGAGCAGCCCAGGGAATAGACGTCGGCGGCAGGAGTCAGGTCGTGGCAGTTCTCATACTGCTCGGGGGCCATGAACTCGCACGTTCCGAAGACCTCCCCCGAATCGGTCAAGCCCCGTTCGGCATCGATCTGAGACAGCCCGAAATCCATCACCTTGACGACGAGTCGACTGGAATCGGGATCCTTCGTCAGCATGAGGTTGGACGGCTTGATGTCGCGATGGGTGACATGCTGGTCATGGAGAACGGCCAACCCCTGGGCCGCCTGATGGATGATTTCGCAAGCGGCGCCAACGGCCAGGCCACTGCCTTGGCCCACCAGCCGATTGACATCGGCCCCTTCGACATACTCCATGACAAGGTAGAGTTGACCGTCTTCTTCAAACGCATCGTGTGCGCGGACGATATTTGTATGCTCGAATCTGGCGAGGGCCTCCATTTCGTTGAGGAAGCGGTCGCGAACTTCCGGGCTCTCCAGCAACTGAGAGTGCAGCGCCTTGACGGCGCGATACTTCTTGAGCCGAACATGCCAGGCCTTCCAGACAACCCCCATGCCCCCCTGGCCGAGTTTCTCCTGGAGTTCGTACTCGCGGACCCGCCCTCCAAACCCCTGGGTGGTATTTGCCTGGGTCTCCGTGGGAGCGGGGGAATCGTGGGAGGAGAACGCCCGCTGGATCTGGCTGGCGAAGACCGGGAATCGCGATTGGAACTCTCCAACCAGGCTGCCAGTCTCGCCAGACCGGCGACGATAGTCTTCCTCCAGGGGGAGCAGGCAATCGAGAACCTGCCAGGCATGCGACTGGGGCACATCCGCCAGATAGTCCTCGGCCCGGGGACGATCACCGGCTGATGGTCGCCAGAGGCGGAGGGCGTTTTCAAATCGATCGCAGATCTCTTCCCGCCACTGGATCCATCGATCTGAGGTCCAATCCGACCGGTTTTCAGAGGACCTGTCCGTTGTCACAGGTGAACTCCTGGGGCTCGGACTTCTGAAGCAGGTGAGCTTCACCTGGTTTGCGCGTTGGGAAAAGGCTACGGAGAACAACGCCATTATAGCCTCCGGCCTGGGAGCGTCTACTCGATGGAGATAGCGTGCGTAAGGTGGATCTTTCTGGGACCGATGCCAGAATCACCGATTGTGCACGTTGATGCCGGTGGGAGACTTGTCGACATGTGAGAGTTTGTCAGTCGGCACGGGTTTGCCGCCGGGCCAGGATCGTGACGATGTCGTTGCAGCGCCGCTCGATCGTCCTCACCGAGCAGTTCATCTGGTCAGCCATCTCCTGCTTATCGTACTTGTCGCCATATTGAAGAAGGAGTTCGGCGGTCTCACGAATACCGCCCTTGGGCAGGGAATCGAGAAGGTGGAGGTACTCTTCCTGAAGGAGAGCGACATCCTCGGGAGTCAACTCAGGCCCTCTTGCCAAGGCGGCATCGATCCCGGCAATGCCCGGGACCTCGCTCGACGCGCCAACCGGGAGAAAGGCCGACTCTCCGAACACGCCTCCACCACCGCGCTTTTCCCGATGCTCGTGGCGGAGGTGCCGCGACGCTTTTCGCACGG
>CAYSCH010000309.1:5278-11584 GCA_964429355.1 uncultured Planctomycetaceae bacterium | reverse complement strand
CCTTGCATGTTGGGCAGGCAGCGGGCTCGATGCGCAAAGCTTGGGAGCCAGCCTCCGTTTGCGGGAGGTTTGCAGAGCCGCTCCAATCTACATACTTCTTTCGGTCGCTCCGTTACACCCCGCTCACTGGCAAACCTATCACAGGGCGGCCCGGAGGGGGAAGGGGTGCAGGGTACCCACGTTCCTCATTCGACCCGTTGGGGCTCCAGAATGTTGTAGCATTCAACCGCCGAACGAGAAAAGAGCTGCTTTCATACTCTATTTGGGTGCTCGATCGGCACAATCAGCTCTTTTGGGATTGCAATTACCACCACGGATTTTAGAATTGCCGGATTCGGGGTCGCTCGTGGCGTTGCCCCATTAATACCGGATTTCTTTCCCTGTCAAGTTGAGCATGACGGCGGTTACCCCCGCCACAGAAGGGTTCCTGAATGGCCAGTCCGTTTAAATTCTTCCGAAAAAACCAGAAGGTTTGGCTTGCCTGTCTCACGATTCTCGCAATGGGGGGGTTTGTTGTTCTTCCCACCGTGATGCAGATGACAGGGCAAGGAACTAGGGCGGCAGGTCGTCAAGACGTCGTGAGCACCAATCGCTACGGGAACGTGAGCAGGGTCGAGATGGCCACCCTTCACAGCGAACGGCAGATCGTGCGCCGTTTTCTAAGTGAGGTGGATAGGCGAGTTCGGATGACACAACGGAACCCGCAAGCCCCAACGCTCGCTCAAATGCTTTCGGCGAGGATGGGGGACGACGAAAAGGCGCTGGCGGAGACCTGGCTCCTGGTGAATTATGCCGACGAGATTGGAATCGCCGTCGACGATGCGGCAGTCAACGCCTTTCTCAAGGAAGTGACGGAAGGGGCGGTCAGCCAATCGCAGATAGCCGAACTGCTTGACAGTATCGGACTGTCTGATAACCAGTTGTTCCGACTCCTCGGATACGAGCTGAAGGCGATGCGGATCCAGGACCTGGTTCGTTCGGGCCTGGTGCCCGTCACTCCCGGAGAACGGTGGGACTATTACCAGCGACTGCACCGTAACATGAGCATCGAACTGGCCGAAGTTCCCGTGGAGCGTTTCGTCGGTTCCTTGAGCGATCCCGACGCCGCCACGCTCGAGAAGTTCTTCGACAAATACAAGGATAAAGAACACTTTCCGGAGTCGCCTGAGCCTGGATTCAGGGTCCCCAAGCGGATCGCGGTCGAGTATTTCAAGGTGGACTACGAGCATCTGTTTGTTCCCGGCGAACTGGAAAAGTACTACGAAGAGCACAAGGAGGAGTTCAAACGCGAGTCGTTGCCTGCCGTAAAGTCCTCCGACCCGGCGTCCGAACTGAAGGGAAGCTTGCCCGGGCTGGATGATGCGAAACTTGACCTGCCCCCCGGCGAGGAGCTGGTGGCGGATAGGAAGGAAGGATCTGAAACGAAGACCGAACCGGCCAAACCGGAAGGCGAACAGAAACTGGCGGAAGAAGCGAAAACGGGCGAGGCGAAAGACGAAGCTCCGAAGCCCGCCGAGACCAATCCGGACGAGCCGAAGGAGAAGGCGGCCGAACCGGACCAGAATCCGGCTGAAGCCAAGACGGAAGACGCCCCGAAACCAACCGATGAGAGTCGGTCAGGCGGGCGATCCGTGTTCCAACTGACCGCCTATCAGGCCGACGGCGAGGAGAAAGCCTCGGAAACACCCGCGGAGGCCAAGGAAGAGACGCCCCCAAACGATCCTCCGACCGAATCGCAGGCCACTGACAAGGAGACGCCGGCTGAGGAGGAAGACAAGCCCGTTGTGGAAGAGAAGGCGGAGGAGAAGCCCGCTGAGGAGAAGAAGGCGGAAGACGCGCCGGCGGGCGACACGCAAGGTGACGAAAAGGCCGCCGAACCGAAAGCGGCTGAGACGAAGACCGAGGCGGCACCAGAGAAGACCGAACCGGCCAAGGAGATGCCGGCGGGAGAAAACGCGGCGGCTCCCGCGAAGGACTCGGAGGCCGTCGCTCCGACCGAGGGAGGCGCTGACCCATTGAAGGTCAACCCGCCTTCCGAGTATTACACGTTTGAAGAGGTCAAGTCACAGATCCAGAGGACTCTGGCGCCCGACAAGATCGAGCGACTGTTCCGGCCCCTGGAAAACCAATTGATGCTTTACCACGATGCCCACATTCGGTACATTCGCGAGCAGGATGACCAGGGCAACTCGTCGGTACCGGAGCCCCCGCGCCCGGATTTTGCCAAGCTTGCCGCCGAAGCAGGCATCGAGGCGAAGAAGACGGAACTCTTCTCCCAGCGTGAAGGCTCAGAGCTTCAACTCGACATCGCGGAATCGACCGTGTCCGTCGGTACCCAACCGACCCCTTTCCTTCTTTACGCGTTCGACTCCCTGACGGAACACCGCCCGGCACGATCGCAGGATAATGAGGGGAATTACTATCTGTTCTGGAAAACGGTGCAGGAGCCGGAGCGTGTGCCCAAACTGAAGGAGGAAGGGATCCGATCGATGGTCGTGAATTCCTGGAAGATGATCGAGGCGCGAGGGGCAGCCCAGGCCGAAGCCGAACGCCTGGCCGAGGCGGCTCGTGCCAAGCAGGAGGCGTCGAAGGATCCGGTCTCCTTGGCCACCGCCCTTGCGGGTGAAAAAGACATCACGGTGCAGTCGACCGATCCCTTTACCTGGCTGGACGTGAACAGCATTCAGCTCTACATGTGGGGATATGGGCGACCCCGATTGGGAACGATCCAACTGACCGCTCCGGCGCCCAAAGAGGGCGAGAAACCCGCCGAGCCGGAGACGGTTCAACTGGTGGGCAGCGCCTTCATGAAGACTGTGGCGGGTCTGGAGAAGGGCGGCATCGGCGTCGCATGGAATGAGCCCAAGACGGTGGCCTACATCGTGCGGATGGTCGACGCCACGCCCGAGGCAAAGGAACTGCAGAGTCTGTTCCTATCGTCCGCCGATCCGCAGCAACTCCAGGTCGTTGCCAGCCTCGACAGGGGAGACGCCTTCCGCGAGTGGATCAAGAGCCTTGAAGCCACGGTGGGACTCCAGTGGCATCAATAGTGGCCGGCCGAGGTCGTGAACAAGGCCAGTAACCGAACTTCTGAAACGGCCGTCTCACGTGAGGCGGCCGTTTGATTTGGTCAGCAGGTGCAGCCCGGCCGGGTGCCGGCAACGCAGTTGATTTATTGGTCGTTGAGCTGCTTGCTCAATTTCTCGGCGGTAGCGAGAATCCGGTCTTCCACATCGGCCGACCAGCTCAGCGCGGGCAATCCATAGACGTTGAAGGCGCCCGACTCATAGCCCCCCTCGGCCCGCACGCGGGTGGACGGGATATAAGCCATCACGTCGTTGGAGTAGCCGGCAACCCAGGTATTCTCGCCCAGACGTTCTCGCAGCGCCAGCACGTAGTCGACCACGACCTCCCCGCCGAGGGCTACGAGCTGGTAATCTCCAAGCTGCCAGACCTGAACCGGATAACCGGCATAGGCTTTGGCAAAGGACCGGCCCGCCTGCCGCTCCTTCAGCAGCCGCCCCGCCCAGCGCCCCACATAGGTCTTTTCCGCAGCCGTCTTCTCCAGATATTCCTCGTCTGGCTGCTCGCCATAGGGCAGTTCGATCAATTCGATGGCGGTCTGCAGCCTCGGAGCCACCGGCTCCATCGGCTCGCCCATGGCCTGGCAAACGGCGTCGGCCAGGGCCTTTCCGTGCTGCTGGCAAAGTTCCACGGTCCGCCTCGGGTTCGGATTCTGATCCGCTCCACAGCCGGCCACGAACATGGCCTGCACGCCCGGAAGTTCCTCTTCGATCGCCACCTGTGCGAACCCGGCATAGTCGCCGTTCCATTGGTCGATGTCGAGGGTCGTGTTGTGACAGGCGTAGCCGAAGAGAACCGCCCGTGGCTCACCCTTCGTGGACCGGACGCTCAACACGGGAACGGTGTGGTCGACCGGCGGCGTGACACCTTCCGTGCGTACGCCCCGGCGATTGGCGCCAAACGATGCCGAAGACGCCCCCAGGGAAAGGCTCACCGGCTCCATCTTCTCCAGCGCCCCGGCGACCGTGTCGACGAGTTTCGTTTCCAGCTCGGTCGAGTATTTTTCGATGCGGGCAAGCTGCTCGTCGTCCAGAGGGTAGATGTCGTAAAGGGCTCCGCGAAGCACCGGTCCGCTGTGCGTATGCGAGGAACAGAACATGAGCTGGCCCCGGTCGAGACCGCAGCGTTCCTTGAGCTGGCCGCAGATATTGTCGTAGATCGACCGCGGGAGCCCCAGGAGATCCAGAGAGACGAGCACACCCCGGTGCCCCTGGCCATCTGCCAGCGCAACGGCCTTGATCCACAGATCGTGCATGGTGCCGACCGCCGCGTGATCCCGGGCTGCGTAGCCCGCCATCCACAACCCGGCCTCCGGTGTGATTTTCGACTTCGCCAATCCCGCCTGCCACGCCGGCTCGGTGCCGCGGGACGAGCCAACTCCGATCACGACCAACAACTGAAGAACAACGACGAAAAAGAGACGCCTGTTCATGGGATTCTCCGATGGATCCGAGTGATGCGCAGAAAACAACCGCCAGACCGCCCACGGTTGCTCAGCTTACCTCGCCCGCCGCCGACGGGCAATTGACTGAGGACATCGCGTACTGATGACGCTCAATCGGGTGGGATGACCTGCCGCGATCCGTGTTCCTGCGGCAAATAGCGACCTGCCGGCAATGGTGAACCGGTGGGGAATGATGTATGTTTTCCCATACAATGGCTGCTTCTGCTTCTCCGAATTCGATGCAAAGGCAGGTTCGAGCGATGTTAGAATTGGTCGATCTGAGCAAGAGACTTCCGAGGGACGTCTACCAGAGCATCTTTCCCGAGATGGAGGAACGTCTCGGGGCCTGCCAACGGGCGGCCCTCGAAGCGGGCATTCCCGTGATCGTCATTTTCGAAGGCCTGGATGCTGCCGGGAAAGGGAGTCTCATCAACTGCATGAGCCAGGCCCTGGACCCACGTGGATTCACCGTCCACCCGATCAGCGCACCCAACGAGATTGAACGCTACTATCCGTGGATGCAGCGTTTCTGCTCCATCATTCCTCCGGACGGCAAGATCGCGATCTTCGACCGGTCGTGGTACGGTCGTGTTCTCGTGGAAAGAATCGAGAAGCATCTCCCGGGGCGGCAATGGGAGCAGGGATATGAAGACATTCAGCAGCTCGAACGGCAGTTGGCCGACGCCGGCCGGGTGATCGTCAAATTCTGGCTGCACATCAGCAAGGAAGAGCAGAAGAAGCGGTTCAAGAAGATCGGCAGGGATCCGGTGCTGGCCTGGAAGGTCGGCAAGCAGGAATGGCGCCATCATCAGAAATACGATGTTTGGCTGGAAGCGGTCGAGGAGATGCTGGAGCGAACCAGCGCCGCCCACGCTCCCTGGACCGTGGTGGAAGCCACCGACGCGAGGTTCGCCCGCGTCAAGGTATTTGAAACGGTCATTGAGGCCATTCAGCAGGAGCTGCAACGGCGGGCGGCTGCTCCCAAGGTTAAACCGGAGCCGATGGCCAGACCCGAGATCTCGCCCACACAGGACCATACGATCCTCGACCGTATCGACACCAGCCTTTCTCTGGAGCGCGAAGAATACAACGAGGAACTCGACAAGCTGCAGAAACGGGTTTTTCAGCTCGAGCACGAGATCTACATCGCGCGCATTCCCGCCGTGATCGTCTACGAGGGGTGGGATGCGGCCGGGAAAGGGGGCAACATCAAGCGGCTCACCCGGGGGCTCGATCCGCGAGGTTATGAAGTTGTGCCGATTGCCGCCCCCACGCCGCTCGAGAAGAGCCACCATTACCTCTGGCGGTTCTGGAGCAAGCTTCCGAAGGCCGGCCACATCACGATCTTCGACCGTTCGTGGTACGGCCGAGTGATGGTCGAGCGGATCGAGGGCTTCTGTTCGGAAGAAGAATGGCGACGGGCCTATCGGGAGATCAATGAGTTCGAAAAGCAGTTGGCCGATTCCGGCACGGCGCTGATCAAGTTCTGGCTGCACATCGACCGCGATGAGCAGCTCCGCCGCTTCGAAGCTCGCCAGCAGACGCCGGAAAAACAGTGGAAGATCACGGAAGAGGACTGGCGAAACCGCGAGAAGTACGAGCAGTACCGGGTGTGTGTGGTGGAAATGCTCCAACGAACGAGCACGACCTACGCCCCCTGGACGATTCTGGAAGCGAACTGCAAGCTCTATGCCCGCATCAAGGCGATTCGTACGGTGGCCAAGACGCTCGAGGATGCGTTGGGGCGGGCATGAAGAAAAAGCGCACGCAGCTTGAGC
>CAYSCH010000309.1:0-5268 GCA_964429355.1 uncultured Planctomycetaceae bacterium | reverse complement strand
GCCTGAAACGCTCAGAAGATTGCGACACTGGCCCCAATTCGGCTTGTGCACCCTCCTGCTGCTCGTTCTCGTGACAGCACTGCCACTCTCCTGGATCGCCACGCGACGCTATTACGCCGCCCGCGAGAACACGATCATCGAGAGTATCCGCCGGAAGGGAGGTCAGTTCAGTTTCTACGGCAGGGAGGGAATCCTGGGCTGGAAGATGCCCTACTGGCTCGACACGTTGACCGGCGAGGGCCCCCGCACGGCCCAATTGTGGTTCCCGGATCCTTCAGACTTCGATGACGACGACGTCGAATTGCTGCTTCGCCTGGATCCGCTGGAAGCACTGAGCTTGCACAACACCAAGTGCAGCGATCGTGGCATGGCGACCCTTGCCAGACATCGGGGCATCAAGCGTCTGGAATTCAGCGGCACGTTAATTGGTGACGCCGGGCTGCAGCAAGTTGCCGCCATGCCGCAACTCACATCGCTTGCTCTCTGTGACACGAAGATCACATCCGCCGGAGTTCGAAGCCTTGGAGGTTTGCGGAATCTGAGGGTCCTCGAGCTGGGCGGGCCTCAGACCACGGACCAGACGGTTGCCAATCTCGCGGGACTCCAGCTCACCTGGATTGGCCTCCACAAGGCAGCGGTCACGGACAGGTCCGTAGCTCCGCTGACTCAAATGCCTCTTCAACAGGCGTTCCTCGACGGAACGGCCATCTCCGACACAGGCTTTCGGGATTTGGGCGCGATCCGTTCCCTGGTGATCCTCGATGTAAGTGGCACACGAATCACCGATGCTGGCCTGGCGGCGATCGCCAATCATCCGCGTCTGAGGGCTTTGGATCTGGACAATACGGCCATCAGCGATCAAGGTCTCCAGCATCTGGCAGCACTGGCCAACCTATCGGCGTTGAATTTGGCCAACACGGTAGTGAGCGATGAGGGCCTCCACCATCTGGTTGGCCTCAAGCAGCTCAATTCCCTGGACCTCAGCGGAACGGCAGTCACCGACACCGGCGTTGCCCAACTCGGCGTCCTGCCGAGTCTTGGCACACTGAATGTCTCGCGGACAAATGTCAAGCTTCCCGGCGCTGTCAGGTTGCAGGGCCCGGCGAACTGGGATCACTTCTACCGCGACCAGGACGGATTCACACCACAGATCTTGAACTTCATTCCTTGATCGCTCCGCCCTTTCCGCTACCGGCCGATTTCCACAGGTTCGGCAAAATCCCCGTCCATCTCCACCGGCAGCATGCACACTCGGCTGCCATCCCGGTTGCAGAAATAGAGCCTCGATTCCGAAAGCTGCCGGCCGTGCCCGTCCGCCCAGAGGGAATAGAAGTCGGGGTGGGCATTGATCGGCTTGCGGCAGTAGCCGTGATTCAACTGGCTGTCGTGGGTCAACTGGCGGACTTTCGTCCAGGTGGCTCCCTGGTCGCGACTCGTCCAGATGGCCACTTCGCCGCCCGTGTTGCCGCGCTGGGGACCGGGCTCCGTGGGGCCGATGATCCGCCAGAGGACGTCCTGCTCGATGTAGAGGGAGCCGGTGTCGTAGTTGTTGTCGGAATTGGTGACGCTGCGGATCTCCCACTCCTGGCCGGTCCAGCGCGCGGTCTGCCAGGTTCTTGGATCGTTGACCGGCCCCGACTGCCAGCCGCCGCTGGTGAGAAAGAGAATGACGGGCCGCCTCTCGGCGTCGTAGGCCACGTCCTTCATATAGACGTTGCGATTTTCGCTGCGGAAGTCGTGGACGAGGGCTGGACTGGCGACCGTTGTGAGCGGCAACTGGAGTTTCTCCCCCTGGGCGTTGCGCCAGGTCTTTCCGAAATCCTCGGTTTCCATGTAGTAGAGGTTGGTTCGCCAGTTGAGGCCATCCGGCGCGGGGTGCATGTTGAAGGCGGTTCCCACCTTGTTGCCGCAGGGCCAGCTCACCTGGTAGTGGCCCATCTCGATCATCGCCAGCTTCTCACCTTCGCTCCAGGCACGGCCGTCAGGGGAGGTCATCTGGAACAGTTGCCGGCCCCCTTCGCCGTAGCGGGTGTGCAGGAAGAAGAACCCCTGGCCTTGGAGATAGTAGGGTTGCGTGTAGGAGAAGTTGGTGATCCGGACGAGTTCGAAATCGTCGACGGAGTAGGGCTGTTTGCTGACGGAGATGAAGGACGGCCGGCCCGTTCCGTGGGAACTGGAGAAGATCCAGAGGTAGCCCCGCTCGTCCATCGAAATCACCGGGTTGTCGTGGGCGTCGTCGGTGTGTTTATCCAGCAGGACCGTGGGGCGGGGCACCATGCCCGTCTTGTGGTCGTAGTAGGAGACCATGTGCAGAAGCGTCCGCCGGTTCCCCTCCCCCTCGGCGCCGCCGTAGCAGAAGAAGGTTTTGTCGACTTCCGGGGCGTAGATGGCAAACGGCCGGTGCTTGGCGCAATACGTGCCCATGCCGCCGCTGTACTTGAACACGTACTCGTCCCCCTGGGCCTGATTGGAATACCAGATGCCCCGGTAACCGTTTTCCTTGCGACAGATGAGCAGACTGCCCGTCTTCCTGGCCGCATCGGGCCCACCGGCTATGGCACTTTTCCACACCTGGTCTCCAGCCGTTTCAGCCGTCCAGCAGGCCACGACAGAATCGGCCTTCGGCGGCGTGCCCTCCGCCAGCCTGGCCACGGAGTCGGCATCGAGTGCCTCCCGGCAGATGCACACCCGGTCGAGCTGCCCATCGAGGACCCGGCTTCCCGCCGAGATCGCCCCGATCCTCAGAGGGGCGTCCGACTGGGGAATCCGTCCGACGGCCTTGGTTTCCGCTTCCAGCTTCCCGTCGACATAGAGCTTGATCGCCTGGCCGTCGTAGGTGCCGGCCAGATGGACCCATTTGCCCGTCGGCGGCACGGGCACATGGGCATGGGTGTACTTGTCGGTTGCATACTCCACCAGCATCCGCACGGTGCCGCTGTAGACGTAGAGTGTGAACAGCTTGCCGGCCTCGCCGCGGCTGAGGATGATCTGCGAACCGTCTGCTTTATCGAGTTTCACGCTGGCGGCCAGCGTGAACGAGTCCAGGTCGAAGAGCGACCCGTCGCCGACCTCGGCGTAATTGGTGATGCCGTCAAACTCGACACCAGTCGGTTCGGCAGCAGGAAGGGCCGAGGACAGGAGCATCACGAAGAGGCTGATCGGAAGAATGCGTTTCATGGTCTCACAATGTACTGTCTGCTATGGCTTTGTTCCCAGACTGGCCCACTCGGCCGCCTTGCCACCCTTGGGCGTGCGAATGACACGGGCCGTTTCGCCAAGGTGGATTTCGTCCACTATACCGTTCGGAAGGCTCAATCTCACGTTCGTCGAACCGTCGTCCGTCTTGGTGGATTCGATCTCGACCAGAGGCGACGTCTCTTCGGGATAGGGCATGACGACGTAGACCAGTTGGGCCGGTCCCTCCGCCGCCAGCGTAAACACAGCCGTGGGGATCTCCCGCTTGCCGTGCTCCGGCCGCTCGGCCTGGGGAGTCTTCCAACTCGACCGCCAACGCTGCCCGGCCACGAATCCCTGCAGCGCCGGCTCCGTTTGCCCTTTGACGAAGTCCGAAATGACCAGGTCGGTGAGCGTTTCGGCAGCATGGCCGGCGACGGCCAGGATGCAAATGGACAGGCAAGAGGCAACAGCGGCAGTCGAACTGTTCATCATGGCGCAAGGTCTCCTTTCGTCTGAAGATAGTTTTGGAGCCATCGACGATCAAGCCATCGAGCCGGTTTTGCCATGTCCCAAACAAACGCAGCAGCACTCTCCGAGTGCCGTCGGCCGTCCCAGCAGGGACTCTCCATACGCAGCTCGATCGTCGTGGCCTGGCGACTGGGGTCACTGGCGCGAAGGCGGGAATGACGAAGCGGGTTGCGAGGGAATGACGGGCCGACGGCATGGGTGGTCTCTTTTGGAGCGAGAGGCGGCTATCCGACGGGGAGGCGGTTGCCGAGGCCGTCGTTCCATACCGGGGCGAGGAGCTCGCAGGCCAGACGCATGGCCATCTCCAGGGCGTCGGGCCCGTCGTCATGGTCGGCAATAGGGAACTCCTGGAGCTGGTGGTAGAGGATCTGGGTCGAGGGGCAATTGGACTTGAGCCGGATCCGACGGGCGGCCAGCAGCGGACCCAAGCGGCGGATGCGGACGAGCTTGTTGGCGTCGTTGCGCACGCCCCAGGGATGCACGCCATGGAGGCCCTGGCGCAGAAAGGCCGAGGTGAACTCGGGGGACAGCAGTTCCTGGTACTGGTTGTTTTCGATGCCGAAGACGTGGGGATGGAACTTGCGGTAGAGCTCCACCCCGTCGGCCACCATCTGGGGCGTGGGACGACGGGCCATGTCGGCCTCCCTTCCCACTCTTCCCAGAGACTGCTGTTGAAGGGCCAGGGATCGATGGAGCGGAAGATGCGGCTGGTCCAGTCGGCCGTCTCGGTGAGTTCCACGGCCAGGGCCTCACGGTGAAGGGCGGTGGCCAGATTCACCACGTTCGTCTGCGGCGTGCCGGCCTTGAGCAGCATGCCCTGGAACCAGGTGCGGGCGTGGCCGCGCTGGAGCACAGATTCCATGTGACGGTCGTTCTGGAGGTCGTCGCAGACCAGGAGCGTGGGGCGGTTGGCCCGGGCGCGACGGCCACGGATCCGCTGGCCGGTGCCGAAGGCTTCGATCGTCACCCCGTTGCGCATGACGATCCGGCCTGCCTGCCAGACGGGGCCCCGGCCGGCGGCGCGGGGGTAAGCACGCGTAATCCGCTGGTTATCCACCAGTTCGGCCTTGAGGTTCTCCAGGTGGGCGTGGGCCTGGTGCATGGTGTCGGAGAGGATCCAGATGTAGGGCTCACGGCCGAGCAGGGCTTCGCGCAAGGGGTAGGCCAGGGTGGCCACGGTCGACTTGGCCCCGCCGCGGGGCCCGAGCACATTGAGCTTGCTGCCGCGGTCGGTGGTCATGCGGTCAAGCTCGCCGGCCATCCACTGGTGCATCTCGGAGGGAGGTTTGAGGAAATGGTCGGGGAGGAACGTTTTGCCCAAGTCAAGAAGAGAGGGGACAGGAGACGGGGGACAGGAAGTCAGGGGTCGGGAGTCAGGGAGTGATTATATGTATAGGTAGAAATGGAATCTTGGAAACATTGGGACACTTGGACGTAAGTCATTGCGGGCAAGGAGGAAGAAATTTCTTTGGAGCCAATCGCACTTTTTGGCCGGGTTGTGGAGCGGAACGGGTTTTTGCACCTACACTTTCCAGCGGTGCAAAATCTTGGACGAGGGGCGTT
>CAYSCH010000308.1:1177-11597 GCA_964429355.1 uncultured Planctomycetaceae bacterium | reverse complement strand
CAAATGTAAGCTACTGTAGCTCACTTCTTTCAGATTCTACATTTTGTGGTGGCGGCTATCCTTGTGGCAGCCACTCCGTTCCCTATGGCATTTGCGGTGTCAAACGGCAATAATTGCTTTGTTGAAACACGTTTGATGATAGAAATGGTCGTCATCGCCGGACGGACGGCCACCGGCAATACAGCAAGGGAGGCTAACGATGTTGGGTTTGATTCGCGTTGTGTGTCTGAGCGGACTCATTCTTGGGGCCATCGCCGCGGCAAGCCAGGCCGGGAACGACGGCCTGGAGGATCTTGATCGGGCGACGGAACTGAAACTGACCGCTCGCTCCGCCTCGGACCTGGCCGAAGTCATCCGCCGCTGCGAGGAAGCACTCAAGAAGGGACTCGACGACGACCATCGACCATTTGCCGAGCAGCTCCTGGCCTCCACACGGATTCGCCGCGGGCTGGCCGTGGGGGAGGAGATCTTCAAGCAGATCCCCCCGACCCCGATGTGGCGGCAGTTCCGCACGGCAGCTCTTCGCGACCTGGAAATGGCGCTCAAGCTGTTGCCCAACCAGATCGACGCCCTGCAAATGGTGGCCCGTCTGAACATGCTTCCGGAGGGCGACCGAAAGCGTGCTCGGGAGGCACTCGACGAGGCGATCCGGATCAGCGAGACGGACGGGCCGGCCAAGGCCGACTCGCTGATTCTCAAGGTGACTCTCGAGGAAGAAAACGAGAAGAAGATCGAGCTTCTGAATGAGGCCATCAAGGCCGACCCCGAGTCGGCAGAGGCCTATCGCTTGCGCGGATCCCTGTATGCCGACAAGGATGACCGCAAGAAGGCCATCGACGATCTGCGGAAATCTTCGGAACTGCAGCCCGAGCATCCGCTGACCATGCTGGCCCTCGGCATGGCACTGTTCGATGAAGCGACATCGCAGGAAGAGGGGGAGAAACCCGATGAGGAGCAGCAGAAGAAACTCCTCGACGAGGCCTTCCAGGCCTTCCAGAAGACTGCCGACCTCGTCCCCAAGGCCGCCCAGCCTTTGCTCCACCTGGGACAGATCCATGCCCTCCGCTCCGAGTTCGACAAGGCCCTCGAACTGCTCGACAAGGCCTATGAACTGGATGCGACCAACTTGTCGGTGCTCCTGATGCGTGCGAGCGTTTATCAGGAACTCGGCAAGATCGATCTGGCCTTGGCCGACGTGACGCGAGCGCTCGAACATCCCGCCTTGACGCCGGAAACACGCTCCCGCGTGAAGAAGTTCCAGGCCATGCTCCTGGCCGGCTCCGACAACCTCGGGCAGGCCATCGAGGTTCTCAAGGAACTCCAGAAAGATTCCCCCGAAGACGCCTCCGTGGTACTGCAGCTCGGGACTTTCTACAGCAGCGAGGAGGATCACGAAAAAGCCATCGAAATGTACAGCAAAGTGCTGGAAAAGGAGCCCGACAACAAGGCCGCCCTCCGGCTCCGGGGCGACGCCTACCTTTCGCTCGGCAAGCATCGTGAAGCCATTGCGGACCTCGAAAAAGCGTCGGCGCTCATGCCCGACGATTCGGGAACCCTCAACAATCTGGCCTGGGTGCTCTGCACCTCGCCCACGGACGAGCTCCGCAACCCCAAGCGGGCGATCGAACTGGCCACGAAGGCCTGCGAACTGACCGAATACAAGGCCGCCCACATCCTCAGCACCCTGGCCGCCGCCTATGCCGACTCAGGCGACATGGAAGCCGCCAAGAAATGGTCGAGCAAGGCCGTGGAAGTCGCCACCGCCGACGACGAAGGCGATCCGGAAACGCTCGGACATCTCCAGGAGGAACTGAAGAGTTACCAGCAGGGCAAGCCATGGCGAGAATCGGTGACACCCGGGAAGAAAGAAGACAAGAAGAAAGCGGCCGAAGACGCCGGCAAGGAAGGGAGCGAGGACAACAAGGACCAGAAGGCGGAGCAGAAAGAGGCTCCGAAGGCGGACGGCGCTCCCAAGTCGGAGGAGGCTCCCAAGTCGGACGCTACCCCGCCGGCCCCAGAAATTCCCAAGCCGGACGAGGCCCCCCAAGCCGAGCCAGCTCCGGAAGAGACGGAGTGAGCGGTGGCGTTCTCGCATCCGCATCGGCCAGGTGCGCCGGGTTGACAGCCCCGTAGCCGCGTTGCCAGAATTCCTGGGGTCTTGCCGCAGGAACCCGGGACGGCGATCCGGCGTTTGGCCGAAGGCCATAGTCACCGCCCGGCCAATTCCACGCGAGCCGCCCATCAGAGGCTCGGCTCCTGAGGCGGGGCGTCGGGGGATTGGTGAATATGGCCTTCGGCCAAAAGAATTCGGGGCTTGCCGAATTCCTGGGGCGTTGGCCCGGGCTACGGTGAATTTCCGAATCGAGAAAGGGATACCGGTTCCTCGTGCTGAAGACCAAGTGAGCGTAGAACATCGTCAATGACTGCGACACGGTCTCCGCTCCTGAGGTGGGGCGTCGGGGGATTGGTGAATATGGCCTTCGGCCAAAAGAAATACCGAATTCCTGGGGCGTTGCCGGCATTGCCCCAGGCTACGGTGAGAGTAGGCCTTCGGCCAAACAATTTCGTGCGGCGGGCGTTGCCCCAGGTGATAGTGAGAAGGGGCCTTCGGCCAGACGTAGTCTGAAAGACATGCGGCCATCCGCAGAAATCGCATCACTCAGACACTTACGGTTCCAGGGCAGCCGCCTTGGCCGCGTTCGATGTCATCTGCTTACAGAACTCGGCGTACTCAATTCGATCAGAAATGAAGTCCGCATGCCCATCTGCGTAAACCACGTTGACACCGCCTGAATGATGGCTCGATGGCCGAGGTCCTGGAGTCTCGGAGTTGATCGCAACCCTGGCCGGAACATTGGCAACCCAGGGGAAGCCGCTCGCGGTCGACCACCACACGATCCCCACGTCGGCCTGTTGCACAGGAGTCCCAGGAGTCCCTGAGGTGGCGTCGATAATCGACGAAGCCCAACTGCCAGCATTGAGATTCTCCGAGAGCATGATTGTCTGCGACGCTCCATCCTCGATGCCGTCCAGGCCAATCTTCACTTCGGTGGTCGCTCCACCTGGCAAACCATTGGTGGTGTCGTGGTCAAAGAAGAGCCCCCATGCCGATTGCTCGTATGCCTTGGGCGCGACTTCCACATACTTAAGTGCATCGTCCACAACATCGCTGATGCCACAATTGACGGCAAAACTCAACTCGCCGGTCTTTCCCCGCCTCTCCGTGTCGCTTGCGCAAAGGAGTTCGGGAACAACCACGGTGGCGGCCGCTCGATCCCCAGTGCCGGTCCGCCATTCCTTCCACAGATCGGCACGCCCGATGTTCTCCAGAATCATGACCGCCCAGCTCAGGTTGTTGCTGCTGGCAACCGAGCCGGCAAACTTGGCGGTCCCGATCTTGTTCACATATCCCGGCAGGTTTCCCTTCGCCGTTTCATATTGAATGATGGCTTTCCCGACCTGACTCATGTTGTTCATGCAACTCGCACGGCGAGCGCGTTCTCGTGCGCCGATCACGGCCGGCACGAGCAGGGCGACGAGCATGCTGATGATCACGATCACCACCAGCATCTCGACGAGGGTGAAGGCTGATCTCTTCGTTCGGGCCATGGGCCACACACCTCCGGGTTACGATACAGGTCACAATTGCCCTCAAACCTTATTGTCGCAAGAACCGGCGAAAAACGCCAGCAGGCGGTCTCGAACACCGCGTGGGTCTTCGAAATCTAGTCCCGCAGGCCTTGGCAATGATGCCTCTCCTCCGCCGCAGTCCTTTGACGCCAGCGGAGAAACACGCTCTCCATGACGGAACGCCAACAGCAACAGCCCCTCTCTAGTGGTGGAATGGAATGCGGTCGGCCTCAGGCCAGACTCTCCCAGCAACAGACGGCATCAAGGTGGGATGGAGCCGAATACCCGTCTTGTGGGTTATAGGCGTTGCCACCGCCAGAGTGATTCCTGAAGTTTATTCCGTCCAAACTGTCAGATTTGGCTGCCCGGCGGCGGAATCTAGGATGTATGAAGATGAGACCGTGGTCAGCGATGTTTTTGGCATCGCTGACAGAAAGCAGCTCGATTTACCGTGTTTGCAAAACCGTTCGGAAACAACTTGATTTTCGTTCCCCTGCTTTTCGTGGCGGTCGCCTGGGCTACTGCGAGGGTGCAGGCGACGGTCATTTTCAACGAAGGCGATCTTTCTGCGCACGCGAGAATCGACGAAGATCTGGCCCAGTGGCTCCAGGTCGATCCGGCCGAGGTAGCCCGTCTGAGTTCGCTCGGTGGCATGTCAGGCCTGCCGATCGTGGCAACGGAGGAGGAGCGGCAGCGAGAGCAAGAGGCTGAAAACCTGTTCCGCACCCTCCGCGGAACGCACATGACTCCGGCTGCCGGCATGTCGCCTTCGCCGCCCAATTCCCTATCGCAGACCGGCGGTTCGTGCGGCGGATTCGCCGTCGCGGGCGAACTGGTCGTCCCGCCCCCCGCTGCGATTCAGGCAACTCTTGCCCCGGAGGCAGGAGCGATTCTTCCCACAGGACCTCCGTGGCGTTGGTTTCGCCCGCCGAAAGCCTATCAGTGCGGTTTTTGTTGAGTTGATTTACCGAGGTGCTGTCTGAGAATTGGAGGTTCATGATGAAACGATTTCATTTCGGATGTTTGGCACTGGCTTGCCTATTCGTGGGGGTTAACCTGGAGGAGGCGAAAGCGGCGATTCAGAACGGCGGGTTTGAGACGGGTGATTTGACCAACTGGACGGCTTCGCTTCCGGGTCTCGCTTCCGTTGTCACGACGGCCAGTTATCTTCCCGCGGGCTCCGCCGGCACCTGGAGCCCAGCCGAAGGGACTTACTTTGCACTGTTGCGTGCCGGAGCAGCGGATACCTACACGCTTCTGTCTCAGGAGTTCACCGCCGCGGCTGGGCAGGTCCTGTCGTTTTCGGTGTTCTTCGATGCTGGCGACTATATTGACGACGATGGTTACGTCAGCCTGTTGGTGGGTACGACTGTGACGCCTCTCTACGCGAAATCTGTGGTCGGAGTCGACGGAGTGGGAGAAAATGGCCAGGATGGATGGACCAGCGTATCGCATGAGTTCTTGTCAGATGGGACCTTCACCATTGAAGCGGGAGTTAGGAACTACTCGGACAACATCTTTGCTAGTCAACTCGGGTTGGACAATGTGAGCCTCTCGAACGGCACCGAGCCCATCGTTCCCGAACCCACGACCCTTGCCATTTGGGGCACGCTCGCTGGCCTCGGCTTGGTCGCTGGACGACGACGAAAGCGAGTCGCGTAACACCAACATCACGAGCGAAGGAAACCCACAAGCCCGTGTCGCACGATGCGGGCTTTTTCGTTGTGTCGTGGCGAGAAACACTGCCTTCTGCTCCCTGCTTTCCAGATGGCAATCGTGGAGTGGACACTGCCAATCCAACTTCGCGAAACTTGGACGCCTCAACATGCCGAAGAGCCCCTTGCCCGGGCCTCCAGCCCTCTGCAACAGCCGAAGGTCCCAACCCATTCGAGGGGTGTCGCCTAGGCTGTTCGGTGCTTACAGCAGTTTATGAACGAAAATCCCACAATAACGCTGGACCTTCCGGACAGGTTTTGCGACAATAGACTGTGAGAGGGCAAGGCGATCAAATCGTTTTCGTCCCGGTCTGGGGACACAGGGAGTCTTTCTATGAAACGCCACATTCGCAGAGGGTTTACGCTCGTTGAACTTCTCGTGGTCATCACCATCATCAGCATGTTGATGGCCCTCCTGTTGCCGGCGGTCCAATCGGCCCGGGAGTCCGGTCGCCGTGCGACTTGCATGAACAACCAGAAGCAGCTCGCCACCGCCCTGTTGAACTACGAGTCGAGCGTGGGGCAATACCCAGGGTATGCCGAGTACTTGGGGCCGACGGCTGTGCCCCCGGCCACACCGGCATTCGATGCTGCCAAGAATCCCCAGCATGACGTGAGTTGGATTGTCACCCTGTTTCCCTACATGGAACAGAACGATTTGTGGAACAAATGGCGCAAAAAGGTCACTACCGACGAAGCGGATCTGAGCAATGCCGGTGACCGCCCCGCCGTGTTCATTCGATTGCTCGCCTGTCCAAGCGACGTGTCGACACAAGATTTCGCCGGTTCGACATCCACTTCCTACGTCGTCAACTGTGGACAGATCGATCTTCCCTTTTCGAGTACCGTCACGAAGCCTGATGCTGCGGCGAACGGTGTATTCTTCGACCATTCGTCAACGGTCGTTGCCATGGAATTGCCGCCGCCCACAGGCAGGGGCATTACGGCTGCAAGAGAAACGATGTCGCTCGATATGCTGACCCAGTTGGACGGCAGCGCAAACACCCTCATGGTGTCGGAGAATATCCAGGTAGCCAATTGGGTCCCTCTCACTTCATCGACACCCGGAACACGGAGAACACCGATTGTAGAAGCTGATTGCGGGTTTGTTTGGTCTCTGCGAAATGCCGTACTCGAAGGTGAGGATCCAACGGGCACCGTCGGCGACCCGACAAATCCTCCCACCACTTATGCAATCAACGAGGACCTCGGTTCGACCCTCTCGGACATCTACCACGCCCGCCCTTCTTCCCGCCATCCAGGCGTGGTGGTCGCCACCTTCTGCGACGGTCACACCCAAGTTCTCCGTGATAACATCGACTACAAGGTCTATCAACACCTTATGACTCCCGACGGCAAGAAGGCCGGCCTGACCGGGGTACTGGATCCAGGCTCCATGTAATCAAGGGCCAGACTTGACGGAACGTTGATCGCCTGTAGAAAGCCCCCGCGGTAATTTCCGAGGGGGCTTGTCTTTTCTTGTTCTTTCACCTCGGCCGCTCTTGCCGAGCAATGTCACGACGTATTTCCGAAGCTTGCTTCGATTAACGCAGCCTCGCTCACAGAGGCAGTTGGATTGAGCATCGATACCAGTCTGCCGAACTGCCCCACACAGAACCTTTGCCTTTGAACTCGAAGGCGATCATGTGCAGGTTTCGGCCCCGAGCCCTCCTCCCCTCGCCATCATGCTCGGCCTGGGTGTTATGGGCACAGCCTGCGGCAGGAGAAGACTTCGGAAGTG
The DNA here is from genome assembly GCA_964429355.1 of uncultured Planctomycetaceae bacterium. Classification (GTDB taxonomy): domain Bacteria; phylum Planctomycetota; class Planctomycetia; order Pirellulales; family Thermoguttaceae; genus JAAYAY01. The sequence continues at coordinate 4,511 of CAYSCH010000308.1, read as the reverse complement.
CGTCGCCCAACGGCTTGAGCTCGACAGCATGACATCCAATCGCAGGTGATCGCATGGATTACCTGCCCTTCCTCATTCCTCCGCATCGTTCTCGGCATCGCTGCGTGGCAGAAAATGCCGAAACGCCCCGCGCCCTAGTACCCAAAGGATCGCGCCGACCGCCAGGCCCACAAGGTTCTCCGCATAGTCGATCGGATCGACTAGGCGGCTCTCTACAAGCACCTGGAGCGATTCGGTCGCGATGGCGTAGATCACCAGAGCCGCAGCGACCACACCCCCTGGCCACGGCAACCGGCTTGCCGCGATCAGAATGGCCAGAATCGCAAAGGCGAAGAAGTGCACTCCCCGCCCCGGCACCTCAACCGCCGGCGCCCCGCCGAGCAGCCAGCCCCACGGGTCCGACACGAGCAGCAGAGTGGTCAAGAGCAGCAGATAAGATAGGCAAATGGCTCGAACCGCCCAGAGAAGCGTTCGCATGGTCCTGCGATCCTGCAGCCGTTTTCTTTCGAATCTATGTCAGCTTCTCAGCGAACTGGGCGATTGACTCGCACTTCACGGCCGTGGCGGTCAGCTTCACCAGTCGCTCCGCATCCAGAATGCTGCGCACGGCCTGACGGACCGAGTCGGGAACACTATCGAACCGCGCCGAAAGGATGTCAATGATCGCGTCCTGGCGATCCTCGATTCGGCCTTTCTCAACACCTTTCTCAACACCTTTCTCGATCCCTTCCTCGCGACCTTCCTCGCGACCCTCCTCCTTCCACTTCTCGATCAGCGTACTCATCGTCTCATCCATCGGGCGGAAGATAGTGTTGGAAAAACGCCTTCGCCAGTGCGAGATCCTGGAAACACTTGGCCACAAACTCGTCGTGATTCCCCTGTGTTTTGCCCGTTTCTCTCATACCGTCTGGACCTGGACTCACTTCCCAACGGGAGGCTCCCTGATGCCTGGGATGTACCTCTGACGACCCGATCAGACTATTCTATTCGGTAAAGGTGGAGGCAACAACGCGGCCCAGCCTCCCCCTCTAACTGAGGTTGCGTGATTCCAGGAGGCAGAAGGTGGCAGCCAACTTTTGCCGGAACAGCCGGACCAACCTTCGGTCGGCGCCCGCTGCTTGACAAAAAAGGTGACTGCCACCCTTTTTCCGGGAATCCCGCAAGGCCGTTTGGGCCAGTCAAATCCTGAAACCCCAGATGCGAGAATCGGCGAAAGACGGCCTCTACGGCAATGTCGTCAGCGATTCGAACGCATAGGATGTGCTGAACGGAATCACACCGTACACCCCGCGGGTGAAGACCAGCTCGATCAGGTCGGTTGACTCCAGAATGGGCCCCTTCGGTACGATCACCACATCCGAATCGGAAAGCCAGATCTCCCCCTGGGGACACGGCGACTTGCCGCGCAGGGCCGCGCGAAGGTCGACCATCGTGGCCACCAATCGCCAGTTGTCGTCTCGTCGGAACACCACGATCTGGTCCAACCGGGCTCCGTTGTTCCAACTGCCGGCCATCGCGATCGCCTGAAGGATCGTGGTCGGGCCGGTGAGCTCGAACTTGCCCGGTGCTCCCACCTCGCCAAGCACATAGGCATAACGGGGAGCCCACGAGACGATCACTGGAATCACTTCCATGCCGGGAATGATCTCGGCATAGCGCTCGCCCAGTTCGGCCTGGAGTTCGGCCAGAGTCAGCCCCTGCACGTAAACCCACCCGATGCCGGGAAGCGATATCGAACCCTCCGGAGTGATCTTGGCGATCTGGCTTTGTCCGCCCACGCCCATGCGCCGGTCAACCGCCGCGCGGAGATCTTCCAGCTTCGTATCGACTTTGAGGGGTGTGATCGTGATCGACGGCGATTTGTAGTACTTCGTGTAGGCTTCTTCCACGTGCTGGCCCAACTGGGCCACTGTCAGGCCGTTGGCTTTCACTTGCCCCAGCAAACGAAGGGTGATCATTCCGTCGGGCTGAACGATCAGCTCGCGATCCAACGTCGGATCGGCCATCGACTCCACGCGAATCTCATCCCCCACGTTGAGCCGGTAGGGTTCCGCACGCTCCTCGCGAGTCAAACGATAGACCAGGTCCAGTTCATCGCCCACGCGCAGACGATAGTCGGAAACGTGCGGCGATCGATCGCGGGCGATATATTCCCCCTGCGCGTAGGCCTGCCAGGTGGCCGTTCGCAGCGATTCCCACTGGCACGAGGTCCCACAGACCGGCGAGCCGGCGGCAGTTCCTCCGCAGCGGGCCACTGCCCCGCCGCCCTCAAGCGGCATGGCGACCGCACAGGGCTCGACGGCCGGATCTCTGTGGATGCGTACGGCGGACGACGAACCTCCACGCCCCTGGTGCCTGCTACAAACCTCGCGAGGCACAGTGGACCTGGCCGCCTCGGTGGGCCCTGCCTGGCCGGACGGCATGATTGCCACCGCGGCCACCAGGGGCATAGCCAGACTCAGCGCCGCCGCTCCCCAGCGGCAGAGCGGGCCCGCAGTCCTGTTTCCCATCGATAGGAGAGTCGCCCACACTGGTCTGGTCACTCCCGATACTCGTTTGCTGGTTTGATGTTATTGCCTCGCCTGCCCTATCGTGCCTGGGTGGCCCCGCCCGCAGCCGACGCGGTCCGCAGGCTTCCTCCGCTGCCGGCCAATTCGCCCGGCGCAACCCAACGCACCGCTCCGAGACGGGAATCCTTGGCCAAAGGCGCATTGCCGCGAGTTTTCTCACGCAGCGCCAGCGACTGTTGTGCGGCCCGATAGGCAAGATCCATCTCGCCCAGCCGCTCGCAGGTCAGGGCCAGATTCCGCCACCCTTCTTCCGTGGGAAATGTTGCCACGCTGTATTGAAAGGCCGCGCGAGCCTCCGCGTGACGACCGTTTCGGGCGAACAACACCCCCAATTCGTTGGACGCCATGTGATTGACGGGCGAGGCCACCAGCGCCGCCTGGAGCACAACCATGGCCTTGGTTCGGGCAGCCACAATCCCGTCGCCTCTCTGCTGATCGCCGATGGCCACGTACAGCTTGCCCAGGCCGCCAAGAGCCATCGATCCTGCCACCTCGTTGCCTACGGCGGTGGCCAATTGTCCCTGGGCATAGGTGTGGTATTTCTGAATCGCCTCGAGGGGCGTCAATTGCTGGACGTCGCTCCCCTGAAGCACCGGCGTGCCGTGGGCCCCGGCAATCACGGCCAGATCGAGTTCCGCCTCAAGATGACCGTCCTTGGGCAGGAAATCCTCCGCTTCGTTGAGTGCTCGCACGCCCGCGGCCAAGGCCTGACTGTGACGGTTCGTCGCGTACTGTCTGTCGAGCCCCTGGGCGATGACCCTGAG
>CAYSCH010000308.1:0-1167 GCA_964429355.1 uncultured Planctomycetaceae bacterium | reverse complement strand
GCCTTCTTGCCGGCCAATTCAAAGGCTTGCCGCGAGTGCTCGTCGGCCTGACGGGCTATCAGCTCAAGCTCCCAGGACCGGCCGTTTTTTTCCGCCTCAGGGCCCCTTCCGTCCGCCAGGGACAATAGCGAAACGCCGCACCCACTGGACCGCTCGACCGGAGGCAGCGGTTGAAGCACCTCTTCGGAGCCATTCAGATCCGCGGATGCCCCCTGCTCGGCCGATTGTTCCAGAACACCAGCCTCCTCGCTCCCTGAGACTGGACCTGTGCCAGTCTCCAACTCCGGTTCGATGGCCGGCTTTGCCGGGATGGGCTCAAAGAGCCCCTCGATCATCCGCAGTGCGGTCGACTCTTCCGACGGCAGCAACCTGGGCTCGACCGGAGGCAACGGAACCAGCTCCGGCTGGGCAGTGCCGGCAAGCGGCACCTCTGGCCTCGAATCCACCGGCGGCAACGGCATGACGCGCTCGCCAGCGAAGTTCTCCTGCGATCCCCGAGTCTGGCCTGCGCCTTCGTCGATGGATGCTTCCACCTGGCTCGGCAAATCCGACTCTACCGGCAGCAACGGCCTTGGGATATCGCGTCCAAGGTCCTCCTGTACTACCGGGGTTGCGTCTGCACCGCCGCCGATGGATGCTTCAACCTCACTGGGCAAGCCCGCCTCGACCGGTGGCAACGGCACCGGGAGATCGCCCGCAAGCTCGTCCTGTACTGCCGGAGTCTCGACTGCGCCGCCGATGGATGCTTCAACGTCGCTGGGCAAGGCGGCCGCCTCTACCGGCGGAAAGAGCATCAGAACATCGCGTGCCGTCGTGCCGAGAGTCTGCAGTGCCGTGCTCTCCATCCCAGCCTGCCCTGGCCCTGCTTCAAGGGTGGGGGCTGGCTCCACCGGCGGCAAGGGCACCACCACATCCGGCGCTGTCAGAGTCGGAGCAACAAGGCCCACTTCGCTCACTGCGACCGGTAGGAGCGGCTCCGGTTCCGGCAAGGTCGAGTCTGCTCCTTGATTCATCACCGGAGGGGCCTGATCGTCGACTGCAACCGCGGGGTTTTCCGCGACCGGCTCCGGCGCTTCGGTCTCCAACCTGGGAGGAAGAAACATCTCATCGATGAGGCTCACGGGCGATGAGTCGAGCGGGGCAGATGCCTGCTCGACAGGCGCAACG
>CAYSCH010000307.1:10322-11605 GCA_964429355.1 uncultured Planctomycetaceae bacterium | reverse complement strand
TGGAAGACTCAGAACCCCGCCTTGTCAGGGCAATAATCCCGTTCCAGGTTCCCCGCGGCGCCGGGAACCTGCGGGGCTTGCATAGGAGTAAGGTTGTGTTGCGAAGACTGCTCGGCGACTATGGCATGATCGTGGTCCTGTTGGGACTATGCGTGCTGTTCAGCCTCCTCACGCTGAAGAAACAGATGCCCCAGGGGGCCGCGGCTGTCGCGGAGCTTGCCCGCGAGGTCGAGAGCCAGTTTGGAAAATCCGATGTGATCGTGGCCGTCGGAGCCGTCAACACCATTTCCGCGACCCTGGCCGAGAGCGTCGGCCGCCGGTTGGCCGAAGCGGGATTCGCTGGCGCGCAGGTTGTCGTGGGCCAGCCGCGCGACCTGCGCCTGGCCCTCGACGAGCTGGCGGCCAGGAACGTGCCCGTGGCGGCGATCGTCACGGCCGGCGACACGGCCAGGTGGCGGGTGATCGAGCAGATTCCCGAGCGGTATCCGCAATCGGCCGGTTTCGCGCTCCTGACGCCCCGCGAGCGGCTCTGGCCCGATTTCCTCAAACGCACCAATCTCCTGGCAGTCGTCGATCGCATCGTGGTCATTGCCGTTATCGCCATCGGCATGACCATGGTGATCATCACAGCGGGCATCGACCTGTCGGTCGGCAGCCTGATTGCCCTTTCGGCCGTGATCGGCACGCTGGTGATGAAGCGGCTTGGCGGACTTGACGCGCCCCCCTGGGCCGTGCTGGCCGGTTTTCTCGCGGGAACGGCAGGTTGCGGACTGGTCGGAGCCGCCGGCGGCCTGATCGTCACCCGTTTCAAGGTGGCGCCGTTCATCACCACACTCGGCGTGATGATGATGGCCCGCGGACTGGCGTTCATGCTCACGGGGGGTTTCTCGATCTACCAGGTTCCCAAAACACTGACTTGGCTCGGGCAGGGAAGCACAATCGGGATTCCCAACACGGTGATCCTCCTGGTCGTCCTCTACGTGGCGGCCCACGTGTTCATGTCGCGGACCCGGATGGGCCGCTACATCTATGCCGTCGGCGGCAACGAAGAGGCGGCACGCCTGTCGGGAGTACCGGTGGGACCGGTGATTGTTTTCGTCTATACGGTCAGTGCCCTCGCCGCGGGCCTCGGAGGCTGCATTCAGGCCTCGCAGCTCAACACGGGAACGCCGAACATGGGAGCCATGTACGAGCTCTACGTGATCGCTGCCGTCGTGGTGGGCGGAACGAGCCTCTCGGGTGGCTCCGGTAGGATCCTTGGCACCCTCATCGGCGCGTTCATC
>CAYSCH010000307.1:0-10312 GCA_964429355.1 uncultured Planctomycetaceae bacterium | reverse complement strand
TGAATCTGCTCGGAATCGAGAGCTACACACAACAGGTTGTACTCGGAGGCGTGATCCTGGGAGCCGTGCTGCTCGACAAAGCTCGCAGCGGCCAGGGATTGCCCGCCCTCTTCGCAAAGTCGATAGACCAATAAGAGATTGAAGAAAGGGTCGACGTCATGAAACTCAGATTCACCATGTTTTGCGCGATATCGATCAGTACCTTTGCCATCCTCGCCTCCTCTTGCACCAAGGCACCCCAGCAAACCGCCCAGCCCGGCTCGCCCCCCCCTGCCCAAACGAAGGGCAAGATCGGCATGACCTGCATGGACCTGACGAACCCCTTCTTCAAACTGATCGCCAACGTCATGGAAGACGAAGCCGCCAAACACGGCTATGAACTGGTGGCCTTGAGCGGCGATCTGGATCCGGCCAAGCAGAACAACCAGTTGTCGGACTTCGTCGCCCAGGGCTACAACGCCATCTTCTTGAACCCGGTCGATTCCAAGTCGGCCGGCGAGGGGGTCAAGAAGGCCCACGAGGCGGGCGTGCCCGTTTTCACCTTCGATGTCGAGGTCAACGACGAGGAGGCCAAGGACATGATCGCCTTCCATATCGGCAGCGACAACTTCCAGGGGGGCCAGCTCGCCGCTGAGAGCATGATGAAAGTGACCGGCGACCAGGGCAAGATCGCCCTGATCACCTTCCCGGAGGTCAGCTCCGCCATTCAGCGCCGCGACGGTTTCGTCGACTATCTCAAGCAGCACAACAGCAAGCTCCAGATCGTCACCGAGCTGTCGGGCAAAGGAAACCGCGACGAAGGGTACGCCGTGGCCACCGACCTCCTTCAGGCCCACTCGGATATTGTCGGCATCTTCGCCGTGAACGATCCTTCGGGACTCGGCGCCCACGCGGCCGTTACCAAGGCCGGCAAAGAGAAGCAGATCACGGTCATCGCCTTCGATGCCTCGCCGGCCGGCAAGCAGGCCGTGTTTGAGAAGAAGCTCTACGATTCCCCCCAGCAGTTCCCCCGCAAGATGGCCGTCGGCACCGTGGAGGCCTTCATCAAGTACCTCGACGGGGAGGAGTTGGAGAAGAAGGTCTTCATCCCCTGCGAGCACTATTACTACGAAGATTCGGTGGACGACGAGAGCCGCGTAGCCGAGCAGTGGTAGAATCCTGCCCAGCCCATCAGCCGGACGAGGGCTGTGCCGGGCTGCCTCCCTACGTCTGGTGGTATCGATGGGCACTCGCAAGGCTGTTATTTGCTTGCCCAATTCGCGAATCTTTGGGCCGCCGCCTTTCGTCACTCCTGCCGGACCAGATCACCCTTGATGGGCGAAAAGCCGGTCTTCGAATCGCTTTTCCCGTCCCTCCTCACGGTGATTCTGTCAAACACGCATCGAAGTCCAGTTGCGTCCGGGAGGATGGGGGTGTTTTGCACATGAAAATGGATGTGAGGCTCGGAAGAATTGCCCGAGTTGCCGCAGAGGCCGAGCACCTGTCCTTGTTTCACCTGGTCGCCGCACTTGACCCGGATGCTGCCCTGCTGGAAATGGGCCAGGACCGAGACTTCGTTTTCTGCGTGCTTGATGATCACCGCATTGCCCCCGGCAAAGGTCGGATTCATCGAGCTTGGCGCGTTGTCGCGCACGCCTGCAATGACATCGGTCACCAGGCCGTCGGCCGGGGCCAGGACCGGCTGGCCGAAGGCATAGAAGTCCTCATTCGCCCGGCCTTCGCCTCGATGGGATCGGCCCGCTTCATCGACCATCAGAAAGTCGAAGGCGAATCGCTGTTGCGGCGAGTCGTAATGGTGATTGAGTTCCCGACTGTCGCCCCCCCAGAAAACCAGCCATTGGCCTTCGAAGGGCAATCGCAGTGAGGTCCTGACATTCTCGGGCACAGGAACCGCCGGGAGGAACGTCAGCCCGACGATCTTGTTGGCCTCATCCAGCACGACCGTGATGTCCAGGTCCTTTCCAGCACAATGGGCGTAGATAACAGCCTGATTTGGAGCCGTCCGTCGTGGCGGGTCCAGCTTCTCGATCTTTCCAAAGTGACTCACCAGGCCTGAGAAGAACTGTTTCGACTTCTCGGGAGTAAGGTCCTCCAACATAGCCGGATTGAAGTCCTGCCGGATGGCCTGATAGTCCTGGGCGTTGATCGCCTCGACCAGTTGCCGGGTGACCTTTTCGAACCGTTCCGTACCCTCCTGGCCAACGGCAGTCCCGGCCGTTGACAGCAGGAGGGAGAAGTAGATTGCCCAAGTATGGTTCCGTGTCATGGCAGATGCTCCTGATTGCGTGTTGCCGGTCGATTGTACGGTCGCGTGCCACGAAAGACCATTCCACTCGTTCGCCGCCGCAGGCGGCCGAAGAGTGGTGGAAGAAGAGTGGATACGTCGAGCCCCGGAAGTGGGAGAAGAACAAGAGCCGGGGCAACGCCGGTGTGGATATTGGATGTGGGCCGTTCGCCGGCTAAAGCCGGTACTCGAGCGCAGGCTGAAGTTTGGACCCCAACGAAGCAGGGGCCAGGCAAACGCGTGTTCTTGTTTTGCCGCCTCACTTGAGCCTGATCACATCACCCGGCTGCACCGCCTCCACCCGATCCCCAATGGCGATCTCCGTCAGTCCCTTCAGCGGTGGCGCGTGCAACGAAATCTCCTGCGGCTGGTGCCGGAACTGCGGTTCGAACGTCACCCGAAGGCAGTTCCCGTCCTTCTCGAGCTGGAATCGCAGCGTTACCGGCCCGAATTCCGTCGGAATCCGTTCGAAGGTCGTTGGGCGATCCACTTTCAGCCAGGCCAGCGGCACCAGCCGAAGAAGATGAAGCCCGCCGGGCTCGATCTGGTCGTCGATGACCGACAGACGGGCAAGCTCAATTGGCAGCGGCGCGGAAAACAGCGTGCCGCTCACACCGCCGCGGTGCTCGCAGCCGATCGAGGTCCGGCGCGACAGGCTGCCCGTCAGCAGGCTGTACATGCCCTCGAGAAACTTCTCACGATCGCCCGCCTGCCAGGCGTGGAACACGTTCCAACTGTAACACGGCTCGCAGCTCGAGAGCTCGTGCTGCAGGCAGACCGGCTGGTGCCATGCCCCGCCAAGATCGTAAGTGCGCCGGTTCGGCCCGTCGCGGAAGTAGTCCAGACTTGAACGCATCAGTTCATCGTCGGCATCCATCAGGCCGCCGTAGACGAGAAACAAGGGGCCCGTGTCGAGATAGAACGGGAATTGGACGTCGCCGCCTTGGGGCAGGGCGGTGGGAACGAAGCGGTGCTTATTTCCGTCACTGTCGGTCCACTCCGGCATCTGCGCCGCTGCGGCGCGCATCGCAACCAAGAAAGTCTCGCGGTATGCGGCAGCCTCCCGCACAAACTCTTCGGCACGCGGGTGGTTGATTCGCTCCAGAAAACGCGCGGCAGTGGTCAGCCCCTTGTAGTTCCAGCCGTCGGTCCAGACCGATTGCTCCTGCACGCCCGTGTCGGTAGGCACCGCGGCCGGAAGAATCCCCTCCACGCCCCCATGCCCGCGGCTGGCGCGGAAGTCGCGGATAAATTCGCACCCCTTCAGGATCGGCTCCGTCCATCGCTCGATGAACTGGGGATCGTCCGTGACGAGGGCATGGTGCGCGGCCGCGTAGAGAATGGCGCCGTGGTCGGTGAGCCAGTCGATCGACGTGAACGTTCGCGGCGTGGCCAGGTAGCCGGGATGCGGGTGATAGGCCTTGCCCGGAGGCACGATCGTGCCCTGCTCCTGGCGGAAAATTTCCAGGTACTTCTCGGCGGCCGGATGGTGCCCGAGCCCGTCAAGAATCATGGTGATGTTCATCGAGGTCGGCGTGGCCCAAAGCTTTTCATAGTGCCACGAGCCGGAGAGCAGGGCGTATTGGCCCGTTTCCGGATGCCGCTCGGCGATCACCTCGCAGAACCTGACCGCCTGACGGGCGGCCTCATTGACCAGCCTCTCCGGCGTGTCGACCCGGGATGCCGTGGGCGGAACGGCCGACCAGAAGCGATTGGCCTCCTCGAGGGCCGCATCACGCCCGAGGGCCAGCTCCGCGGCGACCGCTTCGCGGTCTGCCGGCACCAGGGGCACGAGGAGGTCCACGGGGGCCCCCTCGGCCCCGGAAAGTGCGATCTTCAGGTACGCGTCGGGACTCGCCGGGCGCTGGTCCACGATCGTTACGGCGGCCTGGGACGTGGACGCGACCGCAAGGCGAACTCGCGCACTGCCATCGAGCAGGAGATGGCTGGTCTGGTCGCCTGCCCATTCCAGGCGAAGGGCACCGGGATAGGCGGAGCCGGCCGGATTGGCAACGAGATTCTTGTGCCGATCCATCTCGGTCTGGATGTGTGGCTGGTTGATCCGGACGAACAGGAAGACGTCGCCCTTTGGGAGTTTGTCGACCGAGAGCCGGATCCAGGCGAAGAGCGGCTCGGCCCCCGTTTGCACCGGCCCGCCGCCGCTTGAGTGTGCGAATACCTGCTGGCCAAGCACTACCCCGTCTTGCTGCAATCGCGTCCAGACGAGGGGAGCGGCATCGTCGCTCCAGCCCTGGTCCCCCACGCCGCCGTCGCGCGAGCGGAGCTGATAACGTTCAGTACTCGGGCTCGCCGGCACCTCCCCATCTCGCGAGGGCAGGAACGTGAGCTGCACGCCCTGGCCGCGGGCGGGGTAGCCAACGGGCTGGGCGATCAGGGTGCCGTTGTAAAGGACATTGAAACGCAGCGGGTGATCCTTCCAGCCGATCGGTACCCACGTGTTCTCCATTTCGGGCCACCAGGCCGACGCAACCTCGACATTCGCTTCCCCCTGGCCGGCTTCGGCGGCGCGAGGTGCCGTTTCGAGCAAGCCGTTCAGGACCAGAACTCCGGCGACCAGCGCCAGGAGAGACCACCTTGGATACATCGCAGCTTCCTCCGATCTGGGATCAGCCAGTACCGATTGGTCGAAATCTAGCCCAATGGGGGGAAAAAGGCAAGACACGCCCTCCCTGAGATGAGGTGCGGTGACCGTCATCTTCTTCTGCTGGCCGACTCTTCAGCCTGAACGGCATCGGTGTCCTAGTCGCACACTTGTCGCCGGCGGTAAACTACGGGTTGCGGCGTAATCCACGGTGGCTGTCGAAGAGGAAAAGAGAAGCTACAAATGTCGTCCATATCCGAGACACTGGACCGGTTGTTACCGCAGGTTCAGCCGAGGCACAACGAAATTCACCTCAACGCGACGGTCTTGGAAGTGGCCGAACCGGCGCAGCTTGCCGAGTTGGCCGCAGACGCAAGGTTTCGCGGTTTTCTGTTGGGCCGCCTGTCCGAGACGGCGGCCCTTGTCGATCGTGGTTCTGCCAAACTGTTTGAAGATGCTCTGCTGGCCGGCGGGCACACGCCGAAGATGGTCTGAGGCATCCCGGAATCAGAGGCGGCGAAGTTCAACAAGCAGAAGAGTATTTCGGCCCTGACGACGGTCTTCAGTGGAAAGACCCCAGCCAAGAACCTCGTACTTCAACTTACAGACAAACAGAAGCGAGTGCTGGAGATCTTCGCTCGGTTCGGACCCATCGTTTCCGGGCCCTTGTTGATCGACGGTGAAGTGCCGCTAACCCGGATTAGGCCTGACGAAACACCGCGATGTACTCAAGTGTTTGCAGCCAAAGTGATTCCGACTATGCTAGGGCCATCGCCCGAGCCCACCTGAAGTAAAGTGAGGTCGATCTTCACGAGCACTTGGCCAAGTCGTTTGGCGTCTTCCACGGCAACGGCGAAGTCCATGTGAAGGTCCGGTTCTCGCCGCGGGTGGCTCGTTACGTCCAGGAATCGAAGTGGCACGATAGCCAGAAGCTTGCGCCGCAGAAGGACGGCGACCTCCTGGCCACGTTCGATCTTGGCCATACGGAGGAGATCAAACGCGGGATCCTCAGCTTCGGCCAGCATGCGGAGGTGCTGGCGCCGGAAAGCCTGCGAGAGGAGCTTCGCGAGGAATTAGGGCAAATGGTGAGACTGTATGTTGAGCAAGAGAGCCCACGCGTCAGACCGGCCAGAAAAGATTAACGTGTCGGCCGAGACGGATCCGTCGTGAAGCGATGGGCAGAGATAGTTGCGTGGCTATGGACTGACGGGTAAAGTTTGGGTCTGGATCTTCAGACGCCTTGTATTACTGGTTCAGCAAAGTGACCGACGCCGGCCAGGGACGACGGTCCCAGAAGGCCCTGCGAATCCTTTTGGCGAAGGAAAGAGCTGTGAAATCCTTCGAGGACAACCGCGTTCTCACCCAGCCGCTCAGCCCGGCGCTCTTGAGCACCGCGCGAGTGATCGGCGAGTTCAAGGGGAAGCAGGACCTCTGGCAGAAGCAGTTCCCGGAGGTGCTCAACAGCCTCAAGGAACTGGCGATCATCCAGTCCACCGAGTCGTCCAACCGGCTGGAGCAGATCACCGCGGCCCCCGATCGGCTCCGCGACCTGGTCTTCCAGAAGACCACACCGGCTGATCGATCCGAGCAGGAGATCGCGGGCTACCGCGACGTGCTGGCCACCATCCACACCTCGCACCCCCATGTGCCGCTGCGGCCGAACATCATCGCCCAACTCCACCGCGACCTGATGAAGTTCACGCCCGAACCGGGCGGGAAATGGAAGCGCGTCGAGAACGAGATCGCCGACTTTCACCCCGACGGCACCCGCACGACCCGGTTTCGGTGCGTCTCGGTAGCGCTCACGCCCGAGTGGGTGGAGCGGCTCTGCGAGGGCTTCAACCGGCTGCGAGACCAGGATGCCGCTGAGCCGCTGCTCCTGATCCCCGCCTTCGTCCTCGACTTCCTCTGCATCCACCCGTTTCTCGATGGCAACGGGCGCATGGCCCGGTTGTTGACGCTCCTGCTCCTTTACCAGTCGGGCTACGAGGTGGGGCGGTACATCAGCTTGGAGCGGATCGTCGAGGAGTCGAAGGAGTCGTATTACGAGTCGCTACGGGCGTCCAGCCAGGGCTGGCACGAAGGAGAGCATAACCTGGTGCCCTGGCGGGATTTCCTGCTGGGCACCATCGTGGCCGCTTATCGGGAGCTGGAGCACCGGACGGAACTGGTCACGGCGGCGCCCGGTGCCAAGCGGGCGATGGTCCGCGAGGCGGTCGAGCACTTCTTGGGCGAGTTCACCATCGGAGACCTGGAAATCGCCTGCCCGACCGTCAGCAGGGACACGATCCGCTCGGTCCTGAATGACCTCCGCGACCAGGGGAAGGCCGAGTGCCTTGGAAAAGGCCGGTGGGCGAAATGGAGGCGCATTGTGTGATTTCGGGTTCAATGTGGGGTTGGATGGCGTTTCAACCCAACATTAACCGCTGGTATCCTACATTGACGTAGAGGGCGAGGCTTGAGGAGAAACAGCTTACAGGACAAGAGGTTACGGAGCGCAAACTAGGCCTGGCCGCCGCACGGCAATGCGGTAATGGAAAGCGGTTATCGGTAACGGATCACGTTCCATTGACGATAAAACCAACTCCTGGCATTGGCCAAAACGCTCCTCACGCAGGCGTTCACCAACGGTATCTACCGCCGCCTGACCGGAGCCGACAGCCGGGTGGCGACTGCGGAGCTACGAGACCTGGTGCAGCGGGACCTGCTTCAGCAAACGGGGACGAGGCGGTGGGCCAGCTATCGGCTAAGCCCGTCGGCATCCGACAGCACAGAGACAGAGTATCGTCGCGTGGCCACTTTGCAGGCCGGTCCGCGCCGCACGGCCCAGGAGCGACAGGAGGCAATCATCGCTCTGCTTCGCAAGCGGGGTTCCGTCGCTGCCCGCGTGATTGCCGAAGAACTGGCAATCCCCAGGCCCACGGTGCGGTATGATCTGCGGAGACTTACTGAGAATGGGACTATTGAACGCACCGTCGACGACCCGAACGGAGTATAGACTGCGCATCTGACAGGGCTTCGCCGAGCTCGCTAAGAGCCTGCTAAATGATCAAGCTCTTAGCAAGCTCAACAAGTACGGCTGTCTCCGACGAGACGAAGAATACCCCAAGATAATGTTAGACAACAAGTTACGACCGCCCCTACACCGGACAACGCGACATGACCGAAATCGCAGCCAGGCCAACTCCGCACCGCCTTGGAAGACATGGTCGTCAAGGACCTCCTCGGCCCAGCCGGCGGCGAAAGCGAAGAACTGGTCGAGCGCAACGTCCGCGACCGCTACCTGGTATCCGGACGGCAAAGCACCACGGCGAGTACCGGACCAAGCGGGTGATCCTCGAAATCTACGACGCGATGCAACAGGCCATCGACGCCGGCCAGCCCTACCAAACCCGCCTCGACCCACCCCCGGCCCACCCACCGACCCCGCCGGTAACTCCATCCCCATGGACCAATGGGACCCAAACAACTGGCCGAAGCATATTCACAAGCCGAGAGAGGAGGCGCAATGAGCGGCACGACCCAGACTGGGCCGATCATTATGGTCTCCTCTTCCGTCTACGGAATCGAGGATTTGCTGGACCAGGTATTTGCGATGCTCCGCGGATTCGGATAATCGGCATCATCCTGGATCGACGCCAGAGCAAGAAACCCAATAATTAAGCGCAACGTTGTTCATTATCAATGCCTATGTTCCGGCATTTGGCATCGCCGCTCTTTCCTCGATTACGCCCCAGAAACGATTCTCGCCATACGTTGTGGATTTCGAGGTCCAGACGGCTTCGGGCCCAGTTGTCATTGAGATCGACGGTCGGGAGTATCACGACAGAGCTCGGACTGGTGAGGAGAAGTTTGAATATGAATTGCAGCGACAGAATGAGCTTCACCCTCCGAGCTTTAATCTTCCTCAACGTCGACGCTGGTCAAGCTCCGGAAGGCGTAGACAAGCTGGTCCTTCTTGAAGCAGGTTGGGCAGTAAGCAGGAGAATCTGAGGCGTAAAGCCGTATGCAGTTCGACTGGACAAGGTCCTTTGATAACAGGCAATCGCGGACCGCACCGACTCCATTCCACCAAGTTTACTGGGATGGCAACTCTAACGCAGGCTGTTGCCGCTGCGGAGCAGGCTGTTGTCGGTCCGGATCTCGATTCAGAAGCGGATGATGCCACGAATGGGACGGCGGAGATATGAAGCCAATTTCACAGCAGAATGGCATTTGGAGAGTGTGTGTGAACTGGCAACAAGTACTCGGCCGATCCCAGGCTTGACCTGGATGCAGCCAAACCGCGATCCAGGAGTGACGATGCCTGAAGTCCTCAAACGGTAACAAGCGAGCCCGCCAGATGCCAGAAACCAGCAGCTATCTCGACCACCAACGCGGCGCCCTCCTCGGCATGGCCGTCGGCGACGCCCTCGGCGCCGCCGTCGAGTTCAAGTCCCCCGGTTCGTTCAAGCCCGTGACCGGCTACCGTGCCGGCGGTCCCCACGGCCTGACGCCGGGTGCTTGGACCGACGACACGAGCATGGCTCTCGCCCTGGCCGATCCCCTTCCCCTAGCCCTGCGTCTCCGTGCGCCCTCACGCCCCCCTCAAACCTCTGTGCTGCCTCTGTGGTCTCTGTGTCCTCTGTGTTAAAAACAAGCCTGAAGAATGCAATTGCGTCTGTCTCCCGTCCCCTGTCCCCTGCCCTCTGACCTCTGCCCCCGCTCCCCACCCAGCTCGCCATCAACCCGAAACCATCATCACCTCCCAATTCTGCAACACCCCTCCAACGAGCGACCTCAACTTACATCCCCATCAACCACCCTAACCCCAGCCACCGCAACTACTTAAAACACCCCATCTCGGCCCTCATTCCGCAACACAGCCTCAACGCGTCGCGAAATCCATTTCGTCCCACAATCTCTTTTTTTGGCCACTTTAGAAATTTCTTATCCTTGCCTCCCAACAACTTATAAACACCATCCCCCCACCAGCTCCACGAACTCTGCCCTGTATCGTGTATAATCCTCCCTCGATGGACCCTCAGTAAACAAATGCAACGACCAGGAATAGTACTGTACAAATGTCTTTAGATTGTGTAGACTGATCTTCGAGTCTGGGTATCCCACGAGCCCGACCCCGCGGCGTCCCGCCGCTCCGTCGCGTATCCCAAGGGCCCGCCGTCGGAACACAAATTTCCGCGACAGCGGCCCTTTTTTCGTCCCCTGACCGTCCCCCGACTCCCAACAACTGGCCACTGACAAATGACCCCCGTCCTCCGTCCTCTGCCGCACTGTCCTCTTACTCCCCGCTCCCTGCTCCTTGCCTTAGTGTGAAATAGTTTCGGAGCATACCTAACTTGTGGGGATTGCACTTACAAATTATCCCAAAGGCGTTGATCGTAAACTTGCCAGGTGCCGGCACCCTTATTCCTCCGCAAACCCGC
>CAYSCH010000306.1:0-11653 GCA_964429355.1 uncultured Planctomycetaceae bacterium | reverse complement strand
AAACCGGATGAAATTCCGCCCGATGGACGGGATGCCTTTCACCGAGCAGGCGTAATTGGCAACCTCGACGCATTGAACCACCGTCGTGTTGCCGCCGCGATGGCGGGTCGAATCGTGGTGGTGGAGAATCGCGTCGGCCACGGGGCGTGGGAAATGCCAGGCCTCCGCCAGTTTGCCTCCCAGTCGCGAATGGTCGAAGCCGATCACCTCGTTTTCGACATCCGAGAGAGACGATTCGTCCGTCAGAGACTCCATCACCTGGACGAACTGTTCGTTCAGGTACTGGTCCTCCAGGACGATGCCGATGTCATGAAGGAGCCCGGCGAGAAAGGCCTCTTCCGGTTCGGCGGCGTTCACTCGGGCGGCGATCAGGCGGCCGCAGATGCCGACCGACACAAGATGGCGCCACAAGGCGCCGCGGCGATAGGTTCCGATGGCGATCTCGTCGGTAAACAACTTGCTGACGCTGGCGGTCATTGCCAGGTTGCGGACCTCTTTGAAACCGAGGATCGCCACGGCGTGCTGGAGGCTTTTCACCCGTTCGGTTGTTGCGTAAGCCACCGAATTGACGCAACGGAGCACCCGGGAACTCAGGGCCGCATCAACCTCCATCGCCTCCTTCAACTGGAGGGCACCCGATTCCGGGTTGGATGCCACCTCCATCACCCGAGCCGCAACCTGGGGAAGCGTCGAGATCTCGTAGATGCGGGTACAGATGCGATCCAGATCGGCGAGTTCCATGGTTCGGGCAATCGACACGGGTGGGTCGCTCAATGGACAGGCCAGGGAAACCGTCACAATCGTCCCAAGCTCCGCTGACAGGGCGGCACGGCCGCGGTTCGGCATGGGACAAGGAGCTACAGGTCTCCCAGTTGATGGAGTTCTACCACCTGCCAGGCATTCTCTCATCGGCAGGCACCGCCTGCCACCGACAAGAAACCATCGCGAGCCCGCAGAGCCGGAACATGAGCCCGGTTCAGGGGCGGCCGATGAATAGGTTGGTCTTTCCGGTCCAGCCCCGCCATGTGTCGGAAGGTCGGTCTATGGGATGCTGGAATGGTGGCGAGCCCGCCGGCCCCTGAATCCTTCCAGGAGGCGGTGGCGATTCGGAGCCGGCCTCTGTGGGTGGGCTCGGCCCGGCTGCCTTGCCGCACAGCCGGACGGCCGCTATCGTGGGATCGTGAGGTCTGGAGGAGATGACAGGCCGGTCGATCCCGGAATGTTGGAGAAGGACAAGGGGCAGTCCGTGCTCAAATATGGAGAGCACAGGTTCGACCACCAGCGACCCAACGCAGAATCCCGGGATTTTGTGGCTCAGGAGACCGAGTGTGAAGAAATCTGTTTTTCCCAGGCTGAAGCGGGCGGCGTTGCTGATTGCAGCGATGACCGCCGCCGGGGCCAGTCGAACCGCCCGGTCGCAGGAGTCCGATCCGGACGAGCCGGCCCCCTTTGCGGTCCCGGCGATGTGGGAGTATAGCCGCCCGTTGATCGCTCCGGAAGCCCGCGAGGAGGAGCCAAGCCGGGCCCAGAAGGACCCGACGGTGGTTTACTTCGAGGGGAAATGGCACGTTTTCATGACGGTCAAGCTTCCCGGTCGGTCGGCGATCGAGTACTGTTCGTTCGAGAAATGGGAAGACGCCGACCGATCGGGGCGAACCATTCTGAACATCAGCGACAGCGACTACTACTGCGCGCCCCAGGTGTTCTACTTTCAGCCGCAAGCGAAGTGGTATCTCGTCTACCAGATAGGAACGCCGGGCAGCAGGTATATGTGGGTGGCCTTCTCGACGACGAGTACCCTGGCCGATCCGAATTCGTGGACCCGTGCAGCTCCGATTCTCGACGGTGGGGAAGACGATCCTCGACAAGAGGGTGGACTCGATTACTGGCTGATCTGCGACGACGAGCGCGCTCACCTGTTTCTCACGAATCTCAACGGCAAGATGTATCGCCTGTGGACGAAGCTGGAGGATTTTCCAAAGGGGTTTGGCCATTGCCAGCTTGCCCTCGAAGCCAGGATCTTCGAAGCCAGCCACACCTACAGGCTGAAAGGGATGGACAAGTACCTGACAATCGTCGAGGAGGACGGGCGCCGCTATTACAAGGCCTATTGGGCGGACCGGCTCGATGGTCCATGGTTCCCCTTGGCCGACAGCGCCGACCGCCCCTTTGCCGGCTGGAAGAACATTCGCCCTGCTCTCGGCGTTGCACCGTGGACCGACAACATCAGCCACGGCGAACTGGTCCGCGACGGCTACGACCAGCACCTGTTGGTTGACCCCGCGAGGCTTCAGTTTGTGTTCCAGGGAATGCTCGACGCTCACAAGGTCGGCAAGGGCTATGGGCAGTTCCAGTGGAGAATCGGTATATTGACACCAGCCGTGCCTGTGGACAATCACAGCTCAAATGCACCGTAGCACAACCAGCAGAATCATGAGAAAAGTCTCGGACCTCAACGTCGCCTCGAACATCCCCCTGCCGGCGCCGGCGCTGATGCTTCATGAGATTCCACGGTCGGAAGCCCAGGAAGAGGTCGTGGCGCAATCGCGGCAGGACATTCACAACATCATCTTTCACGACGATCCGCGGTTCCTGCTGGTCGTCGGTCCCTGTTCGATTCACGACGTGAAGGCGGGGCTGGATTATGCGATGCGGTTGCGGGAGATGAGCGAGCGTGTCCGCGATCGTGTGTATCTGGTCATGCGATGTTATTTCGAGAAGCCTCGAACGACCGTGGGATGGAAGGGATTGATCATGGATCCTTACCTGGACGGTTCGGACGAGATCACGGAGGGGCTTCGTATTGCGAGGCGTTTTCTCCGGGATTGTATCGAGCTGGGAGTCCCCACGGCCACGGAATTGCTCGATCCGATCACTCCGCAGTACATTGCCGACCTGATCTGCTGGTCGGCGGTCGGGGCGAGGACGACGGAATCACAGACGCACCGCCAGATGGCTTCGGGACTTTCGATGCCGCTGGGGTTCAAGAACGCGACGAGCGGGGCGATCGGGCCGGCCGTCAATGCGATCAAGGCCGCGGGGCAACCGCAGACCTTTTTCGGCATCAGCGGGGACGGTGTCGCGTCGGCGGTTACCACCAAGGGCAATTCCAACTGCCACCTCATCCTCCGCGGTGGCGAGTCGGGTCCAAATTTCTCTCCCAGCCATGTGGCCGAAGCCGAACGGCAACTGGAGCGTGCCGGGCTCGCCAAGGCCCTGGTGGTCGATTGCAGCCACGGGAACAGCGGCAAGGATCCCAATCGCCAGCCGGAGGTGCTACGGAGCGTCGTCTCCCAGCGAACGGGAGGGACGACGTCGATCGTGGGGGCGATGCTGGAAAGCAATCTGCAAGCGGGGAGTCAACCGTTTCCTCAACCCCTGGACCGGCTCCAGTACGGCAAGTCGATCACCGACGGCTGCCTTGACTGGGAGACGACCGAGAAGGCGATTCTGGATGCTGCCGACAGGCTGTCCTGTCGTGGCTGACAATCGCGTGGTGTTGCGGCGCGATCGTGAGACGACGTTCCGCGAATTACTGAACGAGGTCGTTGCATCGCACGGAGAACCGAGACGCAACGAAGCACGGGGCAAGTCCGGCAAGCCCACGCGGCTATCTTCAGGACGACAGTTCTTCCGCGAAACACGCAAGGCCATTTAGCCTCTGGCCAAAGCCTTATCAGAAATGTCTTTGCGGCACCAGGCGCCGTCCCAGCGGATGGCTTTGACGGCCGTGTAGGCCTGGAGCTTGGCCTTGGCAATCGAGTCGCCCAGGGCGGTCACATTCAGGACCCGCCCGCCGGAGTTGACCACCTTGCCGTTCTTCATCGCCGTACCCGCGTGGAAGACCTTTACGTCAGGGAGTTTGGCCGCTTCTTCAAGACCGCGGATCGGAAAGCCCTTTTCGTAGGGGCCAGGATAGCCTTTGCTCGCCATCACCACACAGACTGCCGGACGGGGGTCCCACTGGAGCGGTTCGATTTCTTCCAGCCGCCGGTCGACCGCCGCTTCGAGAAGGTCGACCAGGTCGGTCTTGAGCCGCATGAGGAGGGGCTGGCATTCGGGATCGCCGAAACGAACATTGTATTCCAGTGTTCTGGGCCCCTGATTGGTGATCATCAGCCCGGCATACAAAACGCCCAGGAAGGGGCGGCCCGCCTTGTTCATGGCGTGAACCGTGGGAACGAGAACGTGTTCCTCGATCCAGTGGAGTTTGTCGTCGTCCACCAGGGGGGCGGGGCAATAAGCGCCCATGCCGCCCGTGTTGGGGCCCGTATCACCGTCATTGGCCGGTTTGTGATCCTGGGCCGGCTGGAGGGTGACGATCGTATGGCCGTCGGTGATGGCCAGCACGCTGGCCTCCTGGCCGACGAGTCTCTCTTCGATCAGGAGGCGGTTGCCGGCGGCGCCATAGACCTTGTCGCGAGCAATTTCGTTGATCGCTCTGATGGCCTGGTCGCGATTTCCGCAGACAACGACCCCCTTGCCGGCCGCCAGCCCGTCGGCCTTGACGACGATCGGCGTGTCTTCCCGCTCGTTGATGTAACGGACCGCGCTGCCAGGGTCCAGGAAAGTGCGGTAATCGGCCCCGGGCACGTCGGCACTGCGGAGGAGATTGCGGCAGAAGACCTTGCTGGCCTCGAGCTCGGCGGCGGCCTTGTTGGGTCCGAAAACCTTCAGTCCCTCGGCCTGGAAAGCGTCGACAATGCCCGCAGCCAGCGGGGCTTCGGGACCGATGACCGAGAGGCCCACCTTGTTCTGCTTGGCAAAGCGGATGAGGGCGGGGAAGTCGGTGGCGGATAGGTCGACATTTTCGGCATCGGCGGCCGTGCCGGCGTTACCGGGCGCTACGAAAATCCGATCGACTCGCGGGCTCTGTGCGATCTTCCATGCCAGGGCGTGTTCCCGCCCCCCGCTTCCGATGACCAGCACGTTCATTCTGTGTTGTTCCTTCGTGGCTTTCGGCCTGTCCGTTGGTTGCGTGCGAAGATGCCCAATCCCGTCCATCGGCAAAGAGACTCCGCCGAGTCACCCGGTTGGGCCTGCGGTTCAATGCCTTCACTCGGCATGCCGGCCGGCGATACTGCCTCCAGACATGCTCCCCCACCAGAGCACTGCTTGCGAACAAGCTGGCATATCTTCCGACCGATTTGGACTGATTTTAGAGGGCTACGCACGTTTTCGGAAGTAGCCCAAAGGACGAGGCAGTCCTGGGCGAGAGTGGTTGACGTGAGTCGATTGGGTCGGGATAACGGGATGAGAGACAGAAGGTCGCCCAGAGGCAGTTCTGAGTGATTCCTTGCGATGTGCAGACATGGAACAGGCCCAATCGATACCCAAGTGAGCACGAAGCCGCGCCGAGGGTTCTTTCGCCTCGTATTTGGCGGCGGGATGGCCCTGCTGGGTGGTGCGGTGGCAATGTGGACCGCAGGGACGTTGCGTTTTCTGATGCCGAACGTGGTGACCGAGCCGCCGCAGCGGTTCAAGGCGGGTTATCCGGGCGATTATCCGCCGGGGCGAGTGGAAACACGACTGAAGGAGCAATACGGCGTCTGGGTCGTCCATGGCGAGTATCGGGGAGAGTCGCAGATCTACGCCTTGCGGACAGTCTGCACGCACCTGGGGTGCATCACGATCTGGCAGGAAGCGGAGGGGAAGTTCAAGTGTCCCTGTCACGGTAGCGGGTTCTACATGGATGGGATCAATTTTGAGGGGCCGGCACCGCGGCCGTTGGAGCGGTGCGCGATCCGGATCGCCGACGACGGGCAACTGGAGATCGATCGGAGCCGCGTCTTTCAGGAGGAGTTGGGAGAGTGGAGGGATCCGGCCAGTTACGTGGCCGGGTGAGCTCCAAGGAGCGTGAACCGCCCTCGCCGCGGACAAATCCGAAATCCGAATGTCGAAATCCTGAGCGAATCCCAACGACAGAAATTCAAATGTACCAAACGGCGGTCAGGCCTCAACATGTCTCGAGAACCAGCCGGCCACTGGTTCGCCGGTTTGAACCATTTCCGTTTTCTACATTTGAATTTGTTTCGGATTTCAACATTCTGATTTCGGATTCTGGCACTGAGCCGACGCATGGGAAGGAACGTGGTCTCTGATGGGTTTTCGTGAGCGAATTCGAAAATCGCAGGTTTGGCGAAGCATCTTTCGGCATGCGCCGCCGGTCGATCGACGGAACCGGGTGGTCGTGGTTCTCACCAACCTGATCCTGCACCTGCACCCGGTCTCGATGCCGAAGCACGCGATGCGGCTCAACTATACGTGGTGCATGGGAGGGATCACGTTCTTCCTGTTCGTGGTCGAGACAATCACGGGCGTGCTCTTGATGTTCTATTACCGTCCGACCTTGGAGTGGGCCTACAACGACATGCTGACGCTGCGCGACGTGGTTTCCTGGGGCGTGTTGCGGGAGATCCACCGCTGGGCGGCCCACGCCATGGTGATCGCGGTGATGCTCCACATGCTGCGGGTATTTCTGACGGGGAGCTACAAGCCGCCGCGGGAGTTCAACTGGGTGGTGGGCGTGGCACTGCTGGTGATGACGCTGCTGTTGTCTTTCACCGGCTACCTGCTGCCCTGGGACCAGTTGTCGATCTGGGCGATCACGGTGGGGTCGAATATGGCGCGAGCCGTTCCGCTGGTGGGGAGTGAAGGACCGGCGCAACAACTTCTGACCGTGGGAGGTATCGACCTGATCACGAGCGGTTCCGACTCGCGTTTCCTCCTGCTCGGTGCAAGCCAGGTGGGGGAAGAGACGCTCGTGCGATTTTACGTGCTCCACTGCGTTGCCATTCCGCTCCTGGCCGCGTTTGCAATGGCGGTCCATTTCTGGCGGGTGCGGAAAGACGGCGGGATCAGCGGGCCGCTCTGAACGGGCTTCCGTGTTTCGCGGGAGAACAGACGTTACAGAAACAGCCGCACCGGATTGTCCCGCGATTGGCTGCGCCCGCGAGTTGCTCGCAGGCACTGCCAGCCCCATCCCTTCGATTTCTTCCAGCGCCAGGCCGGAATTTTCCCGGCAGTCACGCAACGCCGTCTCAGGCCATCGCGTCGCGGAATTCCTTTTGAAGGACTTCGAGTGCCTTATGGCCGTACTGACCGTCGACGACGACGTTCATGCGGACTTCGCTGGTGCTGATCATGTCGACGTTGATACCGTTGTCGGCCAGGGACTGAAACGTGCGCTGGGCCACCGAGGTGTGACTGCGCATGCCGATGCCACTGACGGAGAGTTTTGCGACTTCGGGGCTGCTGGTGGGTTGCTGTCCGCCAAAGCCTTCCGCGAGGGTCGAAGCGATCCGAAGGCTCTTCTGCAGATCCTCCTTGGGGACGGTGAAACTCAACGCCGCTTGTTCTCCCCGTCCGATGCTCTGGACGATCATATCGACGACCGTACCGCTTTCGGCGATCTCGTCGAAGACCTGAGCGGCCAGCCCCGGCGTGTCGGGCACACCGGGGAGGGTGACACGGGCCTGAGAGATATCGAGGGTAATTTCGTCAATGATCAGGTCTTCCATACCGTGCAACCGAACCAGGGCTCGCTCTCGCCCCTTATCTGCCAGCGGTTCCGGCGGCGGCAGCTCTTCTGTCTCCTCCGGAACCTTGGACAGTTCGAAGGCTTCGTGCACGGTTCGGAGGGCGTCGATCGCCTGATCCCTCGCAACCAGCACGGAGATCTTGATCTCGCTGGTGGTGATCATGAGGATGTTGATTCCCTTTTCGGCGAGGGCTCGGAACATGCGTTCCGCGACGCCGGTCTGGGAGGCCATGTTCAGGCCGACGACGGATACCTTGGAGACGTTGTCGTCGCAGGTGTAGGAACCTGCCCCGAGTTCCTTGCAGGCCTCCTCGACGGCCTTGAGGGTGCGGGCCAGGTCGTCGCGGTAGACGCTGAAGGAGATGTCGGCCTGTCCTTCGGCGGCGACGTTCTGGACGATCATGTCCATGCCGACCCGCTTGCCGGCGATCTTGGAGAAGATCGTCGAGGCGGCACCGGGCCGGTCGGGAACTCCCTGGACCGTGACCCAGGCTTCGTCTTTGATCAGCGCGGCGCCACAGACAGGGCGGGTGAGCGATTCGGGCTGAGAGCTGATGATCGTGCCTGGGGAATCGTCGCTGAAACTGCTACGAACGTGGACCGACGCGCCAAACCGCTTGGCGAATTCAATCGAGCGATTGTGCATGACGCCGGCGCCCAGGCTGGCCAGTTCGAGCATCTCATCGTAGCTGATGCGGGGAACGCGGCGGGCCTCGGGAACGAGGCGGGGATCCGTCGTGTAGACGCCGTCCACATCGGTGTAGATCTCGCAGCTCTTGGCGCTGATGGCAGCCGCAAGTGCGACGGCAGTCGTATCGCTTCCACCCCGTCCGAGGGTTGTGATGTTCGACGATTCGTCCAGGCCCTGGAAACCCGCCGCAATCACCACCTTGCCGCTGTCGAGGGCCTGCTGGATCCGTTCGGTCTCGATCGAACGGATCCGAGCCTTGGTGTGGGTGCTGTCGGTGCGGATGCCGAGTTGGCCTCCGGTCATGCTGATGGCTTCGTGGCCGAGGGAATTGATGGCCATGGCCATCAAGGCGATCGTGACCTGCTCGCCGGTGGAAAGGAGCATGTCCATCTCACGTGCCGGCGGATCGTCGCTGATCTGGGCCGCCAGATCGACCAACACATCCGTGGTTTTGCCCATGGCGCTGACGACCATAACCACCTGGTTACCGTCGTTCTTCGTGCGGATTGCCTTCCGAGCTGCGGAGAGAATCTTCTGACTGTCGGCAACGCTTGTGCCGCCAAACTTCTGGACGATGATCGACATGTTATCTACCACTCACGGCTCGTAGGTCAGGCTGTGCCTGACACGGGGTTAAAGACTTGCACCTTTGGTTCCCAAGCCTCAAGCTGGAAACCATGTGAACGTGTATTTCACTTGCTTCCCAGGAAGAATTTCATCAGTCTCCAGCCTTCCTCAAAGGCCATCGAACTGCGAGCGGCCGTAGCGTCGTCGTAGGTCGTGGCCTTGTCGGGCTGGATTCCGGTTCCCGCGATCGTCCAGGGGACGGCGCCGTGGGAATGGGTTTTCGTCCGCACCGGGGTGGGATGGTCGGGCGATACGAGGAGGCGATACTCGCCGTAGGCCTTGAGAGCTTCGTGGACGGGTGCGACGACATGCCGGTCGATTTCTTCAAGGGCCTTGATCTTGGCCGGCGTGTCGCCCTCATGGGACGCCTCGTCGGTGGCCTCGATGTGGATGCACACGAGGTCAACATCTTTCAGAGCCTCGACGGCATAACGGCCCTTGGCGGCGTAGTCGGTGTCGGTGTAGCCGGTTGCGCCGGGAACTTCGATTCGTTTCCAGCCGAAAAGGGTGGCGATGCCACGGAGGAGGTCGACCGCGGTGATCATGGCTCCGCGGAGACCGTAGAGGTCTGCAAACGGCACCAGTTGGGGAACTCGTCCGAGCCCCCAGAGCCAGACATTCGTGGCGGGGAGCTTTCCGGCCGCGATAAGTGCCTGATTGACTGGGTGGTCGGCGAAGATGGTCATGCTGTCGTTCATCAGCCGATTGAGCAGGTCGCTTCCCGGGCCGCGAGGATAATCGTTGAGGACGGACTTGTCGGTGAGGTCGTGGGGGGGCGTCGTTCGTGTATCTCGGGTAAACGGCCCGCTGGGATCGTCGGACCGCACGAGCAACAGATTGCGATAGCTGACTCCGGGAAAGAACTCGACTCCACCAGTTCCCAATTGTTCCTGGGCCGACTTGAGGAGGCTGGTTGCGTCGTCGGTGGTAATATGGTCGGCAGTGAAATCCTTCATGACCTGGTCCTGGACGGTGACCAGGTTGCAGCGGACAGCCCAATCATATGGTCCCATGGCAATCCCCTGCGCAGCGGCTTCGAGGGGGGCCCGGCCGGTGAAATGGGACAGCGGATCGTAGCCGAGAAGGCTGAGGTTGGCCACGTCGGATCCCGGCGGCAGACAGTCGGGAACGTTGATCGAACGACCGACTATACCCTCGGTGGCGACGGCGTCCATGGCGGGAATACTGGCCGCCTGGAGCGGGGTCTTGCCGTCCAAGCTCGCTTGAGGCTCGTCGGCACAGCCGTCGGGGATGATAATCGCGTATTTCATGGGATCAATCTCGTACTCGCATGCGTACCGTTCCGGGCCGTGCGCAGGGAAGGCTGTCGATTGTCTTGAGGGCGTCGTCGAGGGCTCCGGCGGGGGCGGAGTGAGTCATAATGACCAGCGACACGAAATCATCCTCTGGCCGGACCGGTTCGTGTTGGAGTACCGAGGCGATGGAAATGTCATGTCTTCCGAGCACTCCGGCAATTTCTGCAAGCACGCCGGGACGATCCTGCACGCTGAGCCGCAGGTAGAACCGATCGTTCACCTTCCCCGGATCGCGGACCGGAACGGGGGCGGACCGGTCTTCGGCCCAAAGGGCCAGGGTCTTGAAGGTGATCGCGGCTCGGCCGACGATCGTATCGATCAGGTCGGCAATCACGGCGGAAGCCGTGGGCATCTGACCCGCTCCGAGCCCGTGGAAGAAAACGCTTCCCACGGCGTCGCCGACGACACGAATGGCGTTGTAGGCCCCGCGGACCTCGGCCAAAGGCGTGTGCTGACGAGTGAGAGTGGGGGAAACGTGGAGTTCCAGGCCGTCATCGGTCAACCGAGCGACTGCCAGCAACTTGATGCTGTAACCGAGTTCGTTGGCGCAGCGGATGTCGGCCGTTTGGACGGTATCGATGCCGATGCGTGAGATCTTGCGCCAGTCGGGAGTGGCTCCGAAGGCCAGATGGGAGAGGATGGCCAGTTTCTGGGCGGCGTCGGTTCCATCGACGTCCATGGCGGGGTTGGCTTCGGCATATCCGAGCCGCTGTGCCTCGGCCACGGAGGCGGTGTAGTCATTGCCGAGTTCTTCCATCTGGCTGAGGATGAAGTTGCTCGTGCCGTTGAGGATGCCGTGAATGGACTGGATGCGGTTTGCCGTGAGGGATTGGCCGATGGCGGCGATGATCGGAATGCCGCCGCCGACTGCCGCTTCGAAGGCGATGGACCGGCCCATTTTGCGGGCCTTGGCAAAGAGCTCCGGCCCGTGGTGGGCCAGGAGGGCCTTGTTGGCAGTGACCACGTTTTTGCCGCTCTCGAGGAGCTTGAGCATGATCGTTCGAGTCGGCTCGATGCCGCCGACCAGTTCGATCGCCGTGTGGATGCTCGGGTCCTTGAGAACCACGTTCAGGTCGTCGGTCAATATGCCTTTGGGCACCTGCACGTTGCGAGGCCGGGTGAGGTCGGAATCGACCACATAGGCCAGTTCGACTTTCTTGCCGGTCGCTCGCGCTATCCGTTCGGGCTGCTCGAGAAGCAGCTTGACCGCTCCGGATCCGATCGTGCCGAACCCAACCACCGCAACTTTCACTGTTTCCATCGTCGATTCAACCCATTTTGCCGCCGCGAATTTGCGAGAACTCCTTATCGTAGGAGGGCTTAGGCCGATCCGTCAAGGCGATCCCCGCGAAACTTGCTGCGGGTAAGCTTACAGAAGGGATCCAGACGGCCGGCGCGTACGGGACGGCTTGAACCCTACGCGACCGACGCAATACTAATGGGGGACCGCACTAAGGTCACTTCCCAGAAATCGGCCAA
>CAYSCH010000305.1:9052-11687 GCA_964429355.1 uncultured Planctomycetaceae bacterium | reverse complement strand
GGAAGCGAAAATTCTCGAACGGATCGTCGAACCGGAACGGGTCATCATGTTTCGTGTCGCCTGGGTCGACGATCGCGGGCAAGTGCAGATCAACCGCGGTTTTCGCATTCAGATGAACAGCGCCATTGGGCCCTACAAAGGGGGGCTGCGGTTCCATCCGTCCGTGAACCTCGGCATCCTCAAGTTCCTTGCCTTCGAGCAGGTCTTCAAGAACAGCCTCACCACCCTGGCAATGGGCGGTGCCAAGGGCGGTTCCGATTTCGACCCCAAGGGCAAGAGCGACACGGAAGTCATGCGGTTCTGCCATGCGTTCATGAGCGAACTGTTCCGGCACATCGGTCCCGATACGGACGTGCCCGCAGGCGATATTGGAGTGGGCGGCCGTGAGATCGGGTTCCTCTTCGGGCAGTACAAGAAGCTGACGAATCGATTCAACGGTGTGCTCACCGGCAAGAGCCCAAGCTACGGCGGTTCGTTGATTCGCCCCGAGGCCACCGGCTACGGAGCCGTGTACTTTGCCCAGGAAATGCTTGCCACGCGCGACGATAGCGTCGAAGGCAAGATCGCCACGGTCTCCGGTTCTGGAAACGTGGCCCAGTACGCGGTGGAGAAGCTTCTCCAACTGGGCGCCAAGATTGTCACCTTATCCGACTCGGCGGGAACGATCTACGATCGCGACGGCATCAATGCGGAGAAGTTGGCCTGGGTCATGGGGCTCAAGAACGTCCGCCGGGGACGGATCCGCGAGTACGTCGAGCACTTCCGCGGCGCGGAATACTATCCCGATCGCACGCCCTGGGGTGTCAAGTGCGACCTGGCCTTCCCCTGTGCCACTCAAAACGAAGTTACCGGCGACGACGCCAAGACGCTCGTGGAGAACGGATGCGTCTGCGTCAGCGAAGGCGCCAACATGCCCTCGACTCTTGAGGCGGTCGATGTCTTCCTGGAGAAGAAGGTTCTCTACGGCCCCGGAAAGGCGGCCAACGCCGGTGGCGTGACGGTTTCCGGCCTGGAAATGTGCCAGAATGGCGGCTGCATGCGTCGCTCGCGCGAAGAGGTTGATCGGCAGCTTCACAACATCATGCGGTCGATCCATGAGAACTGCGTTCGTTACGGCAAGAACGGCAACAGCGTCAACTACGTTCAAGGCGCCAATGTGGCAGGCTTCGTCAAGGTGGCCGACGCCATGCTCGCCCAAGGCATCGTTTGAGACTGGATGTACAGGAAATCGACAACCGCCGGCTCACCCCGGCGGTTGTTGTTTCTTGATTCCATGAACTCTTGACGGGAGGATAGGGTTGCGATAGAGTGCGACTACTTGCCGCCGAATCTTAGCGTGCTTGTCCAACTCCGTCCAAGTAACACCGCCTCATGGCCCACGTCATTTTCCGTGGCGAACTGGTGGGCCACTGATCCGGAGGGAGGCCGTGTATGATTCTCGCGATCCCCAAGGAAATTCTCGAACACGAGGGGCGAGTTGCCGCGATTCCGGAAACGGTTCAGCAGTATATCCAGATGGGTTTCACGGTTCGCGTCGAGACGTTGGCTGGCGCGAAGAGCCTCCATCCGGATCAGGAGTATGTCGATGCCGGCGCCGAAATCGTCTCCGATCCGGTGAAATTGTTTGCCGAAGCCGACGTCGTTCTCAAGGTCAAGCAGCCCTGGCTGAATCATGCGTTGGGCATTCATGAAGCGGAACTGATCCGCCAGGGAGCGACCCTGATCACGTTCCTGCATCCGGCCACCCATGAGAATCATCAGACCATCCGTACCCTCGCCGCACGCGACATAACCGCTCTGACGATGGACGGGGTGCCTCGCATCTCGAGGGCCCAAACCATGGATGCCCTCACCTCGATGAGTACAATCACGGGCTACAAGGCCGTGCTCATCGCGGCCAACCGGTTTCCGAAGTTCATGTCGCTCCTGGGCACGGCGATCGGAACGATCCGGGCGGCAAAATGCCTGGTAGTCGGGGCTGGCGTGGTCGGACTGCAGGCGATCGCGACTGCGAAGCGACTCGGCGGCACGGTCAAGGCGTTCGACATTCGCGAAGATGCCCGCAAAGCAGCCGACAGCATCGGCGCGAAGCTGGCCGGCTTTGAAGTGCCCGCCGAACTGGCTATTGCGCCCAACGGACACACCCTTGCCCTGCCCGACAACTGGCTGCAGAAGGAACGCGAAGCACTTGCGCCCGTGGTAGCCGAAGCCGATATTGTGATCCTCAGCGCGCTGGTGCCGGGCGAGGTCGCCCCGGTGCTTGTGACCCGGGAGATGCTTGACCAGATGAAGCCCGGCTCCGTGATCATGGATGTTTCCATCGATCAAGGGGGCAATTGCGAGCTGACCAGGCCGGGTGAGGAGTACGAGTATCGCGACATCGCGATCCTGGGGCTCTGGAATATTCCCGGGAGCATGCCGGTCCATGCGAGTTGGCTTTACGCTCACAATCTGCTCCAGTACGTGAAGAACTTGTTCAAATGCGGGATCGGCGCTCCCGATCTAAAGGACGAGATCGTCCAGGAGACCCTCGTCACGCTGAACGGCAAGATCGTACACGCGGGGACGATCAAATCGATGGCCCGGTACTGATCGGGCAGGTGGGTAAGGAACGATGAACGAAGCTCTGGTCCTG
>CAYSCH010000305.1:0-9042 GCA_964429355.1 uncultured Planctomycetaceae bacterium | reverse complement strand
TCACGTTTAGTATCGGTATCTTTCTGATCTTGCGTGTTCCCCCTCGCCTGCACACTCCCCTGATGTCCGTGACCAACGCCATATCGGGAATCACGGTCCTGGGCGCCCTCTTGGTCTTTGCGGCGGATCTCAGCGGCCTCGAGCGGGGATTGGGTGCGATTGCGATCGCTGCGGGAGCCTTCAACCTGGTCGGCGGATTTGCCGTCACAGGCCGCATGTTGAGTTTCTTCAAGAAACGGTGAAACCCCTATGGACGGCCATCTGTTGATCAATCTGGCCGTACTGGCGATCATCCTTGTCGGGATCGGCCAGTTCTCCCAACCGAATACCGCCCGTTTCGGGAACTTCATCATCGCCCTGGCCCTCTTCTGCGTCATGGGATTTGAGGTGATTGACAACCCGCTGCGGGCACCGATCCTTGTCCTGGCGGCGTTTACCGTCGGCTCGCTGGCCGGGCTGGCAACTTCCAGCAAGGTGAATATGACGCAGATCCCTGCACTGGTCGGATTCCAGAACGGAGCAGGGGGACTGGCGTCTGGCCTGGTGTCGCTGGTGGAACTCACCCGGGAGCCGCATGGCCTGGATAACGTCGGCCTGACTGCGGCAATCTCCGCCATGATCGTGGGTTCCGTCACTTTCAGCGGAAGCCTGGTGGCCAGCGGAAAGCTGGCCGGGTTCATTCGGCAGAGGCCATTCACCTTGCCCGGCCACCGGACGATCTTTCTGGCCATCACGGCGATTCTTGTGGCAGTGGCCCTGAGTACTCTATGTCTGACGTATACCGCGCAGACATGGCAGCCGATCGTGGTGGTTGTGCTCTCCCTTCTCTTCGGGATCTTTTTCTCGGTGCCCATTGGCGGGGCCGATATGCCGGTGCTGATTTCGCTGCTGAACGCCTTCTCCGGACTCTCTGCCGGCATCTGCGGAATCGTGGTCAAGAGCCATGTGCTGACCGCCTGCGGTGCCACCGTGGCCGCTTCCGGACTGATCCTCACCTATGCCATGTGCCGGGCCATGAATCGGAGCCTGTGGGGAATCATGGGGGCGGTCGCACCGGTAGGTCCCTCCGCCACCCAGCCGGATTCGCCCTCCGAAGCGACGCCGGGTCAACCGCCGCCCCCGGACCGTGTCCCACCGGCTGATTCCCATGCACAGGCCACCGAGGTGCTGCGGGCCGCCGAGAGAATCATCGTCATTCCCGGTTACGGCATGGCCCTGGCCCACGCGCAGATTGCCACCGTCCAACTCGCCAACCGCCTCAGGGAGATGGGAAAGGACGTCAAGTTCGCCATCCATCCCCTGGCTGGCCGGATGCCCGGCCACATGCACGTGCTTCTTGCGGAAGCGGAAATCGATCCGGACATACTCTTCGACCTCAACGAGGTGAACTCCGAATTCTCGGCCGCCGACGTGGCCTTGATCGTGGGAGCCTGCGACGTCGTCAACCCGTCGGCCGCGTCGGTGGAAGGAACACCCATCTCCGGCATGCCGATCCTTGCGGCCCACGAGGCGCGGCGCGCCGTGGTCTGTAATCTCGACGCGCGTCCCGGCTACTCGGGTGTCGAAAACCTGCTGTACCGGCAGGCCACCACGATTCTCCTCCTGGGCGACGCGCAGCAGACGGTGTCGCGTCTTCTGGGAGACATGCGGTGAAAGCATCCAGTCATGGGGCGCCGTCTTGGGTGGGATGCCTGGATTGGACAAAGTGAGGCAACCACTTGTCGCTAGCTCTTGTGGGCTACGATGGCATAGCTCCTAAAGAACCGACTCGATGGGAAACGCCTTGACTATTTTGCCAAGCACGGTAGGATGTGGGAGGAGATATTCCTCCCCCAGCCGAGTCCTTTGGCCTTCCGATCCATGGCATTCCTAGTGCTCCCTCGTCCGTCATCGCCGTGCATGGCGGGAAACGTATCGGAGCAGGGTTGTTCATCGGTCGGTTTTAAGGTGCCCGTTTCTCGTCGTTTGCCATGCCCCACCGCACACTGCAACTTGGACTTCTGTCGCGCGGGTTGACCATGTGGTCGGCCGTGCTTGTGGAGTCATTTTGCTGTGACGGAGGCGTGATCGATTCACTGCGTCGGCATATCGCCCCGGATCGGGGCGACTTGTGTTTTGCTTCGCGGTTCTTGAACTCGGCGGCAGATCGCCGCGCAATTCTCCAGATCCTCCAGATCTAGCCCGGATCTGGAGGACGTCCCCGCGCAGCGAGGTGACTCCGGTCGGCTCGCATCTCCGGAGCTCGCTGCGCACTTCCCTGAATCGATGGAAGCCTTACGCCGTGAAAGCTAAGTATTCGTCGCGTTGGATCAGTTGAGAATGCTTTTGCACATATTGTCGGCCAGTGACAGCACCGGATCCGTCACTGCTCGGGAAACGCAAGGAGGTAACATCGATGACCCCAACGCTGACTGCGACGCGGAAGTCTGCTGGTGCGGCGAAACCGTCAGTCGCTGATCTGGCTCGGGAACGGCTCCTGGGGAGCGGCTGCCGCGCATTGCACCGAATTTGTTGTGACTATCATGAAGGCACACTGTTTCTGACCGGGAATGTGTCCACGTACTATCTCAAACAGATGGCACAAGAGGTGGTTCGTGAAACGCCGGGCGTGAACGAAATCTCCAACTGTATCGAGGTCTCATCTTCGGACTGACTTCTTGTCCATTTCATCCAGCAGAGGATCTCCCGATCATGACCCCATCCAACATTATCATCTCGACCGTCGATTACGCCCGTCTGGAACCGTTGGTGCACGACGCAATCGTGCGTGGCGGCACGCCTCAGTATTTGACGCGTGCCCTGAGGGCCAAGCTGGGCCGCGCACAGATCGTGGATCCGGAGCAAGTGCCGGACGATATCGTCACGATGAACTCGCTGGTTTGCCTGCGCGATTTGGATACTGACGAAACGGAGAGTTATTCCCTTGTGTACCCCAGTTTCGCCAATATCGAAGAGGGGCAGTTGTCGGTCTTGACGCCGATCGGCGCCGGCGTGCTCGGCCACCGTAAAGGGGCGGATGTCGACCTGGAAATGCCGTTTGGCAGAAGCCAGATTCGTATTGAGGACGTCCAGTTCCAGCCGGAGCGGGTCGGTCAGTACGACGTCTGAACTGAAAGTGGGATCCCAATCAAGAATTGGGGTGGCTGGTGTCGAACCAACCGGGCCCTCTGTCGCGAACACCGGGTGCTGGCGTCGTTCGGCCTCGGCCACCCTCAGCTACCCAATCCCAGAACTGAGTCTTGATGGAGCACTGGCCTTGCGGGATTCGCGGGGAGATTGCGGCAAGGCGATGAGGAACTCGATGGGCCGGGACTGAAAGAGTTGGCAGGCAGAACAGGGGCGCAACCCGAGCGCGGGGCAAGCTCACACGGCTATCTTCAGGACGACTACCCTTGTGCGAATCACGCAGGGGCATTCAGACCCGCTTGAACTTTCTGTCCAGTTCCTCCCGGCTGAAGACCAGGGCGGTGGGGCGGCCGTGGGGGCAGTGGTGCGGATCGTCGACCAGGTGCCGCTGTCCCAGGAGGGAGTCGATTTCGTCGGGGGTGAGATAGTCGCCCGCCTTGACAGCCGCTTTGCAGGCGATCGTATTGAGGAGATCGTCGAGCATGTCGCGGCTGTCGGGCTCCTTGCCGCCCGCCATGAGCGGTTCGAGCAGGCCTCGCAGGACTTCGGAAATGCCCACGCTGGAAAGCATCGCCGGGTAACTGGAGACGAGGATCGTATCGCCGCCGAAAGGTTCGATGCGGAGGCCGAGTCTGGCGAGCAGGTCCTGATGTTCCATGGCGGCCGCGGCTTCGGCCGGCGGCAGGTCGACCGGCTCCGGAACGAGCAGCGCTTGCGACTCCACCGGTCCCTGTTCGATCCGGCGGCGGAGTTGCTCGTAGAGGATCCGCTCGTGCAGCGCGTGCTGATCGATGATCACCACTCCCTCGGGGCTTTCGCTGACCAGGTAGCGATTGTGGATCTGGATCGCCTTGGGCGCTCGCGGCCCAATCGGGCCGGGCTGAGCGGCTGGGTCCGCCGCAGCTGTGGAGTGGCCTGCCGCGGGATTATCGTCGGCCGGCTCGACCCAGGCTCGATCCAGGCGGTGGAACGAGAGCGGCGCCGGGGTGGGAGCGGGTCGGAACGGCAGGTCCGGCTCGCGGTCGGCCGCAGGTTCAGGCGACGGACGCCACGATTCGACTTCTCCCTTGGCCCAGTCGACAACCTGCTGGCGGATCCGATCGGCCTGGTGGTCGTCGTGAGCGCCGCTGGGGTCAGACGGATCGGGCGTTTCCACTCGTGTGCTCAGGTCGCTTGACAGGAACTTGGTACGGATCGTCGAGAGGAGCTGGCTGTAGATCCTGCCGGAATCCTGGAAACGGACTTCCAGTTTGGTGGGATGCACGTTCACGTCCACCATCTCGACGGGCATTTCGAGAGCCAGGACGGCAATCGGAAAACGGCCCGTCATGAGCATGCCCCGATAGGCCTCGCCGAGGGCGTGCTGCAGCGACCGGTCGCGAATGTGCCGGCCGTTGAGAAACACATATTGCATGCGGTTGTTGCTGCGGTTCTGCCCCGGGTGCGCCACATAGCCGGCAATGCGGACATTGCCGTCAACACTTTCGACATGGATAAGGGATTGACCGACCTGTCGGCCGAGGACTTTGCCGATGCGCTCCGACCAGCTCCCAACCGCGGGCAGGTCGAAGACGAGGCGATCGTTGTGTCGCAGGGTGAAGTGGATCGAGGGGCTGGCCAGGGCAATCCGCGTGAAGGCTTCGCTGAGGTGGCCCAGCTCGGTTTGGGGTGACCGGAGAAACTTGCGGCGGACCGGCGTGTTGTAGAACAGGTTGCGGACCTCGACGGCCGTCCCGGGGGGGCATCCGCAGGGCGTGACTTCAGAAACGGCACCGCCGACGACTTCGATCTCCGCTCCGCCGGCAGCGTCGGCGGTGCGGCTGCGGATTGCCAACCGGCTGATTTCGGCGATCGAGGCGATAGCCTCGCCGCGGAAGCCCAGGGTACCGACACAGAACAGGTCGTCTGCGGTGTTCAGCTTGCTTGTGGCGTGACTGGCAATCGCCAGTGGCAATTGGTCCGGTTCGATGCCGTGCCCGTTATCGACCACGCGAATCATCTCCGCCCCGCCCGCAGACACGGAGACGTCAATTCGGCTCGCCCCGGCGTCAACGGCGTTCTCCATCAACTCTTTGACCACACTTGCCGGGCGTTCGATGACTTCACCGGCAGCGATCTTGTTGATGAGGCTCTGGGAGAGTTTGTGGATCGTGGGCATGGAGACGTAGGGTGCGTCTCGACGCACCGTCAATCGGGGTCGGCTCGTCTGCGGTGCGTCAAGACGCACCCTACAGTTGGTATTCCTTGATCTTCCGATAGAGGGTTCGTTCGCCAATGCCGAGCATTCCGGCGGCCTCTTCACGATTGCCGCCGGTCACGCGGAGGGTTTCGGCGATGAACAGCCGCTCGATTTCCTCGAGAGGTTTGCCGACGAGGGCCGCCAGAGAGTTGCCGGCGGGCTCGTTGGCGGGGGGCTCTCCGAGTTCCACGAGTTCTTCCGGCAGATCGTCCAGGTCGAGCAGCCCGTCGTAGTCGACGACGATCATGCTCTCGACGACATTTCGCAATTGGCGAACGTTTCCGGGCCAGGGGTAGGCCAGGAGTCGTCGCCGTGCCATGGAGGAGACCCCTTTGATCTGCTTGTCGTGCTGTTCCGAAAAGACCTTGATGAAGTGGTCGATGAGCACCGGAATATCGGCACTTCGTTCCGCCAGGCCGGGGAGGCGGACGGTGACCACCTTGAGCCGATGGTACAGATCGCGACGAAACGCGCCGGCTTCGATCGATTCTTCCAGGTTACGGTTCGTGGCGGAGAGAATCCGCACGTTGACCTTGATGGGGTCATTGGAGCCGACCCGCGTGATCTCCCCGTTTTCCAGAACGCGGAGGAGCTTGATCTGGGTCGCCATGGGCATATCGCCCACTTCGTCCAGGAACAGCGTTCCGCCGTGGGCGTACTCGAATTTGCCGACCCGATCCGCGGATGCGTCGGTAAAAGCCCCCTTGATATGGCCGAAGAGTTCGCTCTCCAGGATGTTTTCGCTAAGCGCGGCGCAGTTCAGGGCGACGAAAGGTTTGTTCTTGCGGGGGCTATTCTGATGGATTGCCTGGGCGACGAGTTCCTTGCCCGTGCCCGTTTCGCCCTGGATCAGCACGCTTGCGCCGGTGGGCGAGATTCGCTGGAGGCGCTGGATCACGTCGCGCATCTGCGGACTGTCGCCGATGACACCTTCAAAGCCGAACTTTTCGTCGAGGCGGCGATTGAGCTCCAGGTTGGTGCGGCGGAGGGTGGTGCTTTCAGCGGCCTTCTCGGTGACCGTGCGAAGCTGGCCGATATCGAGGGGTTTGAGCAGGTAGTTGAAGGCTCCCTGCTGCATGGCCGTGACGGCCGAAGGGATGCTCCCGTGGCCGGTCATCAGGATCACTTCCGCCTCAGGCATCTCGTTTTTCGCCTTGGCGAGGATTCCCAGGCCGTCGATGTCGCTCATGACCAGATCGGTAATAATGACATCGTAGGGGCCTTCTTCTTCGATCAGCCGGGCTCCTTCGCCGCCGCTGATGGCGACATGACAAGAGTATCCCACCCGATCGAGGCTCTCTTCAACGGCCATAGCGTGGGCCTGATCGTTATCGACGATCAGGACTCGGATCGCTGCTCGATCGCCCTTGTCGGAGCTGAGTTGGGTTGCCTTTGCAGTCATAGTCCCTGGATAATAGCGGACATGGGGGTGAGCGAACAAGTACGGCCAGATCCGGAAATGGCGACAGGCAGGTTGCATCTTGTGGATCCCACAGATCCAACACACAACCGCTGGGATCCAGTCTCCGTTTCCGAACGGACTCTTACTCGGCCCGGATCGATTGATCGGCCAGCCGGGCCGGAAGAGGCAGCTTGATCGTGAACTGCGTGCCCCGTCCCGGTTCGCTTTGCAGCGAGATCGTTCCGCCGTGGGCCTCGATGATTTTTCGGGCGGTGGGCAGGCCGAGACCGGAGCCGGATCCTTTCGTGGAGAAGAAGGCGTCGAAGATGTGGGCCTGGGTTTCGGCGCTCATTCCGCAGCCTGTGTCGATCAGGTCGAGCACCACTTCGTCACCGACCGTACTGGTCCGGATGACAATCTGTCCGCCCTTGGGCATGGCCTGTTCCGCGTTGATGACGAGGTTCAAGAGCGCCCCGTGGAAGGACTCGCGATCGAGGAGCACGGTGGGGAGGTCGGCGGCGAGATAGTCGACGATTTCGATGCCGGCTTCCCCAGCCTTGGGGCGGAAAAAATCGATGACCTGCTTGACCTGGAGATTCAGGTTGCTGGGCTGCTGGTTCAGCTTTCGCACCTTGGCAAAACTGAGGAAGTTGTCGAGCAGCTCCTGCAAACGGCGGCATTCCCGCTGAACGACCTGCACTTTGGCCAGGGCTCGCCGCTCACGGAGCGATTCTCCTTCGGCAAAGTCTTCGGCCAGGAGTTCCATGTTCAGGCGGATCGTGGAGAGCGGGTTCTTGATTTCGTGAGCCAGTCCGCCCGCCAGCCTCGCGATCTCCGTATATTGATCGACGAGCCGCTGGTTGACGTCGTTTTCAGAACCGTGAGACGTTTTGGCTGTCATGGGAGAACAACAAGGAGGAAAGACGAATGCGGGGGGCCTGCGCGAGCACGGCCCCCCGAAACCTGCTGAATCGTCAATCCCGAACCGATCGGCTCGGGGCGTCCAATCATCTGTCGGACTGTCCCGCTTCATCCTTCGGAGCGGCCTCGTCTCGGAGGGCCGCCCGGTGGCTGAGCTTAACGCGGTCCTGGTCGTCGACGGCGATGACCTTGACCTTCATGCGGTCGCCCACCTTGCAGATGTCGGATACGTTCGAGACGTACTGTTCCGACAGTTCGCTGATATGGCAGAGACCGTCCTTGCCGGGCAGGATTTCGACAAACGCGCCGAAGTCCTTGATGCTGATGACCTTGCCGTCGTAGATCTTGCCCACCTCGACCGACGCCGTCAAAGCCTCGACCTGAGCATAAGCGGCCTGGGCTCCTGCCGCGTCGGCACAAGCCACGGTGACCACTCCGTCGTCGTTGACGTCGATTGACGCGCCGGTGGACTCCTGAATGGCGCGGATGGTCTTGCCGCCAGGGCCGATCAACAGGCCGATCTTCTCCGGATCGATCGTGATCTGGAGGAGGCGAGGCGCGTTGGGCGAGGTCTCCTTACGGGGGCGGGAGATCGCGGTCAACATGTTGCGGAGGATCTCGATGCGAGCCTCACGAGACTGCCGCAAGGTTGCACGGATGATTTCCTCGCTGATGCCGGCGGTTTTCAGATCCAACTGGATACCCGTGATACCGTTCTGTGTTCCGGCGATCTTGAAATCCATATCGCCGAAGTGGTCCTCGTCGCCGATAATGTCGGTGAGCAGGACCCACTTATCGCCTTCTTTGACCAGTCCAGTGGAGATACCGGCAACGGGGTTGCTGATCGGCACGCCGGCGGCCATCAGGCCGAGCGTGGCACCGCAAACACTCGCCATGGAACTCGAGCCGTTGGATTCGAGGATGTCGGAGATGATGCGGATTGTGTAGGGGAAATCTTCCGGAGCCGGCAGCACCGACTTGACGCTTCGCTCGGCAAGGGCACCATGGCCGAACTCGCGACGTCCGGGACCTCGGATCGGGCGGCATTCGCCGACCGAGAAGGGGGGGAAGTAGTAATCGAGCATGAACTTCTTGCTGTACTCTTCCGCAAGGCCGTCGACGCGTTGTTCGTCTCGCGGCGTTCCGAGGGTGACCGTGACGAGGGCCTGTGTTTCACCGCGCTGGAAAAGTGCGGAGCCGTGGACTCGGGGCAGTACGTCGACCCGGCAGGTGATGTCGCGCAATTGCTTGTAACCGCGGCCATCCGGGCGAGTTCCGGCGAGGATCAGGTCGCGAACGACGTGTTCTTCGAGGTTGTGCCAGCAGCGGCGGAAGTCCTCCGGATCGATCGCTC